>JANYIJ010000158.1 GCA_025362095.1 Gemmatimonadota bacterium | reverse complement strand
CAGTCCCCACTCGCCATTCGCTCGCCAGTCCCCACTCGCCATTCGCTCGCCAGTCCCCACTCGCCAAGAGGGTGAGTGGAGGGTGGACAGGGCGGGTTGACAGAGGAGAGCGTCCGTTGGGTAAACGGTTTGCGGGGATGAAGACTCTAACATAGACTATCTATGTAAGTCACTCTTCCGAGGTTATGGTATGGCGCCAAGAGATGAGATTCCGCCGGGGACGTTGGATATGCTGATCTTGCGCACGCTCGCGCATCGGGCGGAGCGGCACGGCTTTGAGATCGCCGAATCCATTCAGCGTGGGTCGGGCGATGTGCTGCAGGTCGAGGAGGGGTCGCTTTATCCGGCGCTGCAACGAATGCTGCTGAAGGGATTCGTCGTCGGAGAGTGGGGGAGAACGTCCGAGAACCGGCGGGCGCGCTACTACAAGCTGACGGCGGCGGGACGAAAGCATCTCGAGCGCGAAGTGGAATCATACCGGCGTGTCTCCAGCGCGATCGCGCTCATTCTCCGGCCGGCATGAGGAATCGCATATGACATTCGGAGAACTGTGGCGCCGTCTCGCTGGTATCGTGAAGCGGGATTCGATATCCGACGAGTTACGCGATGAGATGCGCATGCACATCGAGCTGCGCGCGCAGGCGAATCTTGGCGCGGGAATGAACGAAGCGGCTGCGCGAGAGGCGGCGCGGCGAAAATTTGGGAATGAGGGCGGGCATCGCGAACGCAGTCGCGATCAGTGGGGCTTCGACCTGGCCGAACAAGCAGTGCGAGATTTTCGGTTTGCCGTTCGCCGACTGATCCAGCGGCCTGCCTTTACGTGCGCGGTCGTGGGAATTCTCGCGCTCGGAGTCGGCGCGACGACGGCGATGTTCAGCGCCGTCGATGCGGCCATGCTCAGGCCGCTTCCATTCCCCGGTTCGCGCGAGCTGGTTGTGCTCAAACGGGTACAAATCCCCTTCGATCCGGGCACGGGCGGGCCGGATTCCGGCCCGTCGGTCGATGTGGCTGACGTGTCCCGCATGCGCGACGCATTCTCGAGCATCGGCGTGTACGCGTCGGGTGGAGTGAACATCGACGACCCGCAACATCCGGTCCGCGCGAAAGCAGGCGTGGTGAGCGGCGCGTTCTTCGCGACGCTCGGAGTGCCGGCGATCACCGGCCGCGCGATCGCAGAGCGCGACGCAATTCCAAACGGCCCGGACGTCGTGGTGCTCTCGTACGGTTTGTGGCAGCGACAGTTCGGTGGCGCGGACGTCATCGGGAAGACGATATCGCTCTCCGCCCGCTCGTTCGAAATCATCGGCGTGATGCCGCGCGGCTTTTCATTTCCCGACGAAAGCGATCTGTGGATGCCGATGTCGGTGCCGAACACGTTCGCGACATTCGCACCGTTCCGCGGATTTCTCGCATCGAACGTCATCGCGCGCCTCGCGCCAGGCGTGCTTCCCGGCGCCGCGTCGGCGCGATTGCTCGCCACGTGGGAGCAGAAATCTGCGACGTCGACCATTCGCCCCGAACTGCGCACGCTCGTCACTGCGCTGGTCGCGGAGTTGAAGGCGTCGGGTACGCTCACGCCGCTGCAGCGATATCTCACCGGTAACACGCGCGCCGCGCTGCTCGTGCTCCTGGGCGCTACGGTGCTGCTCATGCTCGTCGCGTGCGCGAACGTGACGAATCTTCTTCTGTCGCAGGCGGCCGCGCGCAGACATGAGATCGCCGTGCGCGGCGTGCTGGGCGCATCGCGCGGGCGGATCATCCGTCAGCTGCTGATCGAGAGCGTGGTCCTCGCCGCCGGCGGGACGCTGGCCGGTGTCGCGCTTGCGCCCGCCGCACTGGGCGCAATGCGCGCGCTGCTTCCGGCGCAGCTCTCCGGCGTGTCACCGGCGACGATCGACATGCGTGTGCTCGGATTTTCCGTGTCGCTCGCGCTGGTCGCGGGGATCGCGTTCGGACTCTGGCCGGCGCTGGGCACGACGCGCGAGTCGCCGGCGGAGACGATCAAGTCGGGCGCGCGCACGGCGACGCGCGCTGGCGCGGGACGCGCGCGGAGGATTCTGGTAGGAGCTGAACTCGCGGTGACCGTCGTGCTGCTCGTCGGGTCACTGCTGATGCTGAGGAGCTTCGACCGGCTGATGTCCGTCGACCGCGGCATGGAAACACAGTCGGTTGGCACACTCGAAATCGCGTTTCCGAAAACCGCGGCGCCGCGTGCCGCGCGTCTTGCGACGATCGATGCCGTTCTTGCGCGGCTCGGCGCCGTGCCCGGCATGTCGGCAGTCGGCGCGGTGAACGATCTCCCACTCAACGCGGCCGGCGGAATATCCGTCGCCATTCAACCCGACAGCAGCGCCGCGAAGGTCAAGGGACCCGATTCATTCGTCCGCCAGCTCATGGCGACAGGCGGCTATTTCAGCGCGATGGGGATCACGCTTCGCCGCGGGCGGTTGTTCACCGCCGCCGACGACTCACTCGCGCCGCCGGTGGCCGTGATCAGCGAGGCGATGGCGAAAGCGTTTTGGCCGGGGAAAGACGCGATCGGACATACCTTCTCGATGTCCGGTCCAAAGCCCGTGACGATCGTCGGTGTCGTGTCCGACGTCCGCGAGCGCCGCCTCGATATTGCGCCGACGCCGCAGCTGTATTTCTCGCTCGCCAACCAGACACCGGCGAACATTGCGATCGTGGCGCGCGGGACACTGCCCGCCGCGGCCCTGCTCGCGCGACTCAAGGAGGTGGTTCACGCGGTCGATCCTGCGCAGGCCGTGTTCAACGTGCGCACCATGGAGGATGTGGTCGACGCGTCGGTCGCACCGCGCCGGACCAACACGCTGCTGATCTCCGCATTCGCTCTGCTCGCCCTGCTTCTTTCGACGATCGGCATGTACGCGGTCGTGTCGAATACGGTCGCACAGCGCACACGTGAGTTCGGAATTCGCACGGCGCTCGGCGCCAGCGACGGCGCACTGGTTCGGCTGGTCACTGGCGAAATGGCGTGGGTGTGCGGCGCGGGCCTCGCCGCCGGCGTCGGCGGCGCTTGGGCGCTGTCGCGGCTGCTCACCTCGATGATTTACGGTGTGTCGATTCACGATCCGTGGACGTTCGCTCTCGCGCCGACGGTGTTGCTCATCCCAGCGGCGATCGCGGCGGTACTCCCCGCCCGCCGCGCGTCGCGGGTCAATCCGGCGGAGGTAATGCGGGCCGAGTAAGGGCGGCGAATGGCGAGTCGTCATTGGCGAGAGCGTAGCAACTCGCGAGTCGCCACGCGCTCGCCAGTCCCCACTCGCCATTCGCTCGCCATTCGCTCGCCATTCGCTCGCCATTCGCTCGCCATTCGCTCGCCGTTCGCTCGCCAGTCCCCACTCGCAAGTCG
>JANYIJ010000127.1 GCA_025362095.1 Gemmatimonadota bacterium | reverse complement strand
ACCCGAACCTCATCGACGCTTCGACGGTCGATCCGACGGCGGGCGCCACGCTCCTGGCCAACTCCGCACAGCAGAACTTTGCTGTGTCGTACGGCTAGCTGGACGTGTATGGCGGCTGGTTCGCCGGTGAGATCGACGTTGCCGATACCTTCCCGACCCGAAATGAATTCGGGTTCAGGAATATCGCCGACGTGAACGGGTCGCTTTCCGGCGACGTGTGGAACCCGCTTCAGGTGGCGATCGCGTCCACCAAGTTGGTGCTCGATCTCACGCTGCCAAACCCCACGTCGAACATCAACATCGCCCGCGCGGCGACGTTCCGTGGTTTTGGCATCCTGCACATGGCAACGGACTTCTGCAACGGAGACCTTTCCTCGGGTCCCAAGCTCACAACGGCGCAGATGCTCGATTCCGCCACGTACTGGTTGAACATCGCCCGCTCGACCGGACTGGCGAACGCCTCAGCGGACGGCCTGAACCTGGCCAACGCGTCGGCGCTCGGCTTGGCTCGTGCGCGGCTCCAGAAGGGCGACAACGCCGGCGCGATTGCTGCTGCGGCGCTCGTGCCTGCCGGTTACAACTACAACATGACGTACCTGCAAGACCTGAACAATCAGAACCGGATCGAGAACAAGATCTGGCAGTACACGTTCGACCGCAGCGCGCTCAGCGTGCCTGTGGGTTATCAGAACGGCGATACGCGCACTCCATTCCTCACGCCGGCGCAGACGCCGCTGCGTGGACAGGATGCATTGCCGCTCGGGTTCTTCCCGCAGCAGAAGTTCACGGCTTACGGGACCTCCATCCGTCTCGCGTCACGTCTCGAGGCGGATTACATCGCCGCCGAGGCGTCGGCTGACCCCGTGGCGCAGCTGGCACTGATCGCCACGCGCCGCACGGCAGCAGGCCAGCCGGCATATGCCGGCGCGGCCGACGCGAACAGCGTGCTGACCGAACTGCTTTATCAGTACGGACAGGACTTCTACCTCGAAGGCCGCAAGCTCGCGGCGTACCGTCGTCACCCGACGAACATCAAGAACTTCCTGCCGGCTGGCGCGACGTATTTGAAGCCCGGCTACGCAAACGTCGGAACGCAGACCTGCTATCCGGTTCCGTACGTCGAGTACAGCAACAACCCGAACTACGGCGCTCCGTAAGCGCTCGCTAGACGCTCGCAGGTGAAGGGCGCAGGAGTTTTCTCCTGCGCCCTTCATCGTTCTCTGACCGAGGTTTCTCAATGAAGGCGATTCTTCGGCTGGCGATCGCCACGCTGTGCCTCGTAGCTGCTGCTTCGGCCGGCGCGCAGGTAACCGCCGCAATCGTCCCGCTGGTGACGGGGCGCGTACTGACGCCCGCCGGCATACCGCTCGCCAACGCCGAAGTGAAGGCTGAAGGCATCAAGAATCCCGTGCGTACCGATGCCCGGGGCGAATTCTTTTTTCCAAACGTTCCGAGCGGGCCGATGACGCTCAGCGTGCGCCGGATCGGTTTTTTGCCGGCGGTCGCTGAGTTCGACATCACCTCGCAGACCAGCGATTCACTGTTCGTGACGCTCGTGCCGATGCGCGCAGATCTCGACACGATCAGAGTACTCGCCGAAATGCATGTGCTCGCCGGCCTCGTCGTCGACGAGCGGTTCAAGCCGATTCCCGGCGCGACGGTCGACTTGATCGGCAACCGCCGGGGCAGCGCGGTCACAGGGCCCGACGGATGGTTCACGTTCACGTCGGTGCGCAGCGGACCAACTATTCTGCACGTGCTGAAGCCGGGATACATCGGCAACATGCACAGCGTGCAGCTCGCTGACTGGCGCGGCGTCGTCGTACGCCTGATGCCGATCGACACCACCCTATCGAAGGCCAAGCAGGATATACAATCGGGCACCGGAAACTCGGCGACGTTCGTGTGGCACGAGACGCAGAACCGGCTCGCGCAGCGCTACATGCATGCCGTAGTCGTCACGCGCGAGGAGCTCGCCCCGCTCAGCAGCCTCACCCTGGGCGAAGCGATCAGAAGCACGAGGAGCGCGGCAAGCCTCTCGAGCGACCTGCAGGTGGCCAACAACACGGCCTGCGTACTGATCGACGGGAACCGTCGCGTGGGCCATACTTCTCTCGACCTGTACGCCACCGAGGATGTCGAGTTCGTGGAACTGTATCCGCCCGGATCCGAGGCATCGGGCTCGGTCGCGCAGTATATGAGATTCGCGGCCTGCCCGAATGTGAAGACGATCGCCACGGGAAAGACCGGCGCGTTCTACGCGGTGATCTGGATGAAGAAGTAGCAAAAAGCAGTGAGAAGTGTTGGGGTAGAGTAATCAGTGTTTGAGTTACCTTCTTTCATCGGGAACACTCGGATGGCAACATCTCGCCGCACGTTCATCAAGTCGGTTACGGCAGCAGGCAGCGCGATTGGAATCGCCGGACTTCCCTCGCTGGCGTTCGGCGAAACGCGGCCGGTGGAACGCGCCCCCGCCTCGCTCGACATCCTGATCCTCGGCGGCACAGGCTTCACGGGCCCCGAGCAAGTCGAGTACGCCACCGCGCGCGGACATCGCGTCACCCTGTTCAATCGCAACAAAACGCGGCCGGACTTTTTCAAGGGACGCGTCGAGCAGCTCATCGGCGATCTCAATAACGACGTCTCCGCGCTCGCGGGAAAATCGTTCGATGTCGTGATCGACAATCCGACCACGATGCCGAACTGGGTGCGCAACGCGTCTCAGCATCTGGCAGGGCACACGAAGCACTACATGTTCATCTCGACGCTCTCGGTGTATCCGGACAACAGTCATCCGGGCGCCGACGAATCGGATGGACTCACGCCGATGCCGGCCGGCATCGATCCCTACACGATCACCCCTGAAGACTCGCGCAAATACTACGGCGCGCTGAAGACAGAGTCCGAGGCCGAAGTCGCGAGAAAGTATCCGGGGATCCACACGATTATTCGTCCGGGTCTTATCGTCGGCCCGCTCGACAAATCGGATCGCTTCACCTACTGGCCCGTGCGCATCGATAAAGGCGGCGAAGTGCTCGCGCCGGGAACGCCGAATGATCCGGTGCAGATCATCGACTCGCGCGACCTCGCCGAGTGGATGATTCGCATGGCGGAGCAGCGCGTGTTCGGCATCTACAACGCGACCGGGCCAGCGAAGCCACTGACAATTGGCGAGATGCTCAACGGCATCAAGGACGCGCTGAAGTCGAATGCCACATTCTCATTCGCGCCCGCCGATTTTCTTCGGGCTAACGGCGTGAACGGCTGGCGGCACATGCCTGTGTGGATGCCGCCCATTGGCGCCACGGCGGGCTTCTGTTCGCGAAACACAGCTAAGGCGCTCGCCAAGGGGCTGACTTTCCGTCCGCTCGCTGTGACGGCCCGGGAGACGCTGGCGTGGCACAAGACGCGGCCGGCCGCGGAGCAGAGTTCGATGGACAACGGCGCGATTGCGGGAATTCCTGCGGCTAAGGAAGCCGAGGTTCTCGCCGCGTGGCACGCCAAGCAGAAAGGCGCCTGAGCGAGGCTGGGAAGGCCGGCAGCGCGGAGCAGGGCGTGTTCTACGCCCTGCTCCGTCGCGTTGTGGCCGTCGAGCCGAACGAAATGCGCGCGATGCTTGCGTCGGCGCTTTTCTTTTTCTGCGCGCTGGCGAGCTGGTTCGTTCTGCGTCCGCTGCGTGATGCAGTCGCGGCCGGAACGACACCAGCGCAGCTGAGCATGCTGTTTGTGGGCACGCTGACGACCACGCTGATCGTGAATCCGATTTTGTGGTCGATGGTGGTGCGCTTTCCGCCGCGGAAATTCATTCCATACGCGTACCAGGCGATCGTCGCGAGCCTGCTGATTTTCTATCTGCTGCTGCGCGTGGGCAGCGGCCACGATGGCGCCGCGCTCGATCTGTGGACGGGGCGCGCCTTCTTTGTGTGGACGAGCATGTTCAGCCTGTTCGTCACGTCGCTGTTCTGGTGCTTTATGGCGGATGTGTTTCGCAGCGAGCAGGCGAAGCGGCTGTTCGGGTTCATCGGCGTTGGTGGAACGCTTGGGTCGGTTGCGGGAAGCGCGGCGACGGCGGTGCTCGCGAAGAGCATCGGCGAAAAGAATCTGTTGCTGGTGAGCTGCGTGCTGCTCGAGTTCGCGGTGTTCGTGGTCGCGCGCTTTCCACTTCCCGAGAGCGCGCCGGAACGCGCCGCTGGTACTGATCGCAACGAACAACTGTCTCAGGTCGCGCAGCTGCAGGGGCACGCCGTTGGCGGCAGCATGTGGGCCGGCTTCACGCACACGGTGAAGTCGCCGTACCTGCTTGGCATCTCGGCCTACCTCATTCTGTTCACGATCGGCTCGACCTTCTTGTACTTCGAACAATCGTCGATCGTCGGTGCAACATTCGCCGACCGCGCGACACGCACGGCAGTCCTCGCGCGCGTCGAACTGTTCGTGCAGCTGCTCACGATTTTCACCGAAGTATTTCTCACCGGCCGGATCATCCGCTGGCTCGGGCTGGTTTCGGTGCTGGTCTATCTCCCGCTCGTCTCGATGATCGGTTTTGGTTTGCTCGCGAGCACGCCGGTATTTGTGGCGCTCGCCGCATTCGTCGTCCTGCGCCGCGGCGGAAACTTCGCGCTGACGAATCCGGGAATGGAGGTGCTGTTCACCGTTGTCCCGCGCGAGGACAAGTACAAGGCCAAGAGTTTCATCGAGACGTTCGTCTACCGCGGCGGCGATCAGGTTGGAGCGTGGGTGTTTGCCGGGCTCACCGCGCTCGGGCTGGGCTTGGCCGCGATTTCTTGGATCGCTGTGCCGATGTCAGCGGCGTGGCTCGGGCTCGGCGTTTGGCTCGCTCGACGGCAGGCGGTGCTGGCGGCGAGAGCCGAGGGCTAGGCTCGGAAACGCGCGCTGCCAGGGAAGTTTTCGCTGCACCAGACCGTAATAGCGTTTTTGCAGCCCGCCTGCAGGAGCGCTGCGGCCGTAAGCGGCGTTGGCTCCAAGCTGAGGGCTGCGAGCTCACGTCTCACAGCAAGGCAGTGTCATGGCCTAGAGCTCGATGTCACTGCAAGCCGCGAGCTTACAGACACTGCCAGCTTGAAGCTTGCAGTGCCAGAGAGCTCAGAGCTTTGAAACCGCCTAGCTGTGAGACGTGAGCTGGCAGTCTTGTGCTTTGAGCTGGGCTTTGAGCTGGGCCTGGCCCTAGCGAATCTCCTCCAATAAGCGCACGTTTTCCCTCTACAACACCACCACCGGAGTGCTTATGCGATACCATGTTCGCGCCACACTCTGCGCCCTGGTTCTCACTGCTTTCGCCGCTGTTCCGGCGCTCGCGCAGAACCACGCACAGAGCAAACTCTCGATCGAGCAGTACCTCGATTGGCGAGACGTCCAAACCCCGCAGCTGTCGCCCGACGGAAGCCAGCTCATTTATGGGCTTCGCGAAATCGACAAGATGAACGACAAGTGGGAAACGAGCCTGTGGATCATGAACATCGACGGCAGCCACAAGCGCGAGCTCGTGCAGGGCGCCGACGTGCGCTGGTCGCCAGACGGCAAACGCATCGCGTACGTCGCCAAGGGCAAAGGTGAGCCCGCCGGCTCGCAGATCTGGGTCCGCTGGATGGACGCCGAAGGCGCTGCCTCGCAAGTCACGCACGTCACGGAAACACCGGCCGCGCTCGAGTGGTCGCCCGACAGCAAGACGCTCGCGTTCACGATGAACGTTCCCAACAAGCAGGAATGGCGGATCCCGATGCCTGCCACGCCCAAGGGCGCCAAGTGGATCGAGCCGCCGAAGATCGTTTCGAAACTCGATTTCCGCTCCGATCGCATCGGCTTCACCGACGAAGCTGTCCGGCACATCTTCGTGATCGCCGCTGACGGCGGCACGCCGCGCCAGGTGACGAACGGCGACTGGAATCACGGCGGCGCTTCGTTCTCTGCAGACGGCAAGACCGTCGTGTTCTCGTCGAACCGCATTGAAGACGCCGAGCACGCGTTCCGCGAGTCGGAGATTTATTCGGCGAACATCGAGACCGGCGTTATCACCCAGCTCACGCATCATGCCGGACCGGACAATGCTCCGGCCTACTCACCAGACGGCAAATACATCGCGTACATGTCGGGCGATTCGGTCGATCACTCCGCGTGGTCGGAATCGAAGATCACCATAATGAACGCCGATGGGTCGGGCCGCCGCGTCATCACGTCGAGCCTCGACCGTCCGATGGCCGGAATCATCTGGGCCTCTGACAACAGCGGCGTGTATTTCAACGTCGAGAGCGAAGGCTCGAAGAATCTCCACTTCGCTTCGCTGAGCGGGCAGGTCCGCGCGGTTACAAGCGGCAAGCAGGTGCTCACGGTGACGGACGTGGGCCGCAACGGCGTCGCCGTGGGTGTGCGCTCGACGCCGACAGAGCCGAACGATGTCGTCACCTTCAGCGTGCCGAAGACCGGCACGACGTCGACGTTCGCGCAGGTGACTGCCGTCAATCACGACGTGCTCGCCGGCAAAGAGATCGGCCAGACTGAAGAAATCTGGTACACGTCTAAGGACGGTTTGAAAATTCAAGGCTGGATCGTGAAGCCCCCGGGCTTTGATCCCTCCAAGAAATATCCGCTGATGCTCGACATTCACGGCGGTCCGCAGTCGATGTACAACGTCGCGTTCAGCTTCGCGCGCCAGGACAACGCGGCCGCCGGCTACGTGCAGCTCTACACGAATCCGCGCGGAAGCACGGGCTACGGCGTGAAGTTCACGAACGAGATCAAGAACGCGTATCCCGGCAAGGATTACGATGACCTGATGGCCGGAGTCGACACGGTGATCGGCCGCGGCTACGTGGACACGAAGAACCTGTTCGTGCACGGCTGCTCGGGCGGCGGTGTGCTCACCGCTTGGACGGTCGGCCACACGAATCGCTTCACTGCCGCTGCGTCGCTCTGCCCCGTGATCGACTGGATCAGCTTCGTGGGCGAGACGGACGGCTCGGGCTGGTATCGCAACTTTGAGAAGCCGTTCTGGGAAGATCCGAGCGAATATCTGCGCCGCTCGCCGATCATGTACGTGGGAAATGTGAAAACGCCGACGATGCTCATGACGGGCATCCTCGACCTGCGCACGCCGATGCCGCAGTCGGAAGAGTTCTATAGGGCGCTCAAGCTCCGCGGCGTGCCAACTGCCCTGCTCCGCTTCAACAACGAGTTCCACGGCACGAGCAGCACGCCGTCGAACTTCATGCGCACGCAACTCTACATCCGCAGCTGGTTCGACAAGTACTCGAGCAAACCCGCAACCAAGGCAGCCCTTCAGTGATTTTGCACATGACGCGAGTCCGGCTCAGCAGCACGTTGTTCGCGGTGACATGCTGCATTTCGTCCGCGCTCGGCGCGCAGACGCGAATGCTTCGTTCTCCCTCTGTTAGCGCGAACAGCATCGCGTTCGCATACGCACAGAACATCTGGGTGGCGCCGCGAGCCGGCGGCGCCGCCCGGCGCCTCACGAGTTTTCAGGGCGCAACAGAAAATCCGAAGATTTCACCAGATGGAAAATGGGTCGCGTTCAGCGCGGAATACGGCGGCAACGTGGACGTCTACGTTGTGACTATTGAAGGCGGCGACCCAAAGCGCCTCACGTGGAATTCCGCGGCCGATGTCGTGCAGGGCTGGACGCCGGATGGAAAGAACGTGCTGTTCTCTTCCATGCGCGAAACCAACGGTCCCAGCGCCGCGCCGAAATTCTACACCGTGCCCGCGGCAGGAGGCGTTGAAGAGCCACTGCCGCTGAACCGCGCATACCAAGGGAAGATCTCTGCGGACGGCAAGAAGATCGCGTACCGCATGAACAACTCGTGGGACGAAGAGCGCCGCAATTATCGCGGCGGGCAGAATCGTCCGATTTGGATCGTCGATCTCAAGTCGCTCGATCTCGAGTCGCCGCCGTGGAAGGATTCGAAGGACATGGATCCGGTGTGGGTGGGCGATGTCGTCTATTTCATCTCCGACCGCGACGGCGTTGCGAACGTCTGGTCGTACGAGAGCAAAACGAAAAAGCTCGCGCAGGTCACTGAGTTCTCCGACTTCGATGTAAAAACACTCGACGCTGGCGCCGGCGCGGTGGTGTTCGAACAGGCCGGACAAATCCACGAGCTTGATCCGAAGACCGGCCGGCACCACGTGGTAAATATCGCGGCCACCGGCGATTTCCCGTGGATGATGCCGCAGTGGAAAGACGTATCGGCGCGCATTGCGAGCATGGCGCTCTCGCCCACGGGCAAGCGCGCGGTGGTCGAGGCGCGCGGCGAGATCTTCACGATCCCCGCCGACAAGGGCGACGTGCGGAACATCACGAACTCGAGCGGCACCGCTGAACGTGATCCGGCGTGGTCGCCGGATGGAAAGTTCATTTCGTACTTCAGCGATAAGTCGGGCGAGTATCGTCTGTATATCGCGGCGCAGGATGGCCTCACGCCGCCGCGTGAAATCGCGCTGCCGAACACGAAGCACTACTACACCCCGGCATGGTCACCGGACGGAAAGAAGATTTTCTATCACGATACCGATCTGAAGCTCTGGGTTCTCGATGTCGCGACCGGGCAGGCGAAAGACGTCGGCAACGATCCGTGGATGGTGCCCGCGCGCACGATGACGCCCGCGTGGAGTCCCGATTCGAAATGGGTCGCGTACGTGAAGCACCTCAACTCGCTCTACAAAGCCGTCGTCGTGTACAATGTCGAGACGGGCCAGACGAAGCAGGTGACCGACGGACTTTCAGACGCGAGCGCGCCCGCATGGGACGCGGGCGGAAAGTATCTCTGGTTTTTCGCGAGCACCGATTTCGGTTTGAAATCTCAGTGGCTCGACATGACGAGCTACGATCACGAAGAGAACTCGGCGCTGTACGTCGCCGTGCTCAACAAAACCGATCCGTCGCCGCTCATGCCGGAGAGCGATGAGGAAACCGGTCTCCCGGCCCCCGGCGCAGGCGGCGCAGCCGGACGCGGTGGACGAGGCGGTGGCGCTGGTGGCGCCGACACCACGAACGCCGCGGCGCCTGCTGCCGTCCCACGAGGACCGGTGACGGTCACGATTGACTTCGACGGACTTTCGAATCGCATCATCGCCGTTCCGGGCGTGGCGGCGCGTCAATACAGCCGCCTCAAGCCCGGTGTTGCAGGAACCGTGTTCTTCACAGAAGCGGTGCCGGCATCGGGAACGGCTGGAGCGCCGACGAGCATCCTGCACCGCTATCAGCTGCGCGATCGCCGCGCCGCGCCGTTCATGACCGGCGTTGCCGACTACGACGTGAGCGCAGACGGACACAAACTTCTGTATCGCACGGCGGGCGGCGGTGGTGGGCGTGGTGGCGCCGCGGCCGCTCCGGGCGCGGCGGGCGCGGGGCTCTTCATAGTAGATGCAGACCGTGTGGTTCCGGCAGCTGGCGCCGGACGTCTCAACGCGGTGCTTCGCGCGAACGTCGATCCGAAGCAAGAGTTCAAGCAGATCTTCGACGAGGCGTGGCGCAATCAGCGCGACTATCTCTACGTGCCAAATCAGCACGGCTCGGATTGGCCGAAGATGAAAGCGATGTACGGGGCGCTGCTGCCGTCCGTCATGCATCGCGCGGATTTGAATTACCTCGTCGACCAAATGGGCGCGGAGATTGCGATCGGACATTCGTTCGTGCGCGGCGGCGATATGCCCGAAGTGCCGGCGAACACCGGCGGGCAGCTCGGCGCAGATTTCACGATCGATCAGGGACGCTACAAGATCACGAAGATTCTTGACGCCGAGAGCTGGAATCCTGAGCTGCGCGCGCCACTCTCAGGACCGGGGATCGATGCGCACGTGGGCGACTACGTGATGGCAATTAATGGGGAGGAGCTCCGTACTCCTGACAATATTTTCCGTATGCTCGACGGCACGGCGAACAGGCAGACGGTGCTCACGCTGAATTCGCGGCCGGTGATGGACGGCGCGCGGCGCGTGACCGTGGTTCCCGTCGCGAACGAACAGGGATTGCGCACGCGCGCATGGGTCGAGCACAATCGCCGGCTGGTGGATTCCCTCTCGAAAGGAGCGCTCGCGTACGTCTACATCCCGAGCACGGGCCAGCCGGGATACGCGAGCTTCAATCGCTATTACTTCGCGCAGCAGGACAGGAAAGGCGCCATCATCGACGAGCGCTACAACAGCGGCGGGTCGGCCGCGGACTATATCATCGATGTTCTGCAACGCGATTTCGACGGCTACTTTAATAACGTCGCCGGCGATCGCATGCCGTTCACGAGCCCCGCTGCCGGAATTTGGGGACCGAAGGTGATGGTGATCAATGAAATGGCGGGATCAGGCGGCGACTTGATGCCGTGGATGTTCCACTCGCGCAAAGTGGGCACGCTGGTCGGCAAGCGGACGTGGGGCGGGCTCGTGCACACCGCCGACACACCGACGTTTATTGACGGCGGTTCCGCGATCGCGCCGCGCGGAGGATTTTTCCGCCGCGACAATCAGTGGGACGTGGAGAATGTGGGCACGCCGCCGGATATCGACGTCGAGAATTGGCCGAAGGATGTCGCGGCCGGACACGATATGCAGCTGGAAAAAGCCGTTGCGGAGGCGCTGCGGCAGCTGGCGATCAAACCCGTTGTGCGAGCGCTGAAGGAACCGCCTTCGCCGACATGGGGCAAGCGGGTGAAGCCGCCGACCGAGTAGAGTCTACTCCTGTCGTGACGCCGGGCTCGTCAGCGCAATCCGCCTGACGGGCCCGGTGTACAATGGGCCGGTGAGTTTGGCGCCGATGCGAAGCTCCAATCCGGAAAACAGGAAACAACGGCGAATCGCGAGTCGTAATGGGCGAGAGCGTGGCAATTCGCGAGTCGCCACGCGCTCGCCAATGACCACTCGCCATTCGCAGGTCGCCACGCGCTCGCCAATGACCACTCGCCATTCGCCGCAGTTGCCCGGTCTCTTAGCGGAACCCTGCTCTCGGCATCGCGAACGACCAGCTCAACATCCCGCCGCCGCCCGTCGTGGGTGTGACTTTCGTGCTGATCATGATTTTGTCGATCCAGTTGTCCGGGTGCGCATGCGTGTATCGCACGACCTTAAGCCCCGCGAACGTTCCGATTCCGGCGCCGAGCACCACGTCGCTCGCCCAGTGCTCGCTCTGGTACATTCGCGCCAAGCCGACGAAGCCCGCGCTCGTGTAGAGAATGGGCCCAACGACCCACGTCATCTTCGGCCACATGCGACTCACTTCGCTGGTTGCCGCGGCAGCGGCGGCGAAGGCGATCGTCGCGTGGCCGGAGGGAAACGACTGGCGGTTATCGGAAGTGAATCCCGCGCCGAATTTGAAATCGTGCGGGTTCGTGTCGTTCGAAACGAACGGTCGCGAGCGGCCGACGGTGCCCTTGAGGATTTCCGTAATAACCGACCCGACGATCACGGCTTCAGTCGTATGCCAGCCGAGAACTTTCATTTTGTCGTTGTGCTGCCAGCGGCCAACCAGCCAGACAGCCGGCGCCGCAACGAAGACACCGGGAAGTGCGAGATAGTCGAAGCCGTTGGCCCATCCATTGAGCGCCTTGCCG
>JANYIJ010000184.1 GCA_025362095.1 Gemmatimonadota bacterium | reverse complement strand
CTCGATCCGACCGCAGCCAGCCGATCGGGGCTTCCGAGCGACAATGAGCGCGAGGCGCGATGAATGCGAAACTCGATGCGGTTTCCACCGAGTGCGCGAAACTCAGTTCCGATGCCGGCCTCGATGAGTGCGAGCACGGGTCCAAGACCTGACGCGACGCCTCCGCCGCAGTGGGTCACATCCATTGAGCAGCTGCCACCGCCCCACGACGTGACAAGACCGCCGGTGCCGACCAATCCATACAGAGGGCGCAAGCCGATGCTCGCGGTCGGCCCGAATGTAACCGTGGCGACCAGAGTGCCGATTTTCCCGATGAATCGAGAATCGCCGCAACCGCCGGTGCCTTGTCCGGCGCAAACGATGTCGTCTTGCGACGTACGCGCGTAGAACGCCCCGTCCACTCGCGCGCTCCAAAATGAACTGCGAGCGACGCGAACAAATCCTTCCAAGCCCGGCATCACGGCGGAATAGCCGCCGAACCAGCCTGCGATTCCTGAAACGCCGATGCCGAATCGGTCCGGAGTTATTTCCTGTGAGTGAAGGCTAGCTGACGCAAACGCAGTGAACGCGGTGAGGGCAATTGCGAAACAACGAATTGACAAGAGAGGGTTCATCAGGGCTCCTTGGCATTGAGTGCATATAGGAGCCTACAAACAAGAGTCGCCGTTCGCTACATCAACGGATCGTTGCTGTCGGCCTCAGTCCTACGAGTACGACATTGGACTCATCGACGCGATCGATTGATGGTTGCCGCATTCAATCGGTGATACTCGCTGGCGCTCCCGAGCCTACGATGGTTTCGAGGGAGCGAGAAGAAACTTGTGAGAGCGTTTTCAGTTCCCGCTTCGGGCACGCCCTCAACCAAGAAATTTGACTCGGCACATCGAAGTTCCTATTGTTCAGTCACTTGCGAGGTTCGCGTGCCGGCCTCGGCCGGCAAACAAAACCCGCGGAGCCAATCGGCCCGCGGGTTCTTGTTTTCGATAGGAGAAACCTACAGCGCCAGCACGTCGACTGTGCTCAAGGCGCAACCGCAAACCGGTCACGCACGCTCGCGACTGCGCGCACGAGCGCGTCGACATCACTCGACTCGTTATACACATAAAAACTCGCCCGTGTCGTCGCGTTCACACCAAGCGCGCGCATCAGCGGCTGCGCACAGTGATGCCCCGCGCGAACCGCAATGTTCTCCGCATCCAACAGCTGCGACAGATCATGCGGATGCACGTCGCGCAACGTGAAAGTCACCAAGCCGCCTCGGCGCTCCGGCGGCGGGCCGAGCACGGTCACGTCTTCAACAGCCGCGAGACATTCGGAAGCGTAACGTCCCAGCGCGAGCTCGTGCGCGTGCACATTGTCCATGCCGAGCTTCTCGAGATACGCGACGGCCGCGGCGAGTCCAACGGCGCCCTCAACGTTCGGCGTCCCCGCTTCGAACTTGTGCGGGAGAATATTCCACGTCGTCGCGCCGTCGCCCACCATCGAAATCATGTCTCCGCCCATCTGATACGGCGGCATCGCCTCGAGCAGATCGCGCTTCGCGATCAATCCGCCACTGCCCATCGGCCCGAGCATCTTGTGCCCGCTGAACGCGTACGCGTCCACTCCAAGTGAATCGAATCCAACGTTGAGATGCGGGGCGCTCTGCGCGCCATCGCACACCGTGAGCGCACCGACTCGATGCGCGATCGCGACAATATCAGCAACGGGGTTTACGTTGCCCAGCGCGTTCGAGACATGCCCGAACGCGACGACCTTCGTGTTCTTCGTGACGAGCTCACTGAGATGCGTGAGATCAAGTTCACCTTCCGATGACAACTCACAAATCTTGAAGTCCGCGCCGACCGCGAGCGCGAGCTGCTGCCACGGCACGAAGTTGGCGTGATGCTCCAGCCGCGTCACCACGATCCGATCGCCCTTCTTCACGTTCGCATGGCCCCAAGCGGTCGCGATGAGATTGAGCGACTCGGTGGTGCCGCGCGTGAAGATCAGCGTGTCTGGATCACTCGCGCCTAGAAACCGCGCGATCGAATCACGTGCCGTTTGATATGCCTCGGTCGCTGCCGCTGAAAGCGTGTACGCTCCGCGATGCGGGTTCGCATTGTCGCGTTCGTAGTAGCCGCTGATCGCGTCGAGCACCGATTGCGGTTTCTGCGTGGTCGCGGCGGAGTCGAGGTAATGCAATTTCGGATTGCCCGCGAGCAGCGGGAAATCGGAGCGGGGCGCGAGTGATTTGATGCTCATGACTGAATCGCCTCGGTGCGCACGAAGATGTTCCCGTCCGTGGCGCGCACCTCATAGCGCACGAGCGGGTCGTCGGCCGGGCCTTCGAGCACGGCGCCGGTGCGGCAGTCGAACTGCGCGCCATGCCAGCCGCACTCGAGACGTGCGCCGGGGAGCAGCGTTCCATTCGAAAGTGGAAACGCCGAGTGCGGGCACTCGTCACGCACCGCAAACAACTGGCCATCAGCATTTCCAATGCAGAGCGGAGTGCCGTTGGCGAGACGGGCGGCACGCAGCTCACCGGCCGCGAGGCTGTCGTCCGTCACGCGCTCAAACCCCAGCATCGTCCAGCGCTGACTTCATCGCATGCCACGCCAGCGTTGCGCATTTCACGCGCAGCGGGAATCGTGACACACCCGAAAATGCCTTCAGCTTCCCGAGATCCGCGGCCACGCCGTGGCCCATGAGCATCGCATGAAACGCAGCGAAGAGCTTCTCGGTTTCCGCTTTCGTCTTCCCTTTCACCGACTGCGTCATCAGACTCGCGCTCGCCTTGGAAATCGCACAGCCGGATCCCTGGAACGACACGTCCTCAACCACGTCGCCGTTCATCTTCAGCCACACGGTGAGCTGGTCGCCGCACATCGGATTGAGTCCATCGGCGTGAGCACTCGCCTCCGGCATCGCGCGAAAGTTCTGCGGCCGCCGGTTGTGGTCGAGGATGATGCTCTGATAGAGCTCCTCCAGATCCGCGCTCATCGGGCCCGTCATGTGCCTATCGAAGTTCCGATTGCGTGAACCGCGCGAACGCGAGCGCTTCCAACCCTTCGCGCAGCGCGTCGACTTCAATCGTCTCCAGGACTTCGGCTGCGAACGCATACGTCAGCAGCGCGCGCGCATTCTCCGCGCCAAGCCCGCGGCTCTTCATATAGAAGAGCGCGCCTTCGTCGAGCCGGCCGACCGTCGCGCCGTGCGTGCACTTCACGTCGTCGGCAAAAATCTCGAGCTGCGGCTTGGTGTCTATACGAGCATGATCCGAAAGCAGCAGCGCATGATTGGTTTGCTTGCCGTCGGTCTTCTGCGCGATCGGATCGACGTAGACCTTGCCGTTGAACACGCCGTGCGAGCCGCCGTCCAGGATTCCCTTGTACAGCTCACGACTCGCGCACGCTGGCGCGAGATGCTCGACGAACGTCTGATGATCCGCGTGCTGTGCGCCGTCGATCAGATACAGTCCGTTCAGCCGCGCTTCGGCGTTCTCGCCGGCGAGCTGCGTGTACACGTTCGTCCGCGAAATCGCCGCGCCCGCCGCGTACGAAAATGAGTGGTACATCGAATCGCGCCCCTGCCGCACCTGCGTGGTGCCCACATGGAACGCGTCGGTGCTCTCACGCTGGATTTTGTAGTGATCCACACGCGCACCGTTCCCGATCTCGATCTCGGCGACCGCGTTCGTGAGATATCCGCCGCTCATGGGGCCGGCGCATGCGTAGCTCTCGACGATCGTGATCTGCGCGAGCGGCTCCACCACCACCAGGAGCCGGGGATGAATCCCGACCCCAGCTGCGTGCGAATCTGCGATGTGCACAATATGCACGGGCGCCTCGACCACTTCGCCGCCCGGCACGTGAATCACCACGCCGTCCTGCGCGAAGGCGGTGTTGAACGCCGTGAATGTCTGCCCTTCGCCACTGGCGAGTTTGCCGAGGTGTTCTGCGACAAACTCCGGCGATTCCTTCAGCGCTTCGGCGAGCGTCGTGACGCGCACCTCGGCGGGAAGACCAGCGAACGCGGAGAGCGACGCCTCAAAGCGACCGTTCACGAAAACGAGACGGTGCCAGTCGGGATCGCCAATCACCAGCGCCGTGATATCCGCGGGGCTGAGCGTGGCGGGCCCGGTGCGGGTCGGGGCAATCTTGAAAACTTTCTCGGCAATAGGCGTGACGCTCGTGAAGTGCCAGTCTTCGTTGCGAGTGGTCGGAAAACCAAGTGCGCTGAAGCGGTCCATCGCTTCACGACGCAGAGCCGGCAGCCAGCCTGTCCCGCCGCTCGCGCGCAAAGCGCCGAATGCCTGTTCGTATGCTTCGGTCGACGAGCTCATGCCGCTTCCATCACCCAGTCGTATCCGCGCGCCTCGAGCTCGACCGCGAGCTCCTTACCGCCGGACTTCACGATCCGGCCGTGCGCGAGCACGTGCACGAAATCGGGGACGATGTAGTTGAGCAAGCGCTGATAGTGCGTGACGACGATCGTCGCGTTCTCACGCGTGCGCAGCGCGTTCACGCCGCCGGCAACCACGCGAAGCGCGTCGATGTCGAGGCCCGAGTCGGTTTCATCGAGAATCGCGAGCTTCGGCTCCAGCACGGCCATCTGCAAAATCTCATTGCGCTTCTTCTCGCCGCCGGAGAAGCCGGCGTTCACGGAGCGATGCAGCATCGCTTCGTCCATCTCGACGAGCTTCAGCTTTTTGTCCATGAAATCGAGGAACTCGATCGGATCGAGCTCTTCCATACCGTTCGCCTTGCGGACCTCGTTGTACGCAGAGCGGAAGAAGTATGCGTTCGTCACGCCGGGGATCTCGATCGGATACTGGAACGCGAGGAACACGCCGGCCTGCGCGCGCTCTTCGGCCGCCATCGCGAGGAGGTCCTTTCCTTCGTACGTCACGCTGCCCGAGGTGACGACATAACCGGGATGACCGGCGATGATCTGAGCCAGTGTGCTTTTTCCGGAGCCGTTCGGACCCATTATGGCGTGCACTTCGCCGGAGTTCACGGTGAGAGAAATGCCCTTCAGGATTTCTTTGTCGCCGGCGGTGGCGTGGAGGTTTTCGATCTTCAGCATTTAAGCCCAGTACTGAGTGTTGAGGGAGAAGTGGTCAGTGATGAGTGTTACGTCAGCCGACTGAGCCTTCGAGGGTGATGCCCAACAGCTGCTGCGCTTCGAGCGCGAATTCCATCGGGAGTTCTTTGAACACTTCGCGGCAGAAGCCGCTCACGATCAGCGAGATCGCGTGCTCGGCGCTCAGCCCGCGCTGCTTGCAATAGAAAATTTGATCCTCGCCAATCTTCGAGGTGCTGGCCTCGTGCTCCGTGGTGGAACTGTTGTTGGCGACTTCGATGTACGGGAACGTGTGCGCGCCGCACTGATTGCCAATGAGCATCGAGTCGCACTGCGTGTAGTTGCGCGAGCCGCTCGCCTTCGGGAGCATCTTCACCCGGCCGCGGTAAGAGTTCTGCCCCTTCCCCGCGCTGATGCCCTTCGAGATGATCGTGCTCTTCGTGTTCTTGCCGATGTGAATCATCTTCGTGCCCGTGTCGGCCTGCTGCATGTTGTTCACGACTGCCACGGAGTAGAACTCGCCGGTGGAGTTGTCGCCCTGCAGGATCACGCTCGGATATTTCCAGGTGATCGCGCTGCCGGTCTCGACCTGCGTCCACGAGATCTTGGAATTCGTGTGTGCCTTGCCGCGCTTGGTCACGAAGTTGTAGATGCCGCCCACGCCGTCTTTGTCACCGGCGTACCAGTTCTGAACCGTGGAGTACTTCACCGTCGCGTTGTCCAATGCGACGAGTTCCACCACGGCGGCGTGCAGCTGGTGCGTGTCGCGCTTAGGCGCGGTGCATCCTTCGAGATAGCTCACATACGCGCCTTCGTCGGCGACGATGAGTGTGCGCTCGAACTGTCCCGTGTTCGCGGCGTTGATTCGGAAATACGTCGAGAGCTCAATCGGGCAGCGTACGCCCTTGGGCACGTAGCAGAACGAGCCATCGGAGAACACGGCCGAGTTGAGCGCCGCGAAAAAGTTGTCGGAGTACGGAACCACTGAGCCTAGATATTTCTTGATGAGCTCGGGGTGGTTGTGCACCGCTTCGGTGAACGAGCAGAACACGACGCCGTACTTCGACAGCTCGGCTTTCATCGTCGTTCCCACTGATACGGAATCGAAAATCGCGTCGACTGCAACGCCGGCGAGATGTTTCTGCTCGCTGAGCGAAATGCCGAGTTTGTCGTACGCGCGCAGGAGTTCTGGATCGACTTGATCGAGTGACTGGAGCGGTGTGATGCTCTTGGGCGCGGAGTAGTAACGCTGCGCCTGGTAGTCGATGGGCTCGTACTTGAGATTCGACCAGTGCGGCTCGGTCATCGCCTGCCAACGGCGGAACGCTTTGAGGCGCCACTCGAGCAGCCACTCGGGCTCGTCTTTCTTCGACGAGATCAGGCGGACCGTGTCTTCGGTCAGTCCCGGCGCGATCGTATCCGACTCCACGTCGGTGACGAAGCCGTACTGATATTCCTTGTTGACCAGCGATTCGATCGACGAGCTCATACCGCTCTCTTGATGGCTGTGTATTCGCACGCGCTGCAACCGTGCATCATGTGCGACTGGCGCTCGACGAGCGCACCGAGGATGTCTTCAATGAAGGCCGCTTCTGCGCGGCAGACTTCGGGAAAGCGATGTGCGATCTCGCGCACGGCGCAGTTGTGCTCGCGGATCGTCGCTTCGGTTGGCGACGACGATTCCGATTCGGCCATGTAGCCGTTGGCGGTGAGCATCGCGGCGAGCGCGGTGGCGCGTTCGCTGAACGACAGCTCTGCAAGCGCGGGCGCGTTGGCCTCGGCGATCGCTTCCCAACGGCGACGAAAAATTCCGACGACGCCTTCGCTTCCCTGCTCGGCCTTCACGATGTCGAGCGCGTCGGCGAGCGGGTTCGCATACGCGCGTGGAAAGAGCTGCTCGCCCTGTTCGGTGAGCGAATATTCGTAGCCGGGTCCCCCGACGCCGCGCGCGACGCTGACGAAGCGCACGAGACCGGCCTCTTCCAGCGTCTTCAGATATCGCCGCAGCGCATTCGGCGTGAGGCCGAAGCGAGCGCCGAGTTCGGTTGCGGTCAGCGGCTGTTCTTTGCGGAGCGTGACGAGGAGATCAGCGCGGAGGCCGGAAAACCCGGCGAGAGTACTCATGTCGATAAAACTAGTCGGGTTAGCCGATTCGTCAACAAAAGTGTTGACGGAGTTGGAGTTCGGGGCGCCGAATCCATGTTTTCGAGCTGCTCTCTAAGCGGAAGCGTTGTGATAACAATGCAAACAAATGTTTCTTTATTGTCTTAACTCATTGTTATATAAGCATTAGCTCATAGCTTGTAACTCAACGCTTGTAGCTCAGAGCTTGAGCTTTCGCAGCTCAAAGCCACCAGCCGCGAATGGTCTAGCTGTGAGCTGCAAGCGTTGAGCCGCAAGCTCTGAGCTTTCCAACCGATCGCAGCAGTGCGACGAGTTCTCTCGTGCATCGTCCTCACGATATGAATGACTTGCTCCTTCCGATTCTTCTCTCAAGCGCCGCCTGCCTCGTGATCTCCATTCTCACTTGGCGCGTTCTTCCGTTCCACGCGCGCGAACATCGTTACCTCTCGACTGAACCCGAATTGCTCGCCGCACTGCGACAGTCGATGCCGGCCCCGGGGATCTACTCATTTCCCTATCGCGGATTATTCGGCGCGAACACCCAGCGCCACGACGTCGCCGCGAATATCCAGCGCGGCCCGGTGGGTTACATCGTGATCGGAAAGTCTGGCTCTCCGAACGTCGTCGGCCCGCTCGTCCAGCACTATTTGTTCTTTCTCGTCGTCTCCGCGTTCTCCGCGTACATCGCTCTGAAAACCGGACTCAAAGACGGCGCGCCGTTCGACAAAGTCTTTCACATCGTCGCGATCGTCTCGACGATGACGCTCGTGATCGGCTCCACGCCGCTCTCGATCTGGTTCAGCAGGCCGTGGAAGAGCTGGCTGCTGCAGGTCATCGACGGTCTCGCGTGCGGCGCGGCGACCGGAGCGCTCTTCGGCTGGCTCTGGCCGCTCTAGCCACGGCTAAGAACCCGCGTCGAGATCGGCGCGCGTATCGATGTCGCGCAGCACACCACGATCCATCACCTGAACTTCACTCACGCGCGAAGGATCCGCGTGAATCACTGCGCGCGCGCCGCCGTCGGGAACAGTCATCAGCTCGCGCCAAGTGTCGCGATGAAACCAGGCGGGATGACCGCGGTGTGATTCGTGCACCGGTACCACGATATGCGCGCCCGTTCTCCGCGCCGCGTCGAGTATCGCGAGCACGCTCTCGAGACTCACAAACGGATGATCAACCGGCCAGAGCAGCGCCGATGTCACCGGCGCGCTGGTGAGCTGGGCTAGACCAAGCCGCGCGCTCGCGATTTGTTCTGATTTCGGATTTGCGTTCGTCACCACGCGAACTCCCGCGGGCGCTGCAACGCCCGGCGGCAGCACGGCAACGATCGGATCGAGCCCCGCGCTCTGCGCAATCTCCACGATCGCATCGAGAAACCGCCGCCCATCGCTCAGCTTGGCTTCCGCCTTCGGTCCGCCGAATCTCGTCCCCGCGCCAGCACCAATGATCACCGCGGCGACAGGATTTGCCTTCGCGCTCACGCTCGCGAAAGTTCAAGCATCGCGCGCCTGAGAAGGGCGGCGGCCTGCTTGATTTTGTAGCCGTTGTTCGAGAGCGGCGCCGCATCGTACAAGGCGCGCTCCGCGAGCGCATCCGCGCTCTCATCATCAAGCGCGCCGCTCGCGACATCTTCTTCAACAGACTGGTTCACGCGGTGCGGCGCCGGCGAAACGCCGCCGAGCACGAGACGAACCTCACCATCGGCTCGCTTGATCCCCGCGAGCGAGACGAGTGCGAAATCCCACGCGCCGCGCTGCATCAACTTTTCATATCGCTGTGCGCCGCCGGCGGAATGCGCAGGCAGCACGATCGCCTCGATCATCTCCCCCGGAGCGAGAACCGTCTCGCCGCGCGGGTTTGATGCCGCGTTCGCGAAGAAAGCTCCGATCGGCACGCTGCGTCTCGCCTCGCCCGCTCCGATGATCTCGACCGTCGCCTCAAGTGCAGTCAGCGCCACCGCGGGATCAGACGGATGCACAGCGTGACACGGCCCGCCGCCGAGAATAGCGTGATACTGATTCTCACCGCTCACCGCCGCGCATCCGCCGCCGCCGTTCTTCAGGCACGGCACGCCGCGCCGAAAATACCAGCAACGCGGTCGCTGACACAGATTGCCGCCGATGGTTCCCATGTTTCGCAGCGCGGGCGTGCCAACCGCCCGGCATGCGTCCGCGAGCGCAGCGAATCGCTCAAGGATCAGTTCACTCGCCGCGAGCTCCGCGATGCGCACCGCGCCTCCGATTCTCGTCGAGCCATCCTTGTTGGCGCTGATCACGCGCGCGCCGCGCAGATGGCGGACATCCACCAAGTGCGCGGGCTCGGCGAGCCCTTCCTTCATCGTGACGAGCAAATCCGTTCCGCCGCCGAGTGCGACCGCGTCCGGCGCGCCGAGCGCAGTGAGCGCGTCGGCGTAGGAAGCAGGGCGGTGGTAGCGGAACTCTTTCATCAGGGAGTGAAGTCTACAGAGCCGGAGGTCCCGTCGACGAGTGCCACGGTGACGCGATAGCGGATTCCACTCGCAAGCACGCGCTCGGCGGTCACCGTCTCGCTTGCGCCAGACGGCACCACGCCGTGACGCGCGCCGGACGCAATGTCGCGGTTGACCGGACTCGAAATGCCCCATACGGCCGCCGACGGCGCCGACGCGCGCGCGACGTTCACGCTCACCGCGAGCGGGCCGCTCCACGTGTAGTTCGGCGTCGTGCCGGTGGACGCGAGCACGACCACGCTGTCGCCGCCCGGATTGGTGGTGCCGCCGCTGTCCGCGCTGCACGCGGCGAGTCCCGTGATTGCGCAGAGTGTGACGAATCCCGCGCGAATCGCGCGATGAACGCGCGCGATCACGGAGCGCTGCCCGCCTTTGCGGCCGGAGCGAGCGTAAATACGATGAAATCGCCGAGTGTGTGCTCCGGCTTTTCGTCGATCTTGTCGAGATCCTTCACTGGCACGAAGCTCACCACCGCGACGCGCTTGCCGGGAAGCCTGCGCTTCACTCGCTCCGCGGTGCCGAGTCCGTAGTCGCTGTGGAAAGCGCCGTTGACGTGAACGACCAGCGCGCCTGGAGGCGCTGCAGTGTACGCCTTCGCGACCGACTCTCCCATCGTTTCATCCTTGATGCACTGCGCCTGATAGATGCGCTCGATCGTCGCCGCTTTCTCGGCGGCGGAATCCTTGCTGGAGTCGCCGGAGTGCGACGGCATGCCGGCCATGGTCTTCGCGAAGCGCGCGAAGTAATCGTCGTGCGGGCAGATCACATCGTGCGCGGTGAACGCGCGATCGGTGGCGCTGATCGAATCGAGAATGATCTTGAGGCCGCGGCGCGAGACCAGGCTCGCGAGACGGCGCGGCACATCGCTGGCGATCACCGGCCACTTGGACGCGCGCGCGAACTCGACCATCGCGCGATAGTCGGTGAAGTAGCGTGGCCATGGACGCGAGCCTGCAACGAAGTCGCGCTCAGGCGCGCTGCCGGAGAGATAGTTGTCGAGGAGCGGCTGCACGTCGCGCTCGAACATTTCCATCGCGAGGACCACGTTCGCGCGGCGGCGGGCGAGTCCTTCGAGGGTCGCGGCCTCGAGCCGGTGGGTGGCGGGGTCGTCGTGCTGTTCGCCGAGGAAAAGGACGTCGGAACTGGATGTGCTGGCCAGCATCGACTCGAAATCGACGAACTGGCGCTTGTGGGTG
>JANYIJ010000046.1 GCA_025362095.1 Gemmatimonadota bacterium | reverse complement strand
TGGCACATGCCGCAACGAGTTACCCGCGAACCCGTTGCCGAATCCGACGCCGGATGCCGCATGCAATGGATAAACACCAAGTCCCGGCACTGCTGCTTTCGCCGCCGAATCGATCGCTGCGTCGAGCCCCGCTCCGATCACCCCGCGTCCACCTGCGCCCCGTGCGGGTGCCGCTCCGCCGTCGGGACCCGCTGTGACATCCGTGCGCCCGGTGAATGGCGAGGGCGCTGCTGATGCGCCCGCGACTGCTCCGCCCGGCGGAGCCGTCGCCGCAGTCATCGCTGCAGCCGTCGGGGCCGCGGCCCCGCCCGCGCCGCCGCGTCCGCCGCCACCAGCTCCACCGCCGCGCCCGCCACGCCCGCCCGCGCCCGCAACGACTGTGCGCTCGGACGGAGTGTTCGGGTCGGCGCCGTAGCCGAGGAGAAGCTTCATCGCGTCGACGTCAGTGGCATATGCCGCGCGCCAGAACGACGTCGTGCCCTCGAGGTTCTCGAGTCCGCAGTTCGCGTTGCCGCAGTTGTTGAATGCGAAATACCAGAGGTGTGTCTTGATGCGAACGTTCGGATCCGCATGGGCCTTGAGAAGCGCCTGCATGACGTCGAGATAGCCGGCCTTCTGGTTCTGAATCGCCTGCGGCTGCGGATAGCGCGAGCGCGGCGCCCACTGCTGGTTGATCGTCGCGTACAAGGGCGTTGCGCCCGCCGTGCTCGGGATGTTCGGATCTGCGCCGCGCGAGATCAGGCGCAACGCGACGTCGAACTGTCCGTTGATCGTCGCCATGAGCAATGGCGTCGTGTGATCGGTCGGCGTGGCGACGTTGATGTTCGCGCCACCGTCGAGCAATGCGTCCACAGACTCGAGGTTTCCCTGACGCACTGCATGATGCAGCGCGCTCATTCCGCCAACTCCACCGACTGACTGCGCGTACCCTGCGACGCCGCCGTTGATCGTATCCACGACTTCCGTCACCGGCCCCTTCGCAGCGGCGGCGTTGCGCATGACCATGCGGCCGGAATCGATTGCCATCTGAACCTGCTCGGGCGTGAATGGGCCAACCGGCACCGGGCCCGCAGGACCTCCACGTCCGCCGCCGCCGCCACCGCCTGCGCGTCCCGCCGCGGCGAGCGCCGGATTGGCTGCAGCTTTCGCCGCCGCGTCTTTCAGTGCAGCCGCGACCGAATCACGCCGCGCCTGCGGCATGAACGAAACGAGCACCTCGTTCCGCTTCTTCGTTCCCGCCTGCTCGGCCGCCGCTTCTTCAGTCAAGTTCACGGCCTTCGTAAGCGCGTTCACATCCGCCCCGCGTTTGATCAGCAACCGAATCACGTTGGCGCGATTGTCCTCAGCGGCAAATACGAGCGGGGTCTGTCCCCACAGCGCTTCCTTCGCATTGGGATCGGCTCCTTTGTCGAGCAGGGCCGCGACCGCATCCACGTTTCCGGATTCAGCGGCGAGATGCAGCGCCGTCGCGCCCGTTCCCGCAACGGCATTGACGTTGGCGCCGGCCTTGAGCAACTCGCGCACCAATTCCGCATGGCCGCCTTTGGATGCGACCTGAAGGGGAGTGTATGCATCGATCGATGTCGTCGCGTTGACGTTGGCGTGCGCCTTGATCAGCGCGTCGGCCAGAGCGGCATCACCGCGCTGCGCCGCCCAGTGCAGGGCGGTCATTCCGTCGCCCTGCGGGAGGTTCACGTTGGCGCCGCTCGCGACGAGCTTGCGCACCGCGGCCGCGTCGCCCGCCATCGCAGCGTTCGCGACGAGAGACGGAGCGGGAACGTTCGACTTCGGCGCAGCATTCTTCGCGACGAGCCTGCGCGAAACCGCAGTGTCGCCCTGCTGAGCAGCCGCCGTGCCGGCGGCGAGCATGGCGGCGCCGATCAGCGCGCCGACCTTCAACCGTGATCCAATCGTCATATGCCGTCCCGCTCCGTTCAGATTCTAGAAAAAGTCGGTCAGACGTTGAGCGCGAATTCGTCGGTGCTGTCTCCGAAGCTCTTTATGTCATCCATCCCGAGCTTGTGCAGCAGCGTCAGGAACACGTTCGCCATCGGCGTTCCGTCCGGCGCCTTCAAGTGCACGTTGTTCGCCAGCCGGCCATTGCCGCCGCCGAGCAGGAGGAGCGGGCAGCGCCTGTGGTTGTGCAGGTTGCTGTCGCCCATCGGCGAGCCGTACACGATCAGCGAGCGCTCGAGCAGGTTCTTGTCGCCGTCCATCGAATTCTTGAGCCTGTCGAGGAAGTACGGCAGCATGTTGACGTGGTACTTGTTGATCAGGTTGAACTCCATCACGGTCGCTTCGCGGCCGCCATGATGTGACGACGGGTGGAATCCCTTGTTCGTGCCGCTCTCCGGGAACGCGCGGCTCGATGCGTCGCGTCCCGTCTTGAACGAGATCACGCGCGTCATATCCGACTGCATCGCGAGCACCTGAATGTCGAACATCAGTCTCATGTGTTCTTCGAACGAATCCGGAACGCCGATCGGCGCCTCCGGCAGTTCGCGAACTTCACCAGACGAGTTGTGCTTTTCGACGGCCTGAATGCGGCGTTCGAGCTCACGGATATCCGTGACGTATTTGTCGAGGCGCTCGCGATCCGAAGGTCCGAGCTGGCGCTTGAGCCCCGACACTTCGCCTGAGATCCAGTCGAGGATGCTCTGGTTGGCTTTGCGGCGCGAGATGCGATCGGCGTTGTTCGTGCCTGCACCGAAGAGAAGATCGAACGCGCTGCGCGGATTGCGAATCATCGGCAGCGGCTCGCTCGGACTCGCCCAGCTGATGGTGTCGGTGTACGCGCAGCCGTAGTTGTAATCGCAGCCGCCTGCCTGGTCGAGATTCTCGATGCAGAGCTGAAGCGACGGGAGCGCCGTGTCCTGACCGATCCGGCGCGCGATCATCTGATCGATCGACGTGCCGACGTACAGGTCGGAGCCCTGCGTCTGCTTGGGATGCGACTGCGTAAGGAACGTCGCACTCGAGCGGAAGTGGTCACCGCCGATCTCGGGCGGCGCGAACGCTTCGGCCATGCGCACGTCGGTGTTGCTGACGATGCTCAGATATTTGCGCCACGGATCCAAGCCGGTGAGCGCGTTGTCGCCAGCGAGTTCGAAGCTCTTCCCGACGCCCGCGGGCGCCCAGAGGTTCTTCGAGGCGCCGAGCGCGTTCGATCCTGCCGCGCCATGCACCTGTTCGATGAAAATCACGCGCGTTCCGTCGGAAGCGGCCGCGCCCTTCGCGCCGCCGAACCGGCTGAACGCGGGTGTCATCGCGTCGAGGTAGGGGAGAGCCAGCGTCGCGCCCATTCCGCGAAGAAAGGTGCGCCGGGGGATCGTCTTACCGTTGAGAAACTGCATGTTCGCTCTCCGCGCTGGAAAATGGACTATCGCTGGTTTCTGCTGTCGCCCGATGACGCGCCCGCAGCCGCGGGCTCTACCCGACTCATCCTGAATGCTGCGCTGTTCACTACGCCCTGAATAAATGACGACAAGCGGTACCCATGCGCTTCAGCGTCGCGAGTGATCGCTCTGATCGCGGGCTGGTCGAAATCTTCCATGCGACGGCCGGTCGCGTACGCCATGAGGTTCTCCGCGAACGAACGCATCATCGGCGTTGGCCGCGCGACCAATGCCTTTCTCAGGTCACCAGGCGTCGCCAGCGGTGTGCCGTCGTACATCTTGCCCTTCGTGTCGAGCAAGACGCCGTTTTCGCGGTAGCGCCACTTGCCGGTTACGTCGAAGTTGTCCATCGCGAGGCCGATCGGGTCCATGTACTGGTGGCACGCGTTGCACGTCGGATTGGCGCGATGGATCTCCATGCGCTCACGCGTGGTCAGCTGGTGGCCGTCTTTCGCATCCTGCGTGTCGTCGAGCGCCGGAACATTCGGTGGCGGCGGCGGCGGCGGCATGCCGATGAGCACTTCCATCACCCACTTGCCGCGCAGCACCGGCGACGTGCGGTTCGCCTGTGAAGTCTCGACGAGAATGCTTCCCTGTCCGAGCAGTCCGCGACGCGTGTCGTCCGGGTAGTTGACCTTGCGGAACTCGGAACCCGAAACGTTCGGGATCCCATAGTGCTCCGCGAGTCGCCCGTTGACGAAGGTGTAGTCCGCCGTGAGCAGGTCGAGCACGCTATGATCGTTCTTCACGATTTCGCTGAAGAACATCATGGTCTCCGTGCGCATCGCGTCGGCGAGCTGCTGGTCGTAGTCCGGGAACCAGAACGCGTCGGGGCGAACTTTGTCGAGATCCTGCAGTCGCAGCCATTGATACGCGAAGCGCGTCGTGAGCGCCTCGGAGCGCGGGTCCTTGAGCATGCGCTGGACCTGCGCGTTCAGCGTCTTGGAATCGGAGAGCTGGTGCCGGGTGGCGAGGCCGAGCAACTGGTCGTCGGGGATCGTTCCCCAGATGAAAAACGAAAGACGCGACGCGAGGTCGAGATCGCTCACCTTGTAATCGTGACCCGCCGCCACGTTCGTCGGCACGGACTCAAAGCGGAACACGAAGTACGGGCTTGCGAGCATCGCCTGCAGCGCGCGCTCGATGCCAAGTTCGAATCCGCCAGCGGCCGCGCCAGCCTTGTAGAACTTCATCAGGCCGTCGCGATCGTGCGCGGTGAGCGGCCGGCGATACGCTCGCGTGCCGAGTCGCGTGAGGATCTGCTCGGCGCACGGCGGCGCCTCCGCGGCGTTCGCCGGATGGCAGGTGAAAACCAGCTTGCGGCTCGCCGTCTCCGATATGCCCGTCACCTTCGATGGCCCGACGACGGTCATCTCCGTCAGGTGCGTCGGCTGCGTGGCGCCCGCGCTCGCAGAGCCGTTCGACGCGAGCGACCACTCGCTCGGCTTGATGAGATCCTCGTACGGACCTTCCTCCCGCTTCACGAACGAGGCCGTCACCTTGTGCTGCCCAGCGGTCATCAGAGTTTCGGGCGTGTGGAAGACGTCGGAAGTTTGCGACGGATCCGCCGAGAGATTCACCGACTGGATGCCCTTCTCGTAGTGCAGCTGCGAGATCTGCCTGCCGTCCACGGTGACCACCACGTCCTGAAACGCCACGCCGACGCCGGCCTTCACATTCAGCCGGATGATGTAGTAGCCGTCCGCGGGGAAGTTGTGCTCGACGACGAAACCGCCGCGCGTGCCGTACGGCGTGCCGTCGATATGATCCCAGGGGTGCTGCGAGACATACGGCGACGAGCGGTACGTCGTGATCGTCGACAACGCGTGACGATCGCCGACGGCGGTGCGGGCGACTGCGCCGGCCGCGTTCAGATATCCGTCGAGCATCGTCGGCGAGAGCGCCTGCGCGTCGGCGATGTTGTCGAAGTTCGCGCTTTTCGTATCCAGCGGGAGGTAGTCGCCGGCGTTGAAGTCCACGCCGACCAGATCCTTTACCACGCGCTCGTACTCGGGACGATTCAGGCGCTGGAAACCGCGGCTTCCGGGATTGCGCGTGCCGCCGGCTTTGTCGACGACGCTTTCCATCGTCTCGACGAGCATCCTGAGCGTGTCACCCGCAGGGCGGCGTGAGCCCGGCGGCGGCATGATGTCCGCGCGCATCTTGCGAATCATTTTTTCAGATATCTCGACGTTCGAAGCCGCGGAGTCCACCGCGAAATCGTCCAGCGAGAGATTGCCGCGACGCGTTCTGGCATTGTGGCAACCGCCGCAGTACTGCTTTACGACCGGCGTCATCGCGGCGGCAGCAGGCAAATGCCGCGCGGGGGCGGTGCGCGGTCCGGCCGCGGTCAGCGCGTGCCGCGGGGCCGCGGTCGATCCGAGGTCATTGTTCGCGGCGTAGCTGCCCGCCGTGAATGAGAGCGCGGCCGTAACCGCGGCCAATGTTACAACGACGGTCTTCATGCTGGCTGCTCGACTCGTGTTGGCGCCATAAGACTCCACCCTTCAGAACGATTGCGGGCCGTGTCCGGCCCATCGCTAATGTATGCCTATGAAGAGAAGATACGCCATAGATCGGCCAGCGTTGAACCCAGCGGGTCGTCAGTAGCTCAGGCTGTAGTTGAGCCGGAAGCCGCGCGCCGGCTGGGGGATGAAATCCTTGATCACGGAGAGGTTGTCGCGATACACCGTGTTCAGCAGGTTGTCGCAGTGCAGGATGATGTTGTGCACGACCCCCGCCTGCGTGAAGCGCATGCCGACGCCGAGATTCAGCACCGTGTAGCCTGAGGTTGGTGTGTCTCCCTCGCCCAGCCGCGTCTGTGAAGCGGCCATCCTCACCTCGGCCGTCGCCATCCAGCGATTGTCCTGATACGTCCCTCGCAGGAGGCCGCGGAGCGGCGGCGTAAAGGGAAGCGGCGCGTCGTTTTGCGTGTCCTGCGCATTGACGTAATCGGAACTCGCGCGGATGGCGAAATAATCCCACGGCTGAAGCGTAACGCTCGCCTCGAAACCCATCAGCCGGGCGTTCGCTGCGGTGAAAACGCGCACCGGAAATCCGTCCTTTTCGTCGCCCCGCAGGAATCCGTAGATGAAGCCGTTGATGTAGTTCAGATACGGCGACACTTCGAACGCAACGTTCGAGAGCTCGCCTTTGATCGAGGCGTCCACGCCGAAGCCGGTTTCCGGTCCGAGGCTCGACGTGCCGATCGAATAGGTGCCGCTTGCGGCATCGAGGCCGTTGGCGAACAGCTCCTGCACCGTTGGCGCGCGGAACGAGCGCGCGAAGTTGAGCGAGCCGGTCACTTCTGGCGTGAACTGCTGCACCGCGCCGATGCTCGCAGTGAAGGCGTTTTCCGTGCGGGCCGAATTGATCGTTTGGAACGCCGGATCGGTGGAGCCGGAGAACGGCCGCGTCTGGATGTGGTTGTAGTCGAAACGCAGGGCGCCGCTGAAGCGCGTTGTCGGCGATGCGTGGAGTTCCTCGAACAGGTAGCCCGCGAGTCCTGTGGTCAGCGAGTTCGGCCCAAGCGGCTGATCGCCCTCGATCGTGAGATCTTCGACGTTCGCCCATAGTCCGAACGCGCCCTCAACATTGCCGCTGCGCTGCTGCTGGAACTGCAGCACGCCGTTGAACTCGCGTTTGTGAAAATGATTCGCCTGCTCGTCAGAAACTCCAGACGCGTCTTGCGCGGTTGGGAATTCCGAATGCGTGTAGTCGTTGTAGTTGGCGTTCAGCTTCACGTTTCTCACGAGCGAGCCGCCCACGTTGAACAGGCTTCGCCACTCGACGGTGTTTCGCTGCTGAGAAATGCGCGAGGTGGACGGCGGCACGTTCTCGAAATCTGGATTCGGCGGCACGCCCGGAATGCCCCAGTCCATCTCGAAGTGCTTCGCGCCGATTCCCCACATGCCGAAGTTACCCTGCCGAGAATAGCCGAGGCCCGCCTCGCTGCTTTTCTGGTCCGAGCTGGGCATGGCCTTGAGATTGAATTCGGCGCCGCTCCCGGGATCGGTGTACACGCCGGTCGGAATGCCGATGTCGCCCGCCTTGAGCATTCCCGCAGAGACACTGAAGGCTGAATTCGAGCCGCTCCACACATTTCGCACGAACCCCGAGTACTCGTTGCTGACCGAGTTGCCCTCGATGTTGACCGTGCCCGAGAAGGGACGATCGGAGACTGCGGGCACGATGTTGGTGATCACATTCACCAGTCCGCCGAGTGTGTTGGGACCGTAGAGGATCGACGCGGGCCCGCGCACGACATCTACCTGCGCAATTCCCAGCGCCTCGAGCGGCGTTGCGTGCGCCGGATCGAACGTCGCGATGTCGCCCATGCGAAGCCCGTTTTCGACGACGAGCACTTCGTTGTCGGTGAGCCCGCGGAGAATCGGACGCGACGGCGCGGAGCCGTTGCCGCGCACGGTGACGCCGGGAAGATCCGAGAGTTTTTCGGCGAAGCTCGTGCCGGAGCTGTTTAGAAAATCGACCTGTGATTTCGAATCGACAGATTGGTATTGATCGGTCGAAGATCTAGGGAGCGGTGTCGCCGAGACGACGATCTTGCGCAGCGCGACCGCCGAGAGCTTCAGATCGAACGCAACTGATGCAGCGGAGCCGCTGAGATCGACCGACTTCCATGCAGCGGCATAGCCCTCTGCCGCGACAAACACGGTGTAGCTCCCTTTCGGAACACCCGAAAAAGTGAACTCGCCGTGCGCACCGGTTCGCTCCGAGCGGTCGAGTTCGAGAACACGAACGGAAGCGCCAACGAGCGTGGCGCCTCCTCCCTTGACCGATCCGGAAATAGTCTGAGCGCGTGCCGCAGCGGTGGCAAAAACTAGTGCGAAGGCCGCAATGGTGACGCGATGATGACGAAACATGACGGAAAGCTCCTTGGGGTTAGCTTCCCGTCATGTTAATGCCATCTGCGCACCGCGCTAGGGGCGAGCTGTTCAGCCCCGGACGAGTGGGATCGTGAACATCACGAGGCCGCCGGCGCCAAGGACCATCGAGCACCACCACACGTACTTGTTGCGCGTGAGCGCCGAGACCGCGCCGAGCGCAATCGCGACCTGAAAAAGGGCGACGGCCGCGGCATAGCTGTGGTGCTGTTCGAGCAGCGCCGTCGCCTCGTGTTCCTTGAGGTCGCGCTCGGCCTCGAGCCCCCTGGCTTTGACCGTGATTTCTTTCTGCTCGCTGTCGTATCGCTCGGCCGTGGCCTCGAGCTCGGGCGGCACGGGGCGACCGGCCGCTTTCCACGTCGTGGCGGATGCACGCGCGACTGCGCCTTTGATTCCCTTCGCCTGATAGTAGGCCCACTGATCGGAGGCCTGCGCCTGGATGCGCGTTGCGTCGGATTTCAGGGCGAGCGCTTCGTTCACCGTGTCGCCGGCGCGCAATGATGCGACCGCCGCGACCGCCGCGAGAATTGCGGTCGTGAGCGACACCCAGCGCAACATCCCGCTCCCCTCTTTTTCGATTTCCGCGTCGATCGTTTCGCGGAGTTTGTCGGTGTCGATCTCAGGGCCTTCGGGCATTTATTATTGTCTCCTCACTCCTGACTCCTCGACATCGCCCATCACCGGCGTCCTACGGTTGGTAGATGACCTTCACCGGGGACGCGCTGAGATTTGTGCTGCCGTTGCCGAGCTGGCCCTGGCCGCCGTCGCCCCAGCAGTAGGCGACGTTGCCGCCAGCCATGCCGCACGAGTGGTAGTTACCGGTGCTTAGCGTGCGGAACGTCTGGCCGCCGGTGACCGCAACCGGCACGTTGCTCGACGGGCTCGTGACACCGGTTCCGAGTTCGCCCCAGATGTTGTCGCCCCAGCAGTACGCGCCTCCGCTCGCGGCGAGACCGCAGGTGTACAGACCGCCCGCGCCGATCGTCGCGAAATTGAGCCCGCCCGCAACCGCAGTCGGCAACAAATGCGCCTGCGTGTCACCCGTGCCGAGCTGGCCCTGATCGTTGCTGCCCCAGCAGAAGGCCGCGCCCGCAACGGTGATTCCGCAGGTGTGCTGGTAGCCGGTGCTCGTGGAAACGAACGCATTTACCGATGTGATCTTCAGCGGCGTCGCGCTCGAGGCAAGCGTGCCGTTGCCGAGCTGCCCGCGCGTGTTGTCGCCCCAGCACCAGATCGCGCCGTTGGCGGCAACGCCGCATGTGTTCTGGAATCCGGCGCTGATTGTCGCGAAGACGATGCCTCCGCCGACCGCGACTGGACTGGAACTGTTGGAGGTCTGCCCGTTGCCGAGCTGGCCGCTGAGGTTGTTGCCCCAGCAGTACGCGGCGCCGGCGGCGGTGAGGCCGCAGCTGTGATCCTGTCCGGCGACGAGCGACGTGAAGGTCAGGCCACCGGCAACTGCGACCGGCAGCGAGCGGTGCGAGGTGGAGCCGTCGCCGAGTTCACCACTGGTGTTGTCGCCCCAGCAGTAGGCAACGGCCGCCGCAGTGAGCGCGCAGTTGTGCGCGTAGCCCGAGGCGATCGACGCGAACTTGAGCCCGCCATGAACGGCGACGGGCGACGTGCTGTTGGTCTGCGTGCTGTCGCCGAGCTGGTCGGCTTGATCGCCGCCCCAGCACCATGCGGTGCCGTCGGTCTGGAGACTGCACGAGTGGAGATCGCCCGCGCTGACTGCGGTGAGGTGCAGCACCTGAACCGTGACGGTCGCGTTGCCGTTGCCGCCGAACGCCGTGCCGGTGATTGTGGCGACGCCGGCCGCGACGCCCGTCGCGAGTCCCGTTGCGGAAATCGTGACGATGGCGGTGTTGCTGCTCTTCCAGGTTGCCGTCGCGTTCGGATAGGTGTTGCCAGTGGAATCGGTGGCGGTCGCGACGAACTGTTGCGAGCGGCCGATACCGACGGTCGCTGTGGTTGGCGAGACGGTAACCGATGATGGTCCGAGCGTGATGCTGGTGGAGACGGTGACGTTTGTGGTGCCGAGATAGCCGCCGATGCTGGCGCTGATGACGGCGGATCCAACGGCGACGCCGGTGACGAGGCCGGTCGCGCTGACGGTAGCGTAGTTCGCGTTGTTGCTCTGCCAGACAATTGTGAGGTTCGGAATGACGGCGCCCGAGGCATCGCGCACGACGGCCGTGAGCTGCTGCGTTCCCTTCACGACGACGAACGCCGGTTTGGGCGAAACGGTGATCGACGAGATTGAGGGCGGGAGCGCCGCGACGACGGAAAGCTTCGCTGTTCCGACCGCATTGCCAGCCGTGGCGGTGACGTTCACGCTGCCGACCTTTCGCGCGGTGACGATGCCCGCCGAGCTCACCTTGGCGATGGTCGTATCGCTGGTGTTCCAGATGGCGGTCTGCCCGGTGAGGATCACGCCAGTGGCGTCCTCGAACGACGCGACGATCGTGACCGTGTCGCCGACCAGCAGCGAAACGTTCGACGGCGTGAGAAAGACCTGAGCGACGGTCGAGCCGCTGGTCACGTCGTGGTGGCACGACGCGGCGAGAACGGCGCCGACGATCAAAGCACAGCGACGAGCAAAATTCGCAGAACGCACGAAGCAAAACTCCAGGGGAAACCGTGTCAGGTGCTTCCACGCGTCAGAATCCTCACGCGGGGACGCCTCGTGCGGATCACCACACACTGGCGTACACTCATACCTTAGGGGGGCGCGGGGTGTTCCGGTAGTGCGGAACGGGCACGACTTGTCGAGCGAGAGCGCTGCGACGAACTTGACTTCCGTCGCCGGCCGATTCCCACGGCGTTCCCATGGTGTTCCCAGAGGAGGATTCCGATGCACCGTTTCATTCGCGCAGTCCCAGTTGCAGTCGCGCTCGTCGTGTGCTCGGCCGCGAATCTCGCTGCGCAAACGCCCGCCGCGGTTCTCCGCGGCGCCGGCCGAGAGCCGCTGGTCGAGTTCGAAATGATGACCTGGCCGGAGGTGAAGGCGGCCATCGAGGGCGGCAAGACCACAGCGCTCGTGTACACGGGGGGCACGGAACAGCGTGGTCCGCAGAACGTGAACGGCGGGCACACGCTCATGGGAAAGGCGACGGTGAAGGCGATCGCGCTCAAGCTGGGCAACGCGATCGCGCTGCCGGTGCTGCCATACACTCCGAACAACGCGAGCGCATCGCTGCCGGGAACGATCGGCCTCACGCCGGAGCTGCTCAGCGCGATTCTCGAGCGCATCGCGCAGCAGGCCATCGCGACCGGATTCACGAACGTGATCATCATGGGCGATCACGGCGGCGGGCAGCCGAAGACGTACGCCGAGCTCGCGAAGAAGCTCGATTCCGTCTACGCGCCGCAGGGGAAGCACGTGTTCTTCTGCGATGAAGTCTACGCGAAAGCAAACGGCGACTTCGACACGTACTTGAAGTCGCAGAACATGCCGACGAGTTCGCACGCGGGCATTCCCGACACGTCCGAAATGCTCTATCTCGGCGCCGATCTGGGCTGGGTACGCGCGGACAAAATCCCGACGGCGGTGGAGGACAAGAGTCATCCGAACGGCATCAGCGGTGACGGGCGGCCTTCGACCAAGGAGCTCGGCAAGAAGATTTTCGACATGAAAGTCGAATACGCGGTGCGGCAGATTCAATCGATGGTGCAGAAATAAGGACTGAGTAACTACGGCGAATCGCGAGTCGTTATTG
>JANYIJ010000041.1 GCA_025362095.1 Gemmatimonadota bacterium | reverse complement strand
GTCGCCTTCGCTGCTGCCGCCGCCGCCTTGGCCCACGCGCTGTCGGTGCGATACGCGTCAATCGTACGATCGTAGTACGTGGTGTCGGAGAACGATGTATCCATCTGCACCATCGCGTCGCCGATCGTGACCATGGTCTTGTAGTTCTTCGTCGCGTACAGCAGCTGCCAGTACAGCTTGGTAATCGCCGGATCGCCCGGATTGTCCTCGTACGCTTTCTTGATGATTCCGATCGCGACGTCGTATTTGCCCGACGCAGCCAGCTCATACACCACCGTCTGCTGCAGCTTCGCGTTCGACGGATCAGCCGCCATGAGGTTTGACAGCGTCGTGATCTTTTTGTCCTTGTCGCCGAGCTGGTCGTACGCGTCAACCTGCGCCTGCAGCGCGAACTTGCTCTTGGGATCGAGCGCGATAATCTCGCTCGCAATTTTCAATACCTCTGCGGGGGGCTTCTTCTGATCAATCATGGTCCCCATCTCGCAGATGCGGAGCCACGCCGACTTTCCATACTTCGAGATTCCGCCCGTCGCCGCAGCCATCGCATCCGCGTACTTGCTCTCACGGCGGGCCGCGCGGCACTTCTTCGTTTCGTCCCACACCCTGTTCGCGCCCTGGAACGATTTCGAGATCTGGCTCGCGATGTCGCCGAGCTTCCCGCCCTCGAACGTGCCGAGCGGCTGTAAATAATTCGGGTCGCTCATGAGCACCATCCACGCAGTGCCCGTGTACCCGGTCGCAGACTTGTCGACGCTGCCCTCGATGTAAAAATCCGCGCGGAGCTGCTTGGCGAGGAGATTGGCGTCGCCTTCCGTGAGAGCGGCCGTCAGATCGTAACCCGAGGCCTGCAGCGTTGCGTCGATGTTCGCCTTGGTCTGTACCTGCAGATCGCGATACGACACGTCGCCCGTAATCCGGTCGCGCAGAGTCTCGGCGAAATCGACGCCCGTCTTCTTTTCCTTGCTATTGAACGTCACGACAACGAGCATCGGAGCGTCCGGATTCGGCGGGCGCGTAAGCTGCGCGACCGACACCGATGGGATTCCACCGAGGAGCATGACCGCGAGCGTTGCGACCACACGAGACTGGCGCCGAACCATCACTATGTCATCCTCCCGACTGGTGACCATCCAAAGAAAACCATATGGGCGAAGAGGGACTCGAACCCCCGACACCCTGCGTGTAAGGCAGGTGCTCTAACCAACTGAGCTATTCGCCCGTCAGAAAAAACACCGCCTACGAGATAATCGCGACTGGAATCAGGATCCCGTAACCAATGACCAGCAGAATCGGAGCGATCGTCGCACCTCCGCGCGCAAGATCGGCATAGCCAGCCGCCAGCACCACTGCCGCTATGCCCCATTTGATCACGGAAGAGCTCTTTTTTACCGACTCTGTATCTGCCATAGGCGGCTGAGTTTAGACCCTTAGCAATATAGTGTCAAGCAAGAATCAGCCGCTTTGCCCTCAGTTAATGAGATCCTCATTTCCCGCCTTTGTTCCGTCGCCCGGGGGAGGGTCGGGCGGTCGCTCAACACTTCCGTAAAGTAGCTGATGCAGCGCGTCTTCGCGCTCGCGCCGCTCCTGAGCCTCCTCCGCCGCTCTCATAGTGGCGAGCCGCCTTGCATCGCGCTGTCGCCTGATCAGCCACAACGGTCCGATAATGGCGAGAAAGAGCAGTGCCGCGAAGGTGACGTCGGCGAAGATCGCGAGCGCGCCGTACCGCCTCCGAGTCCCGCTCTTCCAGCGCGCTTCAAACCCCGCCTCGGTCACCCCATAAGCGCGCCGCAGCGCCTGATCCAGAGACCGGTTCTCGCGCCAATACTGAAAAAACAGCGTCAGACCGCGCTCGCGATCGAGCGCCGCCATGTCTGCCACCGCGCGACGCGCGAGCGCGTATCCGGTCTGGGCGCGCGATTCGCCGCCTCCGAAAAACAGATCCAGCGAATCGAGCGACGGGATCCCGGTGAAGACCAGCGCAACATTGGCCGAGAGCACGTCGTCGCGCGCGAGCTCGCCGGCGGCGTACGAGGCGTAGCCTTCGTCGAACCAGCGCGGAGCGAGATCTCCGAGCGATTCGTGGAGCGCGAGGTGCGCGAGTTCATGGCGCAGCGTCTCGCGCGGATCGCCGGCCGCGGAACTCGCGCGGCTCCCCTGCATTACGATCGTGCCCTGCTCCGGAATCGCGATCGCCGCGCCCCACTCGGGCGCCGCCGGACCGATCGCCGCGCGAAAGCGCTGGGCATCGGGCTCGATCTCAATGCGCGCGCGCGTTCTCGGCCGCGGAAGTCCGGGAAACGTGTCGCGGCTCAGCGCTTCGCCGAGAAGCGAACGGGCGAGCAGCTCGTCACGCGGTGCCGCGACGAACGTGAAGCGGCCTGAATCGATTTCAATCGCGCGCGCGGAGGCGGGCTGCTGCGCCTGGAGCGTGAACGCGAGCGGCAGCAGCAGCGGCAGCAGCAGGAAGCGCTTCAGCCGCACATCACGTCCTCGAAGGTTCCCCGCCCTCCTCGACCGTTTTCAGCAGCTCCGCGCAGCGCTTGCCCCACGGATTGAACTTGTTCGCCGCGAACCCGCGCTTCCACGTGTCGAGCGCTTCGTCTTTCTGCTCGTTGAACCAGTATGCGCGCCCCATCTCGTAATACGCCTCGATGAGATTCGGGCCGAGCAGCAGCGTCTTCTGGAAAAAATTCTCGGCGTCCTCGTACATCTCGCGTTCGAGATACACGAGTCCCAGGTAAAAATGCGCATACAGCGTAGCCTTTTTGTCGTTGTCCAGGCGGATCGCCTTGGAAAGATGCTCGATCGCCTCGCCGAACGTGCGTTTCTTCAGGCAGATATAGCCGACATTAATTCTCGCGAGCGCGTTCGACGGCTCGCGCATGAGCACCTTCTGGAAGTTCGCAAGCGCTTCGTCGTATTTCTCGTTGAGCATTTGCGCCCAGCCGAGGAGCGCTTCGCTCTGCGGATCGCCCGGCGAAAGTTCGATCGCCCGTTTCAGCGCGGTCTCGGCGCCGTCATAGTCGCCGAGCGAGAGCCGGCTCCACCCCTTCTCGATGAACGTCGACGCGCCGATATGATCCGCATGCACGACCGGCTTGTCGCCAGAGAACTGCGGCGCGAGCGACGGCGCGGCCGCCTGCTGCGCCTTCCATTTATCGACGAGCGCACGGATCTCTTCTTTCAGCGCGGCGAGGTCGGCGACAGTCTGCTCGACGGTCTTGAACAATCCAATGATCTCCGCCTTCACACTCGCGCTCTCGCCCTCCGGCAGGCCCTCGTCGAGACGGCGGTCGATGTCGGCGTACTTCGCCTTGAAACCCGCGAGCGATTCGTCAGCCATTCTGTGAGGCCCCCTCGACTGCCTGTTCGAGCACTATACGCTCGCGCGCAGTGAGCAGCTGCGCGACGTCCAGGACGACGATCACCGGTTCCTCCTCCGTTTTGCCGCGCACGAGCGCGCGGATGTATTGCTTGGCGAGTCCCTTGAACACCGCGGGCGGCGGCGTCAGCGCGTCGCTCTGCACCGTGAGCACTTCGTCCACGCCGTCCACAATAGCGCCGATCCAGTCGACGCCCGCGACCACCACGAGAATGCGCGCGGCGCCGCGCGCTGCGGAGGCGCGGAGTTCGAATCGCGCGCGCAGGTCGATCACCGGCACCACGCGACCGCCATAATCGATCACGCCCTCGAGCCACGCTGGAACATTTGGTATCGGCCGCGGCGCGGTGAAACGCAGCACGCGCTCCACCGAAAAAATATCGGCGGCAAATAAATCATCGCCCACACGGAACGTGACGAGCTGTGTGCGCTCCGCGCCCTTCGGAAGTCCCGACGCGGTCCATCCGGAAAGGCGGCTCACAGCGTCATCCCCTCGGCGAAGGTTCCGCGCGACGAGACGAGCGTCGCAAGCGTAGTCACGCGCACAATATTCACGAGCGAACCGGCGTTCTTTTTGCCGGCGATTCGATCCTGAAAACACACTCCGATGAGCACACCGTCGAGATCGGCGCCACCAGGCACGGCGTGCACATCGGCGGATTCGATACGCGCCATCTCGACGACGTCATCAACGACGAGTGCGATGCGACGAGGGCCATCCCGCAGCACGATCGCGGCTCCGGCGGCGGCCGCTGTTCGAAGGCGAAACACCGATCCAGCATCCCACGCGGGCACCATGTGTCCGCGGTGCATCAGCTGGCCGAGCATGCCCTGTGGCGCGACGGGAACCCACTCGACCGTCGGAGCGTCGATCGCCTCCTCGACATGCGAAACGGAAAATGCGAAGCGCTCGACGCCCACGCGCGCGACGATGTGCAGGGCGTGATCGTCGCCGAGCGCGGATGGCGCAGGAGCCGCGAATCGCGCGTTCATCTCGCGCTCCCCAGTGCGCGGCGCGCGCCGATCAAGTCCACCACGGCTCCCGCGATCCCGCTGAGCGGCGCGACGACATCCGCGCCAGCGCTCTCGAGCGCGGAAAGCGGCATGCCGTAAATCGTCGCAGTCTCGCGGTTCTGCACCACTGCCCCGCCGCCGGCCGCACGAATCGCGGCGAGTCCGGCGCTTCCATCGCGTCCCATCCCCGTGAGCACGACACCAACGCAGGCAGCGCCGAAGTGCTTTGCCGTCGAGGTAAAAAGCGGATCCGCGGCCGGCCGCACGCCCCAGACGGGCTCGGATTCGTCCAGCGCGATGCGCGCCTGCGTGCCATCGGACACTATCCGCATGTGCAATCCGCCTGGCGCGATGTAGACATGATTCGTGAGCACCGCCTCTCCATGCGTCGCCTCGCTGACCTCGAGCGCCGAGAGCGCGTCGAGACGGCGCGCGAGACCGGCGGTGAAGCCGCGCGGCATGTGCTGCGCGATCAGCACCGCGGCGTCGAGATCGCGCGTGAGCGAAGGCACAACTTCCACGAGCGCCCGCGGGCCGCCTGTCGACGCCGCGATCGCAACTGCCGCCCGCGCGCCGCGAGCCGAAATGCGCGCGCGCTCGATCGCCGCGGCGACACGCGCGAGCACCGGCACGCCGCTCAGGTTGACCACGGCGGCCGCGCGCAGCGCATCGAGAAGGCGGCTGGCCATCGCGGGCATCGCCTGCTCGAACGCGCCCGCCGGTTTTCGAACGAAATCCACGGCGCCGAGTTCGAGCGCGCGCAGCGTGAGATCGACGGCGCCGCGCGAGTCGACGCCGCTCAGCATGATGACCGCGCGCGGCCCCTCGCTCATGATGTAACCGAGCGCGGCGATGCCGTCGATCACCGGCATCTCGATGTCGAGCGTGATGATATCCGGGTTGAGCTCGCGGACTTTCGTGAGCGCTTCCATCCCATCGTTCGCCGTGCCGATCACCGTGAACTCGCCGAAGCCGTCGATGAGATCGCACACCACCTGACGGGCGAGCGCGCTGTCGTCCACAACAAGAACGGTTTTCACGCCACTTCGATGCGGAGTGCGGATCTCTTGTTCAAAGAACATGCTCGCCTCCTCTGATCGATCGCACTTTCACCTTTCCCGTCGTGACATCGAACATCACCGTGCGCCCGCTCTCCCCGCCGACATCCTCTGCGATGAGCGGAACCTTCGCCTTGGCGAGCGCTTTGCGCGCCGCCGCGATGTTCCGCGCGCCGACAGATCCGCCGAACGAGAGCAGCGGACCGAACAGCGCGGCGCCGCCCACGAGCGACGCCGCGAACGGACCGCTCGCGCCCATCGCCTTCATTTCATCGAGCAGGAGCGGCACCGCACTCGACGCATAGCGCGCTTTGTTCTCGACCCCGCGGCCGAGCGACGCGTCTGGCAGCAGCACGTGCGCGAGGCCGCCGACTTTCGCCGTGCGATCGTGAATCGCCACCGCCACGCACGAGCCCAGCCCCACCGTGATGAGACGGGATCGCCCCTTGGCGACGGCGTGATGAGCGATGCGCACCCGGATCTCCTTCACGAGCGCCGGAAGATGCGCTGCCGCGAATCGACTGCCGCGAACAGCGCGCGCGACGGTCCCAGCAGCGTCTCGACTTTGCCAAGCACGAGATAGCCCCCGGGCACGAGCGCATCGTGGAAGCGCTGCATCAGCGCGTCCTGCGCATCGCGGTCGAAATAGATGATCACGTTACGGCACGTGATGAGGTGTAGGCCGAGCGCGGGCGCCGGATCCTGCAGAACGTCGCGCCGCTCGAACCGGATCAGCGAACGCAGTTCCGCGCCGGCCGTCCACGTTCCGGCTTGCTGCGCGGGGGCGAACCATCGCTCGCGCACGCCGGCCGGAGCTTCCGAAAATGAATCGTCCGCATACGTCCCCGCCTCCGACAGTTCGAGACTCCCAGCGTCGATGTCGCTCGCGATCACGCGCACCCGGCTCGCGCTCACCATCTGCGACTTGTCTTGTGCGTATTGCTGCCAGAGCGCCGCGAGCGTGTACGCTTCCTCGCCGGAGGCACAGCCCGCAACCCAGCAGTTCAGCCGTGGCGCCGGCAGCGACCAAAGTTCCGGCAGCACGAGGCGCGTGACCGCGTCCCACGTCTCCGCGTTCCGGAACAGCTTCGTCACATTCACCGTAAGTGCCGCGATCAGCCATTCGTATTCGGCAGGATCGCTGTCGAGCAGCCGGCTGTAGGAATCGAAATCCGCGGTGCCGCGCGCACGCATGCGCACCGCGATGCGGCGCCGCATGCACGTGTCCTTGTAGTTCGCCGCGCCGAACCCGCGGTCGCGCGAAATCTTCGACGTCAGCGCGACGAAGGCCTCGTCGTCCGCCGTGTCGTTCACGTGCCCGCCTGGGCCGCCTCGATGTTCTTTCGGGCGGTCTGGTTTGCCGGGTCGAGCATTAGCGCGTGCTCATAGCATTTGACGGCTTCGTCGGGCTCACTCCGCTTCAGGCGGATGTTGCCGAGCTTGATCCAGACGTCGGGGCCGAGTGTGTCGTTGAACTTCACGGCGCGGAGATACGCGTCGTAGGCTTCGTCGAACATGCCCACGCGGTAGTGCGCGTCGCCGATGTTTTTGTGCAGCTGCGCGATTCCTGCGTCCTCGGACACGCCGCGTTCGGCCGAGGCGAGCGACTCTTTGTTGCGGCCCACGCGCTCGAGCACGGCCGAGAGATTGTTGTGCAGCACCGCCGCGTGCGGATACGCCTCGACTCCCTCCTGCAGCAGCGCGATCGCCTCGTCCGCTTTTCCGGCGAGCGCGAAGCAGAGGGACGCGTAGTGGAACCACGCGGGCGACGGCGCGCGGCCGGAATACAACGGACGCGCTTTTCGGAAACTTTCTTCGGCTGCGGAGAGATCGCCGTCGCGCAGCGCGAGCACGCCGATCGATGCATGCACGCGCGCATCGTCCTCGCCGCCCCGTTTCAGCGCTTCACGCAGCGCTTCACGCGCCTTTGCGGGCTCGCCCTTTCGCTCGAACGCGAACGCGAGGTTGTGCAGCACCGCGGGCGTCGCGCCACGCTGGTGCGCCGCATGTTCGAAATCGGCGACCGCATCGTCCCAGCGCGCGAGGCGCAGATGCACGAGACCCAGGAAGAATCGCGCCGGCATGTCGCTCGCCCGCAGCTCCACCACGCGGCGAAACTCGCGCTCGGCTTCGTCGAGCATACCGGTCTTGTAGAACGCCATTCCAAGATTCCGGTGTTCTTCGACCCGCGCGTCCGGCAGAATGACGTCGGGCGCGCGCGATTTTCCAACGCGATGCAGGAATCCGGCGGTGGAGAGTCCGTACAGCGCCTTGCCCACCGAGAACTCCACGAGGCCCGAGTCTTCGATGATCGCCGCCACGTCGCGGCGCGCGTCGATGAGCGGCAGCAGCACGGTCTGCTCCGCGGTCAGCTTTGCGCCGCTCTCCTCGAGCCGCTTGAGATCGATGTCGAACACGATGTCGAACGATGGAATCTTTTTCTCGATCAGGCTCCACTCGTCCACCCGGCGCGCGCCCTCGAGCAGCAGAGACTCGGGGTTGATCATCACGAGGAAGTCCTGCTCCTCGGGCCGGATGTCGGCCTCGAAGTTGAACGTCCCCTGTGTCCAGGTGAAGAGGAAGTAGACGGCCTCTTCGATCTGCAGCCGGATCTGCGCGTGGAGATCTTCGCGCGAGATAATCCCGAGTCCGACGAGAATTTCGCCGAGTCGCTTGTCGCGCTCCTTCGACTGCGCTTCGATCGCCTCCTCGAGCTGCATCGGCGTGATCGCGCCGCTCTTGAGCAGGATGTCGCCGAGGCGGTCGCGGCGATTGACGATCGCGGCGTAACAGATGCGCCCTTTGTCGAAATAGATCGAGCCGAAATTATTTCTGTGCGTGACCGAGAGGCACCCGGTCTTCTTCCCCATCGCGAGGAGCTGAAGCACGTCGGGGAGGCTCGCCTCCTTCAGACTGCCCTTGATCGCCATCAGCGAAACTCCTCGATGATGCGCGATCCGACTTCAGGCCAGTCCCACACGATTTTTTCCGCGTCCATGAACGCGGGGTCGCGGGCGTCATTGGCCTGCGTCACCACGGGCACGCCGGCGTACGGCGTCACCGCGCCGAGTTCGCGGCGCACGAGCTTCGCGTCGAGCGGTGCGCCCGCGGCATGCGCGGCAGCGCCGAGACGATTCACGACGCCGATAATTTCGCGCACACTCTGCACCGGCTGCTGCCCGAGCAGCGTCAGCAGATGCGCATCGGACTCTCGCCCCGCCGCGGAAAGGAATCGCGCGAACAGTTTTTCGCGCAGCGCGCGATCGGGCGCCTGAATCGGCACGACGAGCCCGCCTTCGAATCGCGAACGGAGCCGCGCTTCGAGATCGGGAATCGCGGCGGGCGGCTGATCGCTGGTGAGCACGACCTGCTTCCCCGCTCCGACGATTTCGTTGAAAAGCAGGAACAGCTCCTCCTGCGTCCGCTCTTTGTCGGCGACAAAATGCACGTCGTCGATCATCAGCGCATCGACCGAGCGGTAGCGCGCGCGCCAGCGTTCGATCGTGCCGCCCTGAATCGACGCGATGAGTTCGTCGATGAACTGCTGCGCGTGGACGCACGCGACCACCAGGCGTGAACCGCGCGCCTGCACGAGCGCGTTGCCGATCGCGTGCAGCAAATGCGTCTTCCCCACGCCGCTCGCGCCGTGGATCAGCAGCGGATTGTATTTCACACCCGGCGATGCAATAACGGCGTCGGCCGCGTGCACCGCGAGCTGGTTCGACGTGCCGACCTCGAACGCGGCGCGCGCAAACGCAGGGCTCGGGCCGCCGGGGGGCGTTTCTCCGGCGAGCGCGCGCTCGACGAGATCTTCAGCCGCCGCCATGCGCTCCGGATCGCGGAATACAGGATCGCTCCCGAGTGCACGATCCACTTCCACCGCTTTCTGCTCGAGATCGCGCAGATGTTCGACCGCCGCGGTGAACGTCGCGAGCAGCCCCGCGACATCCGGCGCCTTGGTGAGCGTGAGCGCGCGCTCCAGCACGGCGGTGCGATATCCCTCGCCGTTCCAGTACGCGACCGCCTCGCGAAGCCGCGCCTGCCACGATTCCACCTGCTGCTGCACCACCGTGGTGACTTCGGAAAGAAAACTCTCAAACTCACCCGTGGGCCGCTCCGCGGGTGTCGGCCGCGCGGGAGTCCTCGGAGGTTCGGGTTTTACTTCTTCTTCGGCGGTCACGGCCTTCGCCGCGACGAGGCGATTGAGCGCGCCCTGCAGCGCGCGCACGTTGTTGAAGTTGAAGCGCGCGAGTTCTTCAAGCACGCCGCTCTTGAATTCGAGCTGCCGCTCTTCGCAGTTCGCGCGGAGAATCGCGACGCGCGTTTCGTAGTCCGGCGCCGTGACATCGACGATCAATCCGCCGGAGAGACGGCTGATCAATCGCTCGTCGACGTCCGGAATCTCCGCCGGAGGCCGGTCGCTCGTGAGCACGATCTGCCCGCCGGCGGTCTGCATGCGCTCGAACAGCCGCAGGAGTTCGGCCTGCGTCTCGCGGCGACCGGTGAGAAACTGCACGTCGTCGATCAACAGCAGTCCCACGCGCTCATAGCGGCGTGAGAATGCGTCCATCTGTCCCGCGCTCACCGACGCGTGCAGCTGCTCAACGAATTCATCGAGCGAGAGATATTCGATCTCGAGCTGCGGCTGCAGCGCCGCGGCGAGATGCCCCACAGAGCACAGCAGGTGCGTCTTCCCGAGTCCGGTGCCGCCGTAGATGAACAGCGGGTTGTACACGGCGCCCGGCGACTCGGCCACGGCGCGCGCGGCGGCCACCCCGAGGCGGTTTCCCGCGCCCACGACGAGACTGTCGAACCGGAGCCGCGAATCGAGCTGCACGCTCAGCCTCCTCCACCGGTGCTGAGTTTGCGGAGCACCTGCTCGCTCACCGCGCGCAACGTTTCAAACACGCCCGGCCCGTGCAGCGCGTCGGCGGCGAACGACGGCACGCCGCGGAAGTTCAGCTGTTCTTCGAGTTCCGGCACGGTGAGAATCAGATCCGCGGGGAGATCCTGCTTGTTGTACTGGATCACCAGCGGGACGGTTCGCGCATCGACGCCATGCTCCGCGAGATTCGCGTGGAGATCCTGCATCGACTCGACGTTTTCATCGAGCTGGCGCGCCTGACTGTCCGCGACGAATACGACGCCGTCGGCGCCCTGCAGCACGAGCCGCCGCGTGGTCTGGTAGTACACCTGCCCCGGCACCGTATAGAGCTGAAATCGCGTGGTGAATCCCGAGATGATCCCGAGATCGAGCGGAAGAAAATCAAAGAACAGCGTGCGGTCCGTTTGCGTTGCGAGTGAAACCATCTGGCCTTTGCGGTCGCCCGGAACCTGCCCGTAAATGTAATGCAGGTTCGTCGTCTTCCCGGACCGTCCCGGGCCGTAGTAGACGATCTTGCACGTGATTTCCCGCGCTGCGTAATTTACGAGTGACACTTTCGAACCGATTCGGGGTGCGGATGAGGAATGCGGAAAGTGGTCATGACCGTCCGAACATGACTGAGAGATTCCGGTTCAGTTCGCGCTCGAAATCTTCCGCGAGCGCGGGCGTTGTTGGCGCGTCGGGCTGAACGACGCCGGCGAGCGCGACGCAAAGTTCCGCAAAGAACACCTGCACCAGACCGAGCGAGCTCTCTTCGTCGAACACGGTGAGCAGTATCAGCGTGCCCGCTCCCATCGGCACCTGCCCGAGGAAAATCTGCCGCACTTTGCCGGCGTAGTGGAGGCCCGCGAACGGGCGGCCGTCCACCAGGCGCCCGAGCTCCCCGGACGATGCGGTCGTCGCCGCGGCCAGCGCGCACGCGGTCATGACGTCTACCGAGCTGGCGAATCCGAATTGGCCGAGCACCTGCCCGCTCGGATTCAGCAGCACGGCGAGCTGCACACGCGCCTCATCTACGAATTGCTTGAGCGGCGCCTCAACCCAGTTCTCCGCGACTGAAAGCTTCATGCGAACGACTCCAGCGCCTGCAGCATCTCGACGCGCAGGAGACCGACGTTCACGCGCGGCTCGGCGATCACCACGATCACGAGATCGTTGCGTCCCGCGGCGCACATGCGGCCGCCGTCCGCGTCGAGCTCGAAAAATCCCGTCTCGCCGAACCCGGCCGCTGCCGCCGCCCGCCTCGCCTTGCGATACAGCGACGCCGTCAGCGCTGCGAACGCATCGCCATTCACGCCGATCTGCAGGCTCGAATCGACGATCATGCCGTCGCCTTCTCCCACCACCATGCAGCCGGTGACGCCGCGGTGGCGGATGAGCGACTGCAGCAGCGCAGTGAATGGACTGCTCATGCGTTCCTCATGTCCCGCGCCCCATCCACCGGCGAACGCGATCGAGTGAACGCTCGAGCAATCGCCGCACATATCCGAGCGGCACGCTGCGCGGCGCTGCGACCAGCAGCACGCCTCCGCCGCTCGGTGCCATGGCGACGCTCGCGGTCTCGGCCTCGAACACGATCTGATGCCAGCGGCCGAGCCCCAGGTGACGCATCGCGCGATTGGCTTCGTCGCTGACGCCGGAGAGCTGCGCGCCGATGTCCGCGCCAAGATCGCGGCCGTCTGCGGTGAGGTATTCGCCTGCAACCACGTAACCGTCGGCGTCGAGGAGAATCGCAGTCTGCGGCGCGTCGCCGAGCACATCGTGGAACAGGGTGCGCGCGTCGAGAACCGGCGCGGGCACGGTAGGCGCCTCTTCGATCGGCCGGCGGTCGGGATGCGACGCGCGCACCGTGTCGAGCGCGGCGGCGAGCGATTGATCGCCCGGGTCGTCGGCGAGCGCGGCGCCGAGATATCTCGCCGCCTCGTCAAGATCTCCCTGCTGGAAGCAGAGAAATCCGAGTCCCTTTTGCGCGCCGCCATGTCCCGGCGAGAGCGTGAGCACCGATTCCCACTCGTCGCGTGCGCGCGGAAAATCGCCGCGGTCGATCGCGATGCGCGCGACGAGATCGTGCGCGTCGGCGCGCTGCGCGTGGCGGTCGAGTCCGCGCGTCGCGACGCGCCACGCGAGCTCCACCTGCCCGGAGCGGCGCAGCGCCTCGCCGAGCTGCACGAACACGACGCTCGACGGATCGGCGGCGAGCGTTTCGCTGAGCGCGCGGATGTCGTCACTCATCGTAGCGCGCCTCCACGAGCCCGCGCAGCCGCGCGGCGGCCTCGAGTCCAAGACGAGTCTTCTCCGTCATCTCGTGCTTGGGATTCGCCTGCAGCCACACGGCCCACGACACCACGGCGCTGTCGAAGTCGCCGCGCAGGAGGTACTGGTATCCGCGCTCCAGATCATCGAGTCCGTCGGCAATTGGCGGCGCTTCCTGCTTCGGTGCGAGCGGCGGGAGATCGTCCGCGGGCGACGGTGCGCGCGGGGATGCGGGTGCCGCGGCGACAGGCGACGGTACTGCCATGCCGCCGACGACCGGGGTCTCCACATCCGCAACCGCGCGAATCGGAATCGCCGGCGTGCTCATGCGCGCCGCGACACGCTCCTGCACCGACGCGGGCACCCTGAGCGATACCACACCGGTGCTCACGAGACCGTACACCACCTTCGCGAGATCGAACTCCGTGCGCGCAAGGCGCGACGCGATCGCGCGCAGGTCCAGCTCGCCGTCGATCATCGTCAAGACTTCCCACTCGCTCGGCAGCAGGTCGAGCATCGGTGGGTGCTTGTCGTCGCCGGTATCGGTGAGCCGCGGAATCGCGAGCAGGCTCGGCACGCGATCGGAGATGCGCGACCATTCATCGATCCGGCGGGCGCCCTCCATCAGCAGCGCCTCCGTGCCGATCTGCACCATCGGCACGCCCTGCATCAGCCCCTCTTCGAACCGGAAAAACCCTTCGCGCCACGAGAGCAGTTCGAACACGACCGCCTCGATTTGAATTCGAATCTGACGCTCGAGTTCCTTCTGCGTGATCGCACCCATGTCGAGCAGGATCTCGCCGAGACGACGCGCGTCGCCGCGCTCCGTCTGCGCCGCGCTCGCTTCTGCGACCTGCGACGCCGTCACGCGCCCGGCGCGCATCAGGAGTTCGCCGATGCGGTGCGGATTGCTCTTGATAGCGGCCGCGACAACCTTGCCGTTCTGGAAATGAACGGTGCCCTCGTTGTCGCGCAGTTCAGACGTCACGCCGAGCGTTCCCGTCTTCCGGCTCAGATCGAGCAGCTGGAAGACGTCGTGGATGCCGAGTTCGCGGAGTGGTCCTTCGATCGCCATTGTCAGCGCCCTCCGAGCCGGTCGCCGAATACCTTCATCAGGTCTTCGGCGGTGCGCATCTCTTTGCGCGCGCGCCGCGCGTACTCGCCCGCAGGCTCGAGTTCGATGACGCGCTGCCAGCGGTCGATCGCCTCGCGGTAGCGCTTCTGTCCCGCTATCAAGACGCCGTCGTAGAAGGTCGCGCCCGCATGATCGGGATCGAACGCGAGCACGCGACGGAACGCCGTGCCTGCGTCCGCCGGCCGGTTCAGCTCGATCAGCGTCTCGCCGAGCGCGATGTGCGCGTCGAAGTTGTACGAATCGCGCTGCAGCAGATCGACGAGCAGGATCACCGCTTCCTGCTGCTTGCCCATCAGCCGCCGCAGCGTCGCGAGTTCGAGCGTCGCCTCGGCGTAGGTCGGCACGGCGTCGAGCGCACCGACGAGCTCCTGCTCCGCCTCGTGCCACAGCTCGCGCTGGATGAGTAACCGCGCAAGATCGAACCGCACCGCGGCGAAATCGGCGTCGAGCGCGAGCGCGTCGCGATACGCGCGGATCGCGCCGTCGACGTCGCCGAGCGAGCGCGTGATGTTTCCGATCCAGCGCAGCACATCCGCGCGCCTTGGCGCCAGCGCACGCGCCTGCTCGAGTGCCTCGAGCGCGGCAGCGGCATCGCCGGCCTCGAAGCGGCAGGTCGCGGCGAGCATCAGTGCGTCGACATCGTTCGGCGCAACAGCAAGCACCTGATCCGACACGTCGCGGGCCTCGGCGCCTCGTCCGAGCAGCAGCAGCGTCTGCGCCTCGCCGCGCATCGCGCGCAGATGCGACGGGCTCGCCACGCGCGCCGCGCGATATTTCTCCAGCGCGTCGCCGTACGCGCCCTGCCTGCAGAGGATGTCGCCGAGCAGCGCATTCCCTTCCGCGGCATCCGCGCCGCGTGAAATGGCGCGGCTCGCCTCCGCCATCGCGCGATCGTAGAGGCCGGTGGAGAGATAGTCCACGGCCATCGTGAATGCGTCGGCCTCAACAACGACCTGCGGCTCCCGCTCCGGCGGCGGCGCGAGCTCGCTGAACAGAGACTCGAGCAAGCGCGGATCGAACGTGAAGCTCTCCACTTCGGCGCTCATGCGCTGCTCTCCGCCGAGATCCGGCACCACGGAGAGATCGGGATCTTCGTACTCGAGATCGATCGCGAGCGAGAACTTTTGCGCGACGTAGTACGGATCGAGTTCGAGCGCGCGCTTGGTCTCGCGCAGCGCCCCCTCGTGATCGCCCAGATTGGAAAGCGTAAAGCTCAGGTTGTAGTGCGCCTCGGCAAAATCCGGCCGCGCCTGAATCGCCCGCGCGAAACTGTTGCGCGCGTCTTCGAATTTTCTCAGCTCGCCCAGCACGAGTCCGATGCCGTTCCACGCGAGCGGATTCTCCGGCTCCGTGACGAGCACCTGCTTGAACGCCTCGAGCGCGAGCTGAAAGCGGTGGCTCTTGCAGAGCAGCAGCCCAAGATTGAGCCGCGCCTTCACGAACGCGGCGTTCGCATCGAGCGCCGCGCGGAACGCGTCCACCGCCTTCTCGCGTTCGCCGGCGTGATAGAGCGCCACGCCGACGTTGTTGTGCGCGATCGCGTAGTGCGAATCGACTTCGAGCGCCTTCTGGTAATTCTGCAGCGCCTCGGCAAACCGCCCGTCCTGATGCACCGCTACGCCGCGCTCGTTCCAGAGTTTCGGACTGTTCGGCGATTCGAGGATCAGGTTGTCGTACAGCGAGATCGCTTCGGCAGACTCTTTCCGCAGCAGGTGCACTTCGGCCATCGCCTGAAGGACCAGCGCGCGATCCTCTCCACGCTCGAGCGCGAGCTGGTACTCACGCTGCGCTTCTGCGTAGTAACCCTTCTGCCGGAACGCGAGGCCGAGGTTGTAGTGCGCGAGTTCCACGCCCTCCGCCACCTGCATCATGCGCGCCGATTTGCGCTCGTGCTGCGACGGCACGAGCTCGGCGTACTTGTCCGGGTTGTACTGGTCGAGCGAGAGGTTGGCCTGCGCGCGCGAGAGCGTGGGATTGAGCGCCACGGCGCGTTTGCTCGCGGCCGCAGCCTCTTCGTGCTTTCCCATGTCGCCGTAGACGAAGCTCAGCAGGAAATGCGCGTCGGGATTGTCTGGATTGAGTTCGATCGCGCGTTTGAGCGCATCGAGTGCGTCGTCGATGCGTCCCTGGTTGTAGAGCACCTCGCCCAGATAGAAACGCGTGACCGAGCTCGACGGGTCGAGCCGGATCGCGTCCTCGAACCAGTGCTGCGCCGAGCCGAGATTCCCACTCGCCTTCTCCGCGAGACCGAGCTGCACCACGGCGCCGAGATCGCTCGGGTGATGCCTGAGCAGTGCCGTGAATTCCGCGACGGCCTCGTCCGACTTTCCGAGCAGCGCGTACGCGCGCCCGAGTTCCCACCGCGCGTCGCGGTCGTCCACGCGGAAGCGGAGCTTCTCGCGCAGTTCTGCGATCCGCCTGTCGTAGTAGCCAGTGTTGAAATACGCGACCTCGAGGTTGCGCTGCGCGACCTGCATCTTGGGGTCGAGCTCGAGCGCCTTCGTAAACGCGGCCGCGGCCTCTTCGTAGAGGCCTTTGTTGTAGTACAGCACGCCGAGGTTGTTGTGCGCGCCCGCATCGGATGGATCGATGCGCCGCGCGAACGACTTCAGCGTGTCGCGGTCACGATCGGAGGCAAGCGGAGCGGACACGGGTTAGCCGGCGTTCAGCCCACGCGGATCGCGCGCAGCATGGCGGTGAGGCTGCCAAGATCGGGCAGCATCAGGAAGAATCCGCGCAGCGACTCGTTGAGTTCCTTCAGGTGGAACTCCGTCTCAACGCAGAACACGTACTCCGCGCCCTGCGCGACTTCGAGGAACGTCGCGCTCATCACGGCGTCGCTCATGTCGATCGCAAGCGACGGCGGCGACGGCAGCAGGATCATCCCCATGAATTCGCTGAGCGCGTTCAGGTACGCCGCGCTGAGAATATTTCCCGCCTCTCGAATCGCAGACTGCTCGATTTCGCCGAGTTCCTTCAGGCCCTCTTTTTTCATCATCAGGCCGGCGAGCCGCAGCGCGGTGGGCTGCGGAAAGACGAGCAGCGCAAGGCCCGTGAGGTCGCCGAGGATTTTCATCAGCACCGCCGCCACCGGCTCTTCATCCGAGCCCACCTGGTTCGGAATGTCCTCGATCGCCGCGATGTTGATCTGCGGGACGTTGATCATGATCGTCTGTCCCGTCATCTGCGAAAGCGCCGTCGCGGCATGCCCCGCGCCGATGTTCGCCACTTCGCGCAGCGCGTCGAGCTGGAGAGCCTTGAGTTTGCGAATATCGTCCACTGCTCAGCTCCCCTCGAAGAGACTGCCCACGTCCATGATCAGTGCCGGAGCGCCATCGGAGAGAATCGTCGCGCCGCTGAAGAGCGCGAGCGCGTCGCGTGCCGCGTCGAACTGTTTCACCACGATATCCTGCTGACCGATGAGCTCGTCGACCACGAGCCCGGAGCGCCGCGCGCCGCGCTCGATCACGACGATCTCGCGGTGCGCGCCGGGCGTGTCATCCGCCGGCCGCTGTCGCACGACGTCGCGCAGATCGAGCAGCGGCAGCACTTCATCGCGCAGCACCAGCACCGGCTTTCCCTTCACGAACTGCACCACGTCGCGATCGTATTCGAGCGTCTCGCGCACGTGCGTGAGCGGCAGCGCGTAACGCTCCACTCCCGATCGCGCGAGCAGCGCGCGCACGATCGCCAGCGTCACCGGCAGCCGCACCGTGATCGTCGTGCCCTCGCCGCGCATCGTGATCAGCTCGACCGATCCGCCGAGCGCGCGCGCCTTCGCCTGGACCGCGTCGATTCCCACACCGCGCCCGGAGAGATCCGACACTGTTTCGACGGTGGAGAATCCGGGCGTCGCGATCACCTTGAAGAGCGCCGCGTCGTCGAGCTCCTTTACGCTCTCGTCCACGAGTCCGAGCCTGTGCGCGCGCTCGAGCACGCGGTCGCGATCGATGCCGCGTCCGTCGTCGCTCACGCGGATCAGCACGGCCGCGCGATCGCGCGCGGCGCTGAGCACGAGCCGGCCCTCGCGCGGCTTTCCTGCGGCCTCGCGCACTTCCGGTGTTTCGATGCCGTGACCAATGGAGTTTCGCAGCAGGTGCACGATCGGCTCGCCGATTTCGTCGAGGAGCGAACGGTCGAGTTCGATCTCTTTTCCCTCGACCACGAAGTGCACGTCCTTCCCCTGCTGGCGCGCCGCGTCGCGCACGAGGCGCGGGAAGCGGTCGAACACCTGCCACACGGGCACCATGCGCATCGTCATGATTTCCGCCTGCAGGTCCGACACGAGGCGCGCCGCCATTTGCATGGCCTCGTCGAGCGCAGGATCGGGACTGGTCGCGGTGAGCTGCAACAGGCGGCCGCGCGTGATCACGAGTTCGCCGATGAGATTCATCAGCGCGTCGAGCCGGCCGAGATCCACGCGCACATGGCGCGTGGGACGCGCGCCCGGCCGCGTGACTTCGTCGGCAGCGGCGACGAGTTCGAGCGTCGTGCGCGGCTCGTGTCCCGCGCGCCGTGGCGCCGGCGACTCGTCGAATACGCCGCCTTCCGGCATCTGCATCGCGGGAAACTCACTCGTGGCCGAGCCGCCCGCCACATCGCGCAGTCGCTGCAGCGCTGCGATCATCGCGGGCGTCTGCGCCGCCTGCTCCGACGCGTCATCTACCGCGGTCTCCAGCGCGTCGGCGGATGCGAACAGCGCGTCCATCAGGTCGGGCGCGAGCGTTTGATCGCCGCGCCGCACGCGATCGAGCACGGACTCGAGCTCATGCGAGAACTCTGCCACCGCGTGATAGCCCATCGTCGCGCTCATGCCTTTGATCGTGTGCACGGCGCGGAACACCACGCTCACCGGCTCAGACGGATCGCCGCCCTCTTCGAGCAGTAGCAACGCACGATTGATGGCCGACAGCTGTTCGCGGCTCTCGGTGCGAAACAGCTCGGCGTATCGCTGCGGATCGAGCTTCATCGTGTGGGGCCTTCTAACCGGGGGGCGGCGGCCGTTGAGCTCAGCCGAGCACGCGCTGAACGGCCTCCAGCACGCGGCTCGGCTGGAATGGCTTGACCACGAAATCCTTCGCTCCCGCCTGAATCGCCTCGACGACCAGCGCCTGCTGTCCCATCGCGCTGCACATCAGAACTTTTGCGTCCGGATCAAACTTCGTGATCTCGCGAACCGCGTCGATGCCGCCCATGTCGGGCATCACGATGTCCATCGTCACGAGATCCGGGCGAAGCTGCTTGTAGCGCTCCACAGCCTGGGCGCCGGTCTCGGCCTCGCCAACCACCTCGAAGCCGGCTTGCTGCAGGATGTCGCTGACCATCGTCCGCATGAAGATCGCGTCATCGCAAATGAGCACAGTTGGAGCCACCGGTGCCTCTCGAAAAAAGGATTTTTCTCCGCCGTCTGCCGTCTGTCGCCTGTCGCCTGTCGCCTGTCGCCTGTCGCCTGTCGCCTGTCGCCTGTCGCCTGTCGCCTGTCGCCTTAAAGCACGAGCGCTTGCCTCACGATCTCTCCCACATCCACGACGAGCGCAGTTTCCGCCCCCGACGCTCCCACATGCGCGAGTCCGCGAACGATCCCTCCAGCCGCGCGGAGCGCATCGACTTCCTCCAGCGCATCGTCCGCAACGGACTGCACGTCGCGCACTTCATCCACGCCGATGCCAAGCGACTTTCCAGACGCCTCCACCACGATGAGCGACTTCGAATTCTCGACCGCGGCGTCGGACCCGAACCGGACCGCCAGATCGACGACCGTAACAAGCATTCCGCGCAGGTTGATCAGCCCTCGCACCCAATCCGGAGCCCCCGGCAACCGCGTGGCCGCGCGCGCCGGGACTATTTCCCGGACACTGTCCAAATCGCAGGCACACAACCTCCCCGCCACCCCGAACAGGAGGAAGCGGTGAAGCTGTAATTCAGTCGTCGACTCTATAGAAGCCAAGGTACTCCAGCGGATCGGGGTGGGCAATCAATTCGGCCATTTCCGACGCTGCAATAAGCGACTGGTGCAAGTCCGCTGGAAGCTTGGATCTGAAGTCCAGCAGTTCTCCGCTGAACGGATGTTTGAACATCAGCCAAGCGGCATGGAGAAAGTGTCGCTTCGGCGGCAGTCCCATCAACCGTCTGGCGCCACCACCGCCGTATGTCTCGTCGCCAACCACAGGATGCCCGATCGACGAAAGATGCACGCGAATCTGATGCGTCCGACCCGAATGCAAGTGCGCACGCAAAAGTTCGGTCTGGTCGAATCGCGCGAGCCGGTAGAAATCCGTGCGCGCTGCGCGTCCGGCGAGCGCGATCGCCATGCGCTTGCGGTCGTTCGGATCGCGCGCAATCGGCCGGTCGACCGTGATCATCTCTTTCTCGACATGGCCCCAGCTCAGCACCGCGTATCGCCGCGCGACGCGCCGCTCGGTGATCGCCTTCCCCAGCGCTCGCAATGTGCGCTCGGATTTCGCGACGACGATCAAACCCGACGTGTCTTTGTCGAGACGGTGCACGAGTCCCGCGCGCTCCTCGGTATTCCCCTCGGCCAGCGCCTGGCCGCGCCCTTTGAGCGCGTTGACGAGCGTGCCGGTCCAGTTGCCGGGCGCAGGATGCACCACCATGCCCGCGGGTTTGTCCACCACGAGGAGCTCGTCGTCTTCGAATACGATCGAGAGCGGGATGTTCTCACCTTCGACGGTGCGCTCGTTCGACTCGGCGAGCTCGACGGCTACTTCGGCGCCGTCCTCAGCCTTGAAGCTGGCCTTTTGTTTCTTGCCGTCCACGAGCACCGCGCCGTTCGCGATGAGTGTGGCAGCCTGGGAACGGGAGAGGTCGAGACGGCGCGCGACGAGCAGATCCAGCCTCGCGGCGTCGTCCCCCTCAACCCTGAACCGCCGCGTCCGATCCACCCGACGCCACGATTGTGGGCGCGACGGCCACAGCCGCCACGTCCTCTCTCCAAAGCACGATCGCCAGCAGCACTGCGCCGCAGCTCACCGCCATGTCGGCGACGTTGAACGTCGGCCACCGCATCGAGCCCACGCCGACGTCGATGAAATCCACCACGCCGCGGCCGGACTTGAACCGGTCGACGAGATTGCCGAGCGCGCCGCCGCACACCAGCGAGATCGCGAGCGTGCGCACCCAGTCTCCCTGACGAGTGGTGCGATGCAGTTCCCACAGCAACAGCAGTGCGCCGATGGAAAGCGCCGTGAAAATCCAGCGCGAGTACGGACCGAGATGCAGTCCAAACGCGGCTCCCGGATTGAACACCAGCGTGAGCCGAAGCGTCTCACCGAGAATCTCGCGCGGCATACGCGACGGCATCAGGCGGTCGACCGCCAGAATTTTCGTGAACGCGTCGGCGAGCACTACCGACACGACCACTCCGAAGAACAGTCGCGGGTTCGGGTTACTTCTTTCCATCTTCTTCGCGTTGCTTGCACGCAATGCAAAACCGCGCGTGCGGCAGCGCATCGAGACGGTCGAAGCCGATCTCTCCGCCGCACTGATGGCAGCGGCCAAAGGTATCCGGCGAGCGGTAGAGGCGGCGCAGCGCTTCATCGATGTGCCAGAGAAAGCGCCCTTCCTGGCTCGCGAAGAGGAACGCCTTTTCGCGCTCCATCGCGTCGGTGCCCTGGTCCGCCATGTGGAACGAGTACGACGAGAGATCGCCGTCCGCGCCCTGCGGCGTGGAACCGAATGTCTCATCGTAATGGCCGAGTTCCTTCAGCACGCGCTTCCGTTCTTCGAGCAATCGTTTCTCGAAGTGCGCAATCTGTTTTTTACCGAGCGGCTTGAACTTCTTATCGCCTTCTGCTGTTGGCGCCATCGTCAGACGTCCCGTGTTAGAGCAATATGTGCGGTCATGCCGTCGAGTTCGAGGGCGATGGCCGATGGATCAGCCGAGAGTGAATCGCTCACGATCATTTCTCGTGCGAGAACTTCCCCGGCGATCCATTGCCGGTGCTGCTCGGCGATCGCGCGCAGCGCGTCGGGCCCGGCAATCTGCAGCCGGATCCGGTCGCTCACCGCGAGCCCCGTATCCTTTCTCAGCCGCTGAATGCGGCTGACCATTTCACGTGCTATACCCTCGGCGCGCAGCTCCGGTGTCACGGTCGTGTCGATTGCGGCGAAACGCGCACCGTCCTCCTGCACTTCGAGCGGACCGCTCGCGCGGCGATGAATGGTAACCTCATCCGCAGTCAATTCGTGATCGATGCCGTCCACCCCGATTATCACGGGCTCGCCGCGCTCGAACGCGCGCAGCGTTTCCGATGAAAGCGCGGCAACGGCGGCCGCGGCCCGAGGGGTCTCTTTCCCCCATCGCTGGCCGAGGGCGCGGAAGTTCGGCTTGGCCTCAAGCGACACCAGCGAATCTGCGCTCGACGCGAATTCGACCACTTTCACGTTGAGCTCGGCCGCGAGAAGCGGCACGAGTTCCTGCACATGCGCGTCGATCGCGGTGCCATGCACCGGCAGCACGCACACCATGCGTCCGAGCGGCTGCCGAACATTGACCTTCGCTGCCTCACGCGCCGCGCGGCCCAGGGTCGCGAGCGCGCGAATTTCCTGCATCGCAGTTTCAAGTTCCGGCTTCGGCGCGAACGGATCCGGGCGGATGTATGGCGCGATGTGCACGGACTCGCCCGTGAGCTCGCGGTGCATCCAGTCCGTTACGAACGGCGAGAACGGCGCGAGCAGTCTGCAGCTCGCGACGAGCACCTCGTGCAGCGTCGCGAACGCGGCACGGCTGTCCGGAGTGCGCACGCCGTAGAAGCGATCGCGTGAACGGCGCACGTACCACTTTGAGACGTCGTCATCCACGAACTCCATCACGACTCGAGCTGCGCCCGTTGCATCGAAGGCCTCGAGCAAACGATTCGCCTCTGCCTCCACATTCGCGAGCCGTGAGAGCACCCAGCGGTCGAACGCGGGGCGCTTCTCGCGCGCAGGATCGGCCGGCGATGGCGCCCATCCGAGATTCGCGAGCTCGGCGAACATTCCGCTGTAGAGATTCTTGAGCGTCACGAGAAAACGTCCCGCCGTCCCACGAATCACCGCTTCGTCGAATGCGCGCGGCTTCCACACCTGGCTCGCCGTCACAAGGAACAGGCGCACCGCGTCTGCGCCATGCCGCTCCATCACCGCCATCGGCTCGACGGTATTGCCGCGGCTCTTGGACATTTTCAACCCGTTCGCATCGAGGACGAGATCGTTCACGACCACGTTTCGGTACGGCGAGGCAGGTGCGTCCTTCGCGTCCGGCGGCGTCGCCACGCCGAGCGCGTCGCCGAGCCCGGTTGCGATCGCGAGCAGCGAGTAGAACCACCCGCGCGTCTGATCAACGCCCTCGGCGATGAAATCCGCAGGGAAATGGCGTTTGAACAGTTCCGCGTTCTCGAACGGATAGTGCCATTGCGCGAACGACATCGAACCCGAGTCGAACCAGGCGTCGATGACTTCGTTCACGCGGCGCATCGTCCCCTTGCCCGACTTCGCCGGCCACGTGTACGCGTCGATGAACGGCTTGTGCGGATCGAAATCCGCGGGCAGCGCGCGACCTGCGCGTGCCGCGAGCTCAGCGAAGCTTCCGATCACTTCGATCTCGGCGGGATCCTCGTCGTTCACCCACACCGGAAGCGGTGTGCCCCAGTAGCGGTCACGTGAGATCGCCCAGTCGATGTTGTTCTCGAGCCACATGCCGAACCGGCCGGTGCCCATGTCGGGCGGCGTCCAGTTCACGTTGGCGTTGCGCGCCATCATCTCGTCTTTGTACGCCGAGGTGCGCACGAACCAGGAACCGCGCGCGTAGTACAGCAGCGGCGTGCCGCAGCGCCAGCAGTGCGGATACGGATGGTGCACCGTTCCCGCTTTCCAGAGCACGTCGCGTCTTTTCAGTTCTTCGATAATCTGCGGCGCGGCTTCCTTCACTTTCATTCCGCCGACAACCGGAACGTCTACCGGGAATTCGCCACGCGCGTTCACCGGCTGCAGGAACGCGAGACCGTGCTTCTTGCCCGCCGTGTAGTCATCGGCGCCAAACGCCGGTGACATGTGCACAACGCCCGAGCCGTCATCTGCCGAAACGAAATCTTCGGCGACGATTATTTCGTGCGCGCCCTCGGCGTAAGGCACCCAGTCGAGCGGGCGCTTGTAACGCATCCCCGCGAGATCACTGCCCTTGAACGTCGCGACGATTTCCCACTTGGAGCGCCACTCCTGCCCGAGCACCGCGATCGCGCGCGCGTCGGCGAGCAGCAGCGTCCAATCGGTGCGGCCGTTCTTGCGGACCTCGATGTAGTTCAGCTCCGGATTCACCGCCAGCGCGGCGTTTGAGAGCAGCGTCCACGGAGTCGTCGTCCACACGACAATCCGCCTTCGCGCCACTTCGGTCTTCGGTCCTTCGGTCTTCGGTCCCTCAAGGTCAAGCGCGAGATAAATACTTGGATCTTCTGTGTCTTCGTAGCCCTGCGCGACCTCGTGCGAGGAGAGCGACGTGCCGCAGCGCGGGCAATATGGCAGGATCTTGTGACCCTGATACAAATGCGTTTTGTCGTAGAGTGTTTTCAGCGCCCACCACACGCTCTCGACGTAGTCGTTCGAATACGTCACGTATGGGTTCGCGTAGTCGAGCCAGTAGCCCATGCGGGCGCTGAGCTTCTCCCACTCTTCGCGATATTTCCAGACGCTCTCGCGGCAGAGCTGGTTGAACTTCTCGACACCGAGCTTCTCGATGTCCTGCTTGCCGCTGATGCCGAGCGCCTTCTCGACTTCGATCTCCACAGGCAGGCCGTGCGTGTCCCATCCGGCTTTACGCGAGACGTGAAATCCGCGCATCGCCCGATGGCGGCAGAAAAGATCTTTCAGCGTTCGCGAGAAGACGTGATGGATTCCCGGCCGCCCGTTTGCCGTCGGCGGTCCCTCGAAAAACACGAACTCCGGCGCGCCTTCCCTGGCCGCGAGCGACTGGTGAAAGAGATCCTCACTCTGCCACCGCGCGAGCAGCTCCTCCTCCATTTCACGCGCGGCGCGCTCAGGCGGAAGCACGCGATAGCGCACCGCGGGGAGCCCGATCGGAGTCGCCGTCATGCGATGCGCTCCAGCACGCCGCGCACGAGCGCCGTGAGATTCGGCTCTGCGCCGCGCGCGACCGCGAGGATCTTGTCGAGCGTCGCGGGCTCCAGCGAATCCGGCAGGCACATATCGGTGATCATCGAGAATCCGAGCACGCGCATCCCGGCATGCTTCGCGACGATCACCTCGGGCACGGTGGACATGCCGACCACATCCGCGCCCATCGTGCGCAGCATGCGATACTCGGCGCGCGTCTCGAGATTCGGACCCGCCACGGCCGCGTACACGCCTTCGCGCAGCGTAACTCCCTGTGCGTTCGCCACAGCGCGCGCCACCGCGCGCAGCGATTCATCGTACGGTTCGCTCAAGTCCGGAAAGCGCGGCCCGAGCGAATCGTCGTTCGGTCCTATCAGCGGGCTGTCGCCGAGCAGGTTGATGTGATCACTGATCAGCATGATGTCGCCGGCGCTCCAGTCCGCGCGCATTCCGCCGCACGCGTTGCTCACCACGAGTGTCTTCGCGCCGAGCGCGTGCAGCACGCGCACGGGGAACGTCACCTGCTGGAGCGAATATCCTTCGTAGCGATGGAAGCGTCCCTGCATCGCCGCGACGCGCCGTCCGCCGAGTGTGCCGAGGAGCAGGCGGCCGTGATGCGATTCGACTGTTGAGAGCGGAAATCCGGGGATGTCCGCGTAGTCGATCGACGTCTCAACTGTGATCGCCTCACCGAGCGCGCCCAGTCCTGTGCCGAGCACAATCGCGACTTCCGGCACGAGGTTCAAGTCGCCACTCGCCAAGCGACGCCCCGCGCCAGTCGCCAGTCGCTCCAGAATCGCGGCCACGCTCGCGCGCACCGTCTCCGCCCGATGCGCGTGCTCCGCCCCCTCGATCACATCGAGGTGCGCACGATCCTGCACTGCCTCCACGATCTACTCCGCCTGAACGTTCGCGTCGAGCCAGGACGGGCTCTTCACCGGTGGATGCGCTTCGTCGCCCGCTTCGGTCTTGGGGTGCGCAGGAGCGGCGCTCGCCGTCTCCGCCGACTGCAACTCGGCGAGATGCCGTTCCGCCATCGAACGCATTTGCGCGAGGTAGCTGCGCCGCGCGCGCTCGAGCGAATCGATCTCCGTCTGCAACTTTCGCACTGCGGCGCGCGCTTCCTCCTGCAGGCGCTCGCCCTCGGCGCGCGCCTCGCGGAGGATCAGCTGCGCCTCGCGGTCGGCCTGCTCGCGCGTCTCCGCGCGCAACTGCTGCGCGGAAATTAGCGCGTCGTTCAGCGCCTTGTCGCGTTCGCGGAATGCGCGCAGCTGCTCGTGGAAACCCTTGGCCTTGGCCTCGAGCTCCTGGTTCACGCGACTGAGACGCTCGAGCTCGTCGGCGACCTGGTCGCGGAACTGGTCCACGCGCGTCTTGTCGTAGCCGCGAAGCGCCGATCCGAAGTCGAATCGCCGCGCGTCCACCGGTGTCAGATGAAAGGCCTCGTCGTTCATTACGCCCTCGCTCCGAACAGGACCGTGCCCAATCTCACCATCGTGGCGCCTTCTTCGACCGCCAGCAGATAATCTCCCGACATTCCCATCGACAGCTCCCGCGCCGGATGACCGGCCTTGATCAACACTTCGCGCGCAGCGCGCGCGCCCGCGAACACGCGACGCAGTGCCCTCTCGTGTGCGTCGAACGGCGCCATCGTCATCACACCGGTCACGCGCACGCCGCTAATACCACGCAGCCGGTTCGCCTCCATCTCCACGTCCGACGCTTCAAATCCGCCCTTCGTTTCCTCTCCGGCAACATTCACCTGCAAGAGTGACTCGACCGGACTTCCGCTGCGGCTTCCGAATTCGTTCACCGCATCGGCGAGACGCGAACTGTCCAGCGCGTGCAGCAGCGAAAAGCGATCGAGAAATTTTACTTTGTTTCGCTGGAGATGCCCGATCAGGTGCCAGCGCATTTCGGCGGCCCACGGCTGCGAAATGTTCAGCGCCTCTTGTTTGTCGATCGCCTCCTGCACCTTGTTTTCACCGACGTCGAGGATTCCGGCGCTGCGCGCGGCTTCCACGGCGTCTGGCCCGTGCGTCTTGGTGACGGCAACGATGCGGACGTCCTGACCGTGTCCGCCTCGCTTCACCGCGTCCGCGATAAGTCCCCGAATTTCCGTGACTCGTTCGTTGACGTCCGAAAATGGCATAACACATGAAATTATCAGGGGTTACCGCACTTGGGCAAGGGCACGGACAGTGAGGGGTCAGGAGGAAGATCCGGTGAAGGGTCAGGAGGAATCAGCGAGAGGTCAGGAGGATCAGTGAGGTGTGCGAGGGAGGATCGTTAGAGGGGCGGAAGTTTAAACAAAATACGTGCTCCTCATCCGTTGCTGCTCTTTCCGCCTCACTCCTCACTGATCCTCCCCCTCACTCCCCACACGATCCTCCCGCTCACGCCTCGCCCCTCACTTCTTGATCAGCAGCCCGTCGCGGAACTATTGTGTGCGGTGTAAGTCTTAGTCTCATGGAAAAAACAAAAGGAGTTCGCGCGATGCGGCGGTTTTTACTGACGGGCCTGTTGCTCACTGCTGGCTGCCTGGCCGAGTCGGCGCCGAACACGGTGGCACAAATACAGGTCGGCGACAACGCCGGCGGCAACGGCGTGTTCGTCGCCGATCACGTGCAACTCACCGTGTATACGTTCGACATCAACGGCAACAGCCTCGGGGCGCCGGTGAACTACACCACGAACAACCCGACGATCGCAACGATCTCCTCGACCGGACTCATTATTGCGCTCATCCCAGGCTCTGCGATAATCGGTGTCTCCTCCGGCAATGCGAAGGTGAACCTGACCCTCGCCGTCGACGGGAACATCCCCCAGACCGTGTCGCTCGCGCCAGATGCGCCGGCTGTGACGCTCGGCACGCAGCAGGTTATGGTCGCCACGGTGCTCACGACGCTCAGCAATCCGGCCCGCGGCAAGACGCTCATCTGGTCGACAGCCGACGCGAGCAAGATTACAGTCGATCAGACCGGACGAGTCACCACCGTCTCAAAGACCCCTTCGGTGCTCGTCTGTGCCGCCGTGACCGACGCACCCACTATCAAGGGTTGCACGACGATCACGGTTCAATAACAGACGGCCCGCATTGACGACGAGCGTCGCGCTGAATCGCGCGACGCTCGCGTCAATTTGCGCACTGCGAACTTCGCGGAACTTCGCGCCGCGTTACGCCGGCGACGGCTCCGGTCCACCGAGCAGCGGCGGCGTAACACGCTTGGCCTCGCCAACCGCAGGAGCGGCAGGCGTGAGCGGCGCGACTGGCGACGGTGGGCGCGGCGGAAGCGTGCCGCCCTTGATCAGGATCGCGAAGTCGTCGCGCGTGAGCGTCTCGCGCTCGAGCAATCCAGCCGCGATCGCATCGAGAAGCGGACGATTCTCATTGATCACTTTCTTCGCGCGCTGGAACGCCGTGTCGATCACACGCGCCACTTCGTCGTCCACCTGCTGCGCGGTGCGCTCCGAAACCGTGCGGCGGCTCGTGAGCTGCTGTCCGAGAAATACTTCCTGTTCGTTGTCGCCGACCAGCACCGGACCAATCGTGTCGGACAAACCCCACTGGGACACGTAGCGGCGCGCGATTGCCGTCGCCGTTTGAATGTCGCTCGCCGCGCCCGTGGTCACGTGCTCGCGGCCGAAAACAATTTCTTCCGCGGCGCGGCCGCCGTAGGCCATCACGAGGCGCGCTTCGATCTGCTCGCGCGTGACGCTCACGCGATCGTCTTCCGGCAGCGTGAACGCGAGACCAAGCGCGCGTCCGCGAGGCACGATCGTCACCTTGTGCAGCGGATCATTTCCCTTGACGAGCATCGCGCACACGGCATGGCCGCCTTCGTGGTACGCCGTGAGACGACGCTCCTCCTCACGCATCACGAGCGATTTCCGCTCTGCGCCGAGCATCACTTTGTCTTTCGCGTCTTCGAGATCGACCATGTAGATCTTGTCGTGATTGCGGCGCGCTGCGAGCAGCGCGCCCTCGTTCACGAGATTCGCAATGTCGGCGCCGGCCATTCCCGGCGTGCCTTTGGCAATCGACGTAATGTCGACGTCGTCCGCGATCGGTTTGTTGCGAACATGCACGCGGAGAATTCCCTCGCGGCCGCGAAGATCCGGCGCGTCGACGACGATCTGCCTGTCGAAGCGGCCCGGCCGCAGCAGCGCGGGGTCGAGCACGTCCGGCCGGTTGGTCGCAGCGATCAGAATCACGCCTTCGTTCGATTCGAAGCCGTCCATCTCGACGAGCAGCTGATTGAGCGTCTGCTCGCGTTCGTCATGACCGCCGCCGAGTCCGGCGCCGCGATGACGGCCGACGGCGTCGATTTCGTCAATGAAAATGATGCAGGGCGCATGCGCCTTGCCCTGCTCGAACAGATCGCGCACGCGGCTCGCGCCGACGCCCACGAACATCTCGACGAAGTCCGAACCGGACATCGAGAAGAACGGACGTCCCGCTTCGCCCGCAACTGCGCGCGCGAGCAGCGTCTTGCCGGTTCCCGGCGGCCCGACGAGCAGCGCGCCCTTGGGCAGGCGTCCGCCGAGCTTCGTGAACTTCGCGGGATCTTTCAGGAACTCGATGATCTCTTCGAGCTCGACCTTCGCTTCGTCGCAGCCTGCGACGTCGGCGAACGTCACCTTCGGCGTATCGCCCGCGAGGAGCTTCGCCTTGGACTTTCCGAATGAGAACGCCTTCTGCCCACCCGCCTGCATCTGCCTGATGATGAAAATCCAGATGCCGATCATCACGACCCACGGCAGGATATTCAGCAGCAGCGCGCCGATGGAGGCGCGGGCGTCCTCAGCGGTGACCTGCACCTTCTGCGCGCGCAGGCGGTCGAGATCGCGGTCGCCGATTTGTCCGGTGAGCTTCACGGTGAAGCGCTTCGCGCTCACGCCGTTCACCGTCTGCGACGTCTTGAACTCGCCGACAATATCCTTGCCGGCGGTCACCGTAACTTTCGAAATATTGCCAGCATCGAGCTGGTCTTCGTACTGCGTTACGTCGAGACGCGGCGCAGGATCACTCTTCGCGCCCTGGAACTGGAAGTACGCCGTCGGCACGAGGACGACGAGAATCCAGAACGCAATCGTCTTCGAGAGGCGACCCCAGGAACCGGGCTGTTTGGTCGGCGGATTGGACATGGTCTATGCAGCTACGCTGCGAAACGGGTCGTTACGGAATGGAAAACTTCTTCTGCGTGCGCGCTATGCAAGACTGGCAACATATGGCAGGTGCCTGAAGTCTTCAGCATGATCCAGGCCATACCCCACCAGAAATTCATTCGGAGCGTCGAACCCGATAAATCGCGTGGGGTAACGCAACTCAGTCGCAATATGCTTGTGAAGCAACGCGCAGATCTCGATCGACTTCGGGCCCCTCAACTGTAAGACATCCACCAGCCTGCTGAGCGTTCTCCCCGAGTCGACGATGTCCTCTACCAGGAGGATGTGCTTCTTCTCGAGAATAGTCTCCGGATCGTACACCAGATTCACCTCGCCGGATGAAGACGTGCCGACGCCGTAACTCGATGCGACCAGAAAATCGACCTGCAGCGGCCGCCGGATCTGTCGCACGAGATCTGCCAAAAAGACGAAACTGCCCTTCAGAAGTCCGAGCACGAGCAACTCGCCATCCGGGTATGCCGCGGTAATCTCAGCGCCCAGCTCGTCCACGCGCCACGCGATCTCGGGCGCGCCATACGCAATTCGCTTGACCGCTCGGCCGAGCAAACGCGGGTCTGCCGAGCCGACGTTCGGAGGGGCGGCGCTCATACTATGAATATAGCGCCTCTGCAGCCGTGGAATGGCGCACGACGAACGTCGATGCGGTGCGCTCCACCGCGCCTCCGCCCGAGAGCGGGATCTTCCCGCCCGGTTTTCCAGCGAGTGTGAACGCGACGAGTCGCTCCGTGCCGCGCCAGTCGAGCGCGATTCCAGCGCGGGCCGCGATCGCCGGCCAGAGGATTCCGAGCGATTCCGCAGGTAGATCCAGCAGCGGCGGGGCCGGAACGACGAGCGGCGGCAGCAGCGCGAGCCCGAGCGAATCGACGACCCGCTCCACGGACTCGCGCCATGCGGCCGCCTGCTTTGAGATGGCGATCATCGAATCGCCGAATCCGGGCCGGGCCTTCTCGAGCGCGGGAAGGAGGTCGAGGCGCACGCGATTCCTCAGGTGGACGCGATCGAAATTCGACTGATCGTCCATGAAGCGCACCTCGTTCGTCTTGGCGTAGGCCGAGATGTCGGAGCGACACACGTCGAGCAGCGGCCGCGCGACCGGCGACCTCGCGTACATCGCGGCGAGTCCCCGGACGGAGGTGTTGCGTGGGTCGCGCATCACGCGCATCACGACGGTTTCGAGTTGATCGTCGCGGGTGTGAGCGGTGACGATCGTAGCGGACAGTTCCTTCGCCCATCCCGCGAGGAACCCCCAGCGCGCGGCGCGCCAGACAGCCTCGCCGGTCTCAGCGGAGTTCGCGCGACAGCCGGAGACCACGGGAATGTGTCGGCGGCTTCCCTCGAGTTCCACGAGGATCGCTGCTTCGGTGGCTGCGGGGCCGGTCCCGTGATCGAACGTGGCGGCGCCGACGGCGTCGCCGCGAAACCGCGCGAAGGCGTCGAGGAGAACCATCGAGTCTCGCCCGCCGGAGACGGCGAGGAGGTAGCGATCCGGACGCAGGGCGCGCACTGCGGCTGCGACGCGCTTCAGGTAATCGCCCGATCTTTTGACTTCCCTCGCTCGCGCCATGCAGTTAACATAAGAGCGTCACGCAATAGTCAGTCCGACCTTCTTCCGGATCGATCGAACTCATGGAACACAGCTTTGGCGGGCCGATGGGGACGCTTCTCGCAGGCCTCGGTCTCGGAGCGTTTTACACGGCGCTGATTTGGATCAACATGCTGCTCGGCGTGTTCTTGACGCCGCTCTTTTTGGTTCCGCTGACCTGGGTCCAGGATGCCGTTATGGCTAAGCGTGGAAAGAAGGTAGCTTAACCGCCCGCGATTGTTTGTGGTCCCAGGTCTGTAGTCATTCAACTTGCGTCTCAGTACAAGCAGGGCCGGCAGTGATGCCGGCCCTGCTTGCTTTTCATAGCTCGGTTGATAACTACACACGCGTATTTTTGTGATCCACTGGCACCATTCAAGAACCTGAATCCGGTGGATCTGCGCATATTCCGAATATCCACAGCGCTGATTTGTTCTCATGTATCACTTAATGCATATATACTAACAGCGCGTTGCAAAATATCTTACGGCTATAAACCTCGTGTTATTTCTTGCATCAATATGCA
>JANYIJ010000038.1 GCA_025362095.1 Gemmatimonadota bacterium | reverse complement strand
CCCTCGTCGGATCTCCGAATCACATTCAGTCACGGCACGTGTCAGGGCTCCGGCGCGGTGCGGTACGCGGCGTCGCCGATGGCGATCGCCGACATTGGCGAGTTCGCGCCTCTCGGCACGATGACCGGCGCGCACGTCACGCCGGTCGATCATCAATATCTGTACCCGCTCGATCTCAGCGCCGGCCGCACGCGATACAACGTGTACGCGCCGTTCACCGGCAATATCGTCCTGATCCAGCCACGCGTGAAACAGGCGGGTGATGTCGGCTCGGCGCCCGTGGGCTCTGTCGACTATCGCGTGATGTTCGAGGGCTCGTGCACGTACTGGGTGTACTACGATCTCATGACGCAGCTCGAGCCCGCGATCCTTGCGGCTGGCGGTTCGGAACTCGCCGCGAATCGTGAGGCGCTCGTGCGCATTCCTGTGACCGCGGGACAGCTCATGGGCCGCGTCGGCGGACAGTCGCTCGATCTTGGAACGGTGAACGCCGACGTCACGCTTCCGGGTCTGCTCGTGCCGGCGCACTACATCGCCGAGCCATGGAAAGTGCATTCGATGGACGGTCTCGATTACTTCGACGAGCCGCTGCGCAGCCAGCTCCTCGCGAAAAACAAGCGGAAAGCCGCACCGCTCGGCGGGCAGATCGATTTCGACGTCGATGGGACGGCGAGCGGCAACTGGTTCCTGCTCGGCACGAACGGCTACGGCGGCCCGACGGGCGAAGGCGGGGGGAATTACTGGGCCGGGCACCTCGCGCTCGCGCGCGGAAATATCGATCCGGCGCTGTTGGTGTTCTCGATGGGATTTTCGAATGGCACGACGCGGCAGTGGACCATCAAGGGCAACGCGCCCGATCCCGCGATAGTCACGGCGGGGAACGGAGTCGTCCTCTACCAGCTCACGGCATGGGCGGGTGATTCCGTGCGCACGAACTCCAGCCTGCCGGTGGTCGCTGCGCTCCTCGTGCAGGTGCTTCCGAATCGGCAGCTTCGCGTGGAGTACTTGGCGAACTACGTCGCGAACGCGGTGGCGGCGTTCAGTTCTCTGGCGCTGACGTACGAGCGGTGACGCGAACGCCGCCGTGCACGATTGCGGTGCGCGCGGCAATGCGGCGATGATGAAGGCGGGCATCCAAGTCGGCAGCTTTCACGCGGCAAACAAAACTACTTGGCCGCAGGTCGACGCAGGTTTACGCAGATATTGCTCGATGACGCAAAACCCGAACGAACCGCGGGGCGCATTCTTACACGGTACGATCACGCGACGCGTGCTCGTGACATTTTTCGAAGTATACAATGAACTCGGAAAGGGGTTTCTCGAGTCAGTCTATCGCGCGGCACTCGCGAAAGCTCTTAATTCGGTTGATCTGCGCGTCGATCGGGAGGTGCCGATTGACGTATTTTTTCGTTACGAGCCGATTGGTCGATTCTACGCTGATCTCGTCGTTGAGAGCCGCGTCATCGTAGAAGTAAAGGCCGTTCGTTCCCTCGTCCCAGATCATCAAGTGCAGCTATTGCACTATTTGCGAGCGACGTCAATGGAGGTTGGATTGCTTCTGAACTTCGGTCCTAAGCCGCAGTTTAAGCGGCTGGCTTATTCAAACAATCGCAAACACTGGCTCTCGTCCCCGTGAGCGCGGAAACCTGCGACAACCTGCGGCGTTTTTTTGTCGAAGCTCAAAGCTTGACGAACGGTCCAGGCGCGCTTAGCATCCTTCGCTCGTGCTCGTTGTGCGTGTCTACTTCAACATGGAGGATAGTTCGATGAACAAGCCGGCCCCGCGACTCCCCTTCAACGAAGCAGGCACGACGACCGCGAAGCCGCGCACCTAGCGCGTCATTTTCCGAGGACGTCTCGCCCCGCCTGCTTCGGCTCTGCAGACGGGGCGATTTCTTTTTTCCTCCGGAGCATTTCTCAGTGTCACAAGAGTTGGACCTCCAAACTTCCGCTGACGCAGCACCTGCGCGCACGACGTGGAGCGACCTGCGCGACTCGGTGCGCGGAACGCGGCACGACTACACATCGGGCTCCATCGAGCGCGCGATCTTTCTGCTCGCCGTTCCGATGGTGCTCGAGATGGTGATGGAATCGCTGTTCGCCGTGTCCGACGTGTTCTGGGTCGGGCGCCTCGGGCCCGACGCGGTAGCCACGGTGGGGCTCACCGAGTCCATGATGATCATCGTGTACACGCTTGCGGTGGGGCTCAGCATTGCGGTGAGCGCGACCGTCGCGCGCCGTATCGGCGAGAAGAACCCTGACGGCGCGGCGCGAGCTGCGGTGCAGGGGATCGCCATGGCCGCGCTCGTCTCCGGCACGCTCGCCGCGATCGGCGCGGCATATGCGCCCGCGCTGCTGCGCGTGATGGGGGCGTCGCCGGAAGTTCTTTCGACCGGCGCTCGATTCACGCGGGTGATGCTCGGCGGCAGCAGCACGGCGTTTCTGCTCTTCATCATCAACGGCGCATTCCGCGGCGCCGGCGATGCCGCGGTCTCGATGCGTGTGCTCTGGCTCTCGAACGCGATCAACATCGTGCTCGGTCCGATCCTGATCTTCGGCGTCGGCCCGTTTCCGAGGATGGGAGTCACCGGAGCCGCGGTCGCCACGACGATCGGGCGCGGCATCGGCGTGCTGTTCGCGCTCAGCCGTCTCGCTCGCGGCAGCGGCCATCTCGCGGTGGGCCGGCGCCACGTCGTGCTCGATCCCGCGCTCATGGCGCGGATGATTCGCATGTCCGGCAGTGGCACCTTCCAGGTGCTCGTCGGATCGATGAGCTGGATCGGACTCGTGCGCATCATGGCAGGCTTCGGCAGCGTCGCGATGGCGGGATACACGATCGCGATCCGCATCATTCTCTTCGCTCTGCTCCCCGCGTGGGGGCTCGGCAACGCGGCCGCGACAATGGTCGGGCAGTCGCTCGGCGCGAAAAATCCGGATCGCGCGGAGAAATCAGTGTGGACGGCAGCCAAACTGAATGTCGCGTTTCTCGGCTCGATGGGCGTGCTCTTCCTGATCTTCGCGCGCGTGATCGTATCGGCGTTCACGAAAGACGCCGGAGTCGCAGACGTCGCGACATTCGGATTGAGAACAGTGGCAGCCGGATTCCCGCTCTTCGCGTTCGGCATGGTGCTGACTCAGGCATTCAACGGCGCAGGCGACACGTGGACGCCAACGAAGATCAACCTCGGAGTGTTCTGGCTCTTCGAGATTCCGTTCGCGTGGATTCTCGCTGGGCAAACGGGCGTCGGCTATCGCGCGATATTCATTGCGGTGCTCGCCGCGTACGCCGTGCTGGCCGGCGTCAGCTCGGTGCTCTTCAGACGCGGTAGCTGGAAGCTGAAGCACGTGTAACTTCCGGAACATGACTGCCCGCGCGCCCGCCCGGCTGGCGAACACGATGGAGGTCGAGACACCAGAACTTGTGGTGCTCTCGTACACGATCGCGGGCGTAGGCTCGCGCGCATACGCCGCGCTGATCGATTACGCGATCTGCTTTCTCATCGTGATCGTCGCCGACATCGGAATCACCGTGTTTGTCGCGAAGGCGGGCGGGCTCGTGCGCAGCGCGTCCGCGTCGCTCGCGCTCTCAATCATCGTGCTCGTGCAGTTCGCGGTGCTCTGGGGTTACTACGTGTTGTTCGAGGCGCTTGCGGACGGACGCACGCCGGGGAAAATGTTGCAGCGGCTGCGCGTGGTTCGCGACGGCGGATACTCTGTGACGTTCGGTGCCTCCGCCGTGCGGAACCTGATGCGCATCGTTGACATGCAGCCGCTCCTCGTATACGGAGTGGGAATCATCAGCGTACTGCTGTCGAAATCCGGCAAACGCCTCGGCGACATGGCGGCCGGGACAATCGTGGTGAAAGAAGATTTCGTGCGTCAGCCCGTGGTTGCAGCCGACCGGCCGGCGGGATTCAGCAGCGCGTCGCAGCCGCCGCGCCTGCACGCGGCGCTGACCGCGTCGGAGTACGAACTGCTCGAGCGATTCTCGCAGCGGCAGCGCGATCTCGATCCCGCCCGGCGCGCGGTGCTTGCCGGCCAGCTCGCCGAACGCTTCGCGGCGGCGCTCGCCGAATATTCTGGCGCAACGCCGGCTGGCCGGCTGGGGCAGCTCTACAATGCGGAGCGGGCGGCCCGCGCCGCAGGTTCCGCCTCGAAGAGCGACACTGGCGCTGCGCGCGAGCGGCACGCGATCGTCGCACGTGAATCCAAACGGTGGGCCGGCTTCGCGGCGAAACTCGTCGACGCTCAGAAGCGCGGGCTCAAGCGGCTCAGCGAGGATGAAGTGCGCGAGTTCGTCGCCGAGTATCGGGATCTCGCGGCAGATCTCGCGCGGCTCAGGACGGCGGCGAAGGGGAGTGAAGTGGACGAAGTGTTCTATCTCAACCGTCTCGTGGCTGGCGCGCACAATCTGTTGTATCGCCGCCACACGATCACGCCGCAGGACATCGGGCGCTACCTGTTCGTCGACGTGCCGCGCGAGATTCGCGCCTCGGCACTGCCAATCGTGCTTGCCGCCGCGCTGCTCTTTGGTCCGGCGGCGATCGCAGGAATCGCAGTCATGCGGGATCCCGGCGTGGCTGAAGTGTTCGTGCCGCCGGGCATGCTCGACCGCGCGGAGAACGGCGTTCGGCGCGCAAAAAACGGCGACGGCTACATCGAGGATCCGCAAATCTTTAGGCCGGTGATGGCGACCTCGATCATCACGAACAACGTGCAGGTGGCGATCGCGGCGTTTGCGTTCGGCGTGACGGCGGGCCTCCTCACTGTGTATCTGCTGGTGACGAACGGCATCAGTCTCGGCGCGGTGTTCGGACTGTATGGCTCGAAAGGCATTGCGTCGCTGCTGCTCGCGTTCGTCGCGCCGCATGGCGTGCTCGAGCTCACGGCGATCTGCATTTCGGCCGCCGCCGGATTCCTGCTCGCGGCGGCGCTGCTGATTCCCGGTGAGCGCACGCGGCGCCGCGCGCTCGTTGAGAATGGCAAGCGCGCGATCAGGCTCGTGGCGGGCGCAGCGCTGCTGCTGGTGGTGGCGGGAACGCTCGAAGGAACGGTGTCGCCGATCCCGTGGTGGCCGATCGAGTGGAAGTTGGTGGTGTCGGCGCTGACGGCGATTCTTCTGTACGCGTACATACGAGCGGGCGCTACGATGAAGTCTGTGTCTGGGGTCGTCGGTCTGGGGTCTTAGAACTCGTTTTCAGCAGTTGATAGCTTAGAACTTCAAAGAGCGGGTTCTAAGACTCCAGGCGAAAGACTCCAGACACAGACCGCTACAGCGCTCCCCTCGACTTAATCTCCAAATACCGGTTGATCACGCCGGCTGTCATGGCTTGCGGCGAAACGTCGAGCACCGAGACTCCTGCGCGGCGCATCCGTTGCAGCGCCTCTTCGCGCGCCAAAATAAGTTCTTCGGCGGCGGCGCTCTCGTAGAGCGCTGCGGAACCTCCTGCTGCCCGCGGCAATGCGGCCGCGAAGATGGCGTCGTTGCGCAGTGCGACGACCACGGCGAGGTGGCGCGCGGTGCTGCGCACGACATGCGCAATCAGCGCCTGCGATGCGCGCGGGTCGATGACATCGGTGATGAACACGATGAGCGCGCGTTTGCGCTGGTGCGCCGCGAGATAGCGGAACGCCGAGGCGTAGTCGGGTTCGCGCGAAGTCGCCTGAAGCGGCACGAACGCGTCGCGTATGGATTGCAGCGCGCCGCGTCCCGGCCGCGCGGGAACAAACGCGCGGATTTCATCGTCGAACACGAGCGCGCCAACGCGATCGCCGGCGTTTGCGGCGATGTCGGTGAGGATCAGCGCGGACGAGAGCGCGTACTCGAACCGCGAGCGCTCGCCGGCGATCTGCGTCATCGCGCGGCCCGCATCGATCAGCGTGATGACGGTCTGCGATCGCTCCACCGTGTACTCGCGCGTGATCAGCCGCGCGCGGCGCGCAGTGGCCTTCCAGTCGACGCGGCGCGGATCGTCGCCGATCGCGTACTCGCGAAGGTTCGCGAAGCTGAAACCTTCACCGCGGCGGCGCAGTGAGCGCACGCCCGCGTTTTCGAGACGGTGCTGCATGGCGAGCATCCGGAATCGCCGCACGCCGGAAAGCGATGGCACCACGAGGATCGAGTCATCGCCAGAGAACAGAAAACGCGCGGACAGCAGGCCGAGGCGGGTCCGCGCCCGCGCGCCGACCACGCCAAGCGGCGCGCGCCCGCGTGTCTCGCCGGAAACGCGGAACGCGAGCGACCGCGACGAGTACGGATCGAAGCTCGCCTCGGTCAGTCCGGCGCCGCCGCTCACGAACGGCGAGAAATGGTCCGCGAGCTCGATCGTGAGCGCGCGCGGCCAGTGCGACTCCACATGATATGCCCCTTCAACAGTGTCGCCGATTCCGACGGTCTCCGGGAGCTCGCGCGAAACGGCGAGCGCGCGCCGCGATGGAAGCAGTGCGAAATCGGCGATGGTCAGCAGCGCGATGATCGCGAGTGCGGTCTGCCCTGCGACCGTGCCGGCGCGCCCGGGAAGCAGCCAGAGAAGGCCGGCCGCAGCGACGAGCCACGCAAGCGGCCGCTCCGGCGAGTACCGGAAACGCGGCTTTCGCGCCGCAGCGAGCGGATGCGCATTACCGGACGCGATCAGCTCACTCATTTCGGCGCTTCGATCCTCAGCAGGATGGCTCCGAGCACGTCATCCACCGAGCGTCCCTCGACTTCGAGCTCCGGCGAAAGCGTCACGCGGTGCCGCAACGCCGCGGGGACGCGATCCTTCACGTCATCCGGTGTCGCATAGGCGCGACCCTCGAGCACGGCTGCGGCGCGCGCGGCACGCATGAGCGACACGCTCGCGCGCGGCGACGCGCCCAGCGAAATCGTGGCTTCGTCGCGGGTGGCACGCGTGATGGCCGCGATATACTCGCGCACTTCCGGCGCGACGCGAACGCCGTCCACGAGCGCGCGCAGCTCAGTGGCGCGGGCTGCGTCGAGAACCGGCGGCACCATCGCATCGGTCGCGCGCTCTGGATCGAAGCCGGATTCATGATGCGCGAGCATCTCGAGCTCGGCTTCTTTCGCGGGATAGCCGACGAGTGTCTTGAGCAGAAAGCGGTCGAGCTGGGCCTCGGGGAGCGGGTACGTGCCCTCGTGCTCCACAGGATTCTGCGTCGCAAAGACCGTAAATAGCGGATCGAGTTTGCGCGACGTGCCGTCCACCGTCACCTGGCGTTCGCCCATCGCCTCCAGGAGCGCCGACTGCGTCTTGGCCGGCGCGCGATTGATCTCGTCGCCGAGGAGGATCTGCGTGAACACCGGCCCGGGCTGGAACTCGAATCCGCGCGACGGATCTCGCTGCATCGAAACGCCGGTGACGTCGCTGGGCATCAGATCCGGCGTGAACTGGATGCGTGTGAACTGCAATCCGAGCGCGCTCGAGAGCGTGCGCACGAGCAGCGTCTTCGCCGTTCCGGGCACGCCCTCTATGAGCAGGTGCCCGCGTGCGAGGAATGCGACGAGCGCGTCGTCGATGGCGGCGTCCTGACCGACGATGCGCGTGCCGACGGACGCGCGCACGGCGCGGAGCAGTTCAGCGCCCTGTTCGATGGAGAGACTCATTTCAAATCCGGGTGAGAGAAAGTTCGAGCTGTTCGATCGCCGCGCCGACCGACGCGAACTCACGGCGGGTGACGGGTGAGTGCAGCGCCTTCTTGATCAGGGCGATTTCGTCGCCGAGCTTCGGCGCGTCGCGGCGCGCGCGTTCGAGGAACGCCTCGTCCGATGCGTCGACGCCCGGCCGGATCGACCCGCCGGCGAGTCTGCGCCGTACGCCGCGCAGCAGCCGCGCGGTGGCTGAGCGCGTCGCGCCCACGGTTGCATACGCACGGCCGAGCGCATCGACATGCTCGAGCGGATTGCGGCGCTCGATGCGTTCGGGGTCGTGCGGAGGAATGAGGCGGGGCGCGAGCACGAGGAGGAGGACGACTCCCGCGGCGAGCAGCTGAAAGAGCAGGCGCCCCGTCGACGTGCCGACCAGGTATTTCGCAATCGCGCCCATGGTGCCGCGCTGCTCGCCGTATCCCTGGTGATTCTCGTCGAACGCGATGTGCCGGCGCGGCGAGTCGCCGCGTTCGCTGAGGAAATCGAGCATGCGCGCGGCGTCGACATCGAGACCGTACTTGCACACGCGTATCGCGTCGTTGCGCAGCACGTCGGGATCAGCGCCGGCGACAATGCGACCGCGGCCGTAGACGAAACCGATCGCGGCCGACCGACCATCCCGTTCGAAGATCGGCCGTCGCGCAGTCTCGATGAGCGGCACGACCGAGTCGGGTTTGGGCCCGCGCCATCCGATCTGCCTGAGCGTGACCTGATCGCCGGGCCAGAGCGTGTAGAGCATCCGGCGATTGAACACGCCTTTTTCTTCTGCGGGGCATCCTTCCGCGTCGCGGGAGCCGTTGGGATCCTTCGACCTGTAGACGCTGCGGCCGAATACGAGGTGCAGTGAGTCCGCGAGCAGGTGCGAGCCGGGCCCCAGCATCACGAGCAGCGCGCCGCCACCCCGCACGCGTTCGAGCAGCGCATGCACGTCCGTCGAACGCAGCGGCACAACGGGATCGAGCTCGGTGATGATCGCATCACTGTCGGCGGGCCAGTCGGCGGTGCGCCGTTGTTCGACGTTCCAGCCGAGCCGGCGGGCGAGATCGTAGAAAATCCGACCGCCCATCGGCGCGGTGGAGTATGTCGTGAGCCGCGAGTCGCCGCCGCGGCCGCTGTCGGGCTGCGGTGTCGCGAGGGCGGTGAAGACAATGAGCGCGGCGGTGATGGGGAGGACAATTGCCGGCCGAGAGTACCACGGCAACCGCGTTTGTTCCACGCTCGGATCCCACCCCGATGCGGGTTGCGGACTACTCATGCCACGCCAGCCCGCGAGAGAATCGGCGCGGCGTCGCGCAGCAGTGCCGCGTATTCGTCTGCGTCGCAAATTCCGACGCCGAAGATCACGGCATCGTAGCGCCGCCGGAATTGCTGGAACGGTCCGCGCGCGGGCGAGCCGCGCCGCGCGAGTTCGCGCGCATAGTCGCCCGCCGTCTTCGACGCGTGCAGCCGCACGTCGCCGCGCTGCGCGAAGACCGTGAGCAGCGCGAGCAGCAGCGCGTGCGAGGCCTCGGTGAACTGTCCGCGGGCGGCGAGCCGCTCGGCGTCGCGCCACGCATCGGCGGTGCGCGCGCGGGCAGGGCCCGCGTCGGCCGCGACTACATCGTTGCGCGCGGCGAGCGTCGAGAGAACGAAGCGTACCGCGATGCCAGCGACGAGCAGCACCACGATCGCGAGCGTCACATGCCGTCCGGTCTCCGAGCCGCGGAAAAATTCGTACATCGCCTGAAACATGCGGCCGATGAACTGCATGATACGCTGCATCGCGCTCTCACCGACGGTCCGCTCGTACGCGCTCTGGCGCGCGATGGCGGCGACGGTGTCGTGCACCGCCGGCACCGTCCACGATTGGCCCGCCGCCTGCTGCAGCAACATCACGATCGTTCGGCCGTGATTGGCTAGATCGCCGCGGGCGGCGCCCCGGGCGAGACGCGGCCCGCGTCCATCGAGGCGGTCATGCGCTCGATGTCGAAGCCTTCTCCACGGATACGGCAGTCGTAATAGAGCAGCATGTCGGTCAGCCCGATAATCGGCGAAGCTACAATCTGAAACACCGTTGAGAGTATGATCGCGATCACCGTGCTCCGCGTGATCCCCGCGACAAGCGTGACGCAAAAGCTCAGCAGCAAATAAATAATCCCGACGAGCAGCAAGGTGTTCAGAATGTGCCGCTTGCGTCCGCTCGAAAGTTCCGACGAGCGCGTAAACGCCTCGCCGACGTCTTTGTTCTCGAGAATTATCGAGGCGCCCACGGCAAAAAACCGCGCCGCGACATAGAACGCTCCCACGAAGAACGCGAGAAGCCCGATCGCGTACAGAATCGCCTTCATGAGTCCCGCCCAGAGCAGCGCGAACACTCTCGGGATCACGCTGCGCACCGTGTCGCCGAGATCGGCGGGTTCGCCGAGATACACTTCGGACCCAAGCTTCATCACCGCCGCCGCGCCCACCGTGTAGGTGAATGCTGATGTGATCGCCGTGATGAACCCGACGAGAATTGAGACCGCGCTCAGCACGTCGTCGGTGCGAAACACGAGCCGCGACACGAGCTGCGGGATCGTCGCGACGGCCATGATGAGGATGTATTGGCCGCTGTCCCGTCGGTACAGCGCGAACGCGGCGTCGACGATCTCCGACACGGTGCGGGAACGCAGGCGGAGTTCGTCCATGTGCGACATCCTGTTCGCGGTGGCGGGGCCCTGCCCGGCGTCGGGCTCGGGTTCCCCGGCGGTCGAGACCAAATTGGCCCGTGGGTGCGGGGGCGGCTAGGCTGGCTGGTATTACAGCGCCTTGACCGCCACAGGCGTAATCTTAAATATGAACGTGCGCGTCAGAGCCGCATCGTGACGCGCAGGCTCCACCCGTCCCTTGGAGGTCAGCGTGCGCGGTCGTGTACTGCAGGTCGCTCTTTTCAGCCTCGCCTTGATGGCGCCCTCGCTGGCGCCATCGCTGGCGCGTGCCCAGAGCGGCGCGGCCCAGCTCTCAAAGGAAGAAATCGCACTGCTTGCGAAAGTGCAGGTCGCGATCGAGATCGCGCATGATTCGATGAACCTGCAGTTCGCGATGGTGGGCAACAAAAAGCCGGAGGCGCAGGAAGCGCTGAAGGAAAAACTGCGCGCGCAGATCGCGGATATCCTGAAACGGAACGGGCTCACCGAAGCGCAGTATCGCAGCCAGACGTTCATCGTCAGCACCGATACGGTTCTGCGCCGCTCGTACGACACGCAGATCGTGCAGATCACCGGCGCGCCGCTTCCCGGAGGCTACACCCCTCCGCCTGCTGCAGGCGGACGCGGCGGTCGCGGTGGCGCGACCACCCCGCCGATCAAAGTGCCCGCCGGCGCGGTGGGGACGCATATCGGCCACGTGGTGAACTCGTTCTCCGACACGCCGAACGGGATGGGGCTGCTGCCGGTCGCGTTCGCCGAAGCGCGCACAGCAGCGCAACACGCGGGACTCGCAACGAAGGGCGCGAACCTCGACGCGATGAAGCTGCACGCGGGCCACGTGATCAACGCGATGGATCCGGCCATCGTGCCAAATGGTCCGGGGCTCGGCTACGGAATGAAGAAAGCCGCGCTCAACGCCGCGAATCATATCGAACTTGCGGCGAAAGCCGCGGGAGCGTCGCAGAACGTGATCATGCACGCACAGCACATTGCGACCGCGGCGCGCAACGCGGCGGCGAGAGCTGATCAGATCATTGAATTGGCGCAGAAAGTTCAGGCCGCGACCACGATGCCCGAGGCGCAAGCGTTGCTGAGTCAGATTGTGTCGCTCTGCGATCAAGTCCTCGCCGGTGTCGATGCGAAGAACACGGGACGCGTCTCGTGGGAAACTGGCGGATTGAATCAGGCTCAGGAGCACATGGATCTCATGCTGAAGGGAGAGAACCTGGGCGCGCGTTAGCCAGCGCTGTGCGAAACTCGTAAGTGGAACGGCCTGGAATAACTTTCGGCGACGCCGCTGCGCAGCTCGAGAAGTTGCTGCGCGGGCCGGCACGCGGCGAGATCGTCGAAACCCTGCTGAATGAGGACAGGGCTGACACCGCGCTGTCGCGGCTCCGGCATGCAATGCGCACGCACACGTTTTCGCGCGGCGCGGAGGAGAAACCCGTCAGCCTGCGCAGAGTCGTCGACACGCTCGACGCGCGCACGCGACGCGAGGGACTGCATGTGCTGCAGGGTTGGGATTACGTCGCGCACCGTTTCCCAGACGACATCGCGCCGGTCCTGCTGCTCGACTACTGCTTGCGCGCGGGCGCCGCCAACGACACCCGCAAATCACTCGCGATTCTGCTCGATCAATATTGTCTGGCGGTGCTCTCGCTGCTCGTGGTGCGCGCCTGGGATGACGGTGACGCAAACGAAAACCTCGATCGGGTCACAGCGCTGCTCGGCCATCTCGGCGGAGAGCAGGGCTGCGGTCTGCGATTTATTGACGACGCGGAAACGCTGCTCTTGCTCGCGGTCGCATACTTCCATCCCGAAGAGCGCGGCTACGATTCGATACGCGAGCGCATCGGCACACTCGATTCAGCGCACCAGCTGCGCTGCGCGCTTCCGTGCGCGTCGATTCAGGCGAGTCATCTGCGCTGGGGACTGCGCTTCATGTATCGCCGCGAGATCGACTTGATGCGCAAGGACAACGAAGTCGACTATCGCTGGCTGCTCTTCGCATTGCTGGAGCTCATGCGATCCTACGCGCGCATGTGTGACGATGGCATTCATGGCGCGGAGCGCGAGCGCGTCGTCGAGGGGCTGCTCAACGGGCTGTCGGCGGACCCGTGGGCGTTCATCGAGAGGGCGCCGACATTTCTTCGCGTGCATCAGGCGGCGCATGATGAGTTTCGAGCGCTGCTGAGCGCCCGACGGGCGGACTTGTTGCGCGAGTTCGCGAGTCAGCGTCCTGGCAGCGCCGTATATTCGCCGCTCGCCTTCGCGACGAACTTTCTCTCGAATGCGCTGGTGGCGATGGTGATTGTCGCACTCGTGGATGAACAGCCGCAGCCGTCGCTCGACTCGCTGCTGGCGACCGAGCGCGCCCGCGCGTTGCCTAGAGGGTCAGCGGAACGGCTCTCGCGTGAGCTGATGGCTTACTCGATGGCGGCGGCGGAGCGGATCGGAGGAGGAGCGGCGCCGCTGGTCGTGGTGGATCCGCTCGACGCGATGCACTGTTTCAACAATGTGGTGCGGGTAGTCAACGAACAGCCACAGCAGTTGTGAGTGCTGAGGTGGAAGATGTCAGTGGTGAGTGTGACTACTCATTCCTGACACCTTCCACCTCAGCACCCACGACTGCTGTGGCTGTTTCACTGCAGTGCTGGGTGTTGAGGATAAAGGTGTCAGTGATGAGTAGGTTCCGGACGCGACCGGACACTCTTCAAGAGCCCGATCAGCATGCGGCGGATCTGTACGACCTCGGACAGACAGTCGTCGAAATCGGCGCGAGAGATCAGCGCAGCATCGGCGCAGAATTGGAGATGATTCTCGACCTCCGACGCAGATCCGACTGAGATTTGCAGAAATCGGGCGAGATCGCGATTGGATTCGCGTCCGCAGCCTTCGGCGATATTCGCCGAGACTGAAAGCGCAGCGCGCCGGAGTTGGCTGATAACTCCAGCATTGTTGCGCCGCGAGATCGAACCCGTGACACGATGGACGAGAAGCGCGAGTGCATTCGCCCGCTGCCACACGGAGAGTTTTCTGAAATCCTGCATCGGTGGGTCCGATGTAGGACGCAACCGTGGACTGTCGACATCGCCGCGACGCAATCCGAATGATTCGAATGCAGCAGGCGTCCACTCATAACTGAAACCTTCAACCTCAACACTCAGCACCGTTTTTTTGTGCCGTTACCCTGCAGTGCTGAGTGATCAGGATCAAGGCCTCAGTGATGAGTGTTCACTAAGTGCTCACTAGTGCTCACTAGTCGTCGTGATGAGCCTCGTATTCCCGCTGCGTATTAACCTTCTCATACGCCTGCTTCGCATCCCGCTTTTTGGCCGCGCCGAGCGCGCGAGCATGCGTGCTCTCCGACTTCACTGACGGCAGCGAGAGCAGCTTCTCGAGATCGGTGCTCTTGCACTCGGGGCACGCCGGCTGTGCCGACGTGCCCCGAATGAGAAGTTCGAACCGCTGACTGCAGGACCGGCAAGCGTACTCGTAAATCGGCATTCTGTTTTCTGTCCTCAGCTTACCAGCACGACACGCAGTTGTGGCTGTTGCGCGAGCCGAGTTTTTCCAGCAGTGCTACAGTCTCCGGGAACGGCCGCGTGCGCGAGACCGGCGAGTTGGCCATGTCGGCAACCGTGTGGCCGTTTTTCGCCACTGCCTTCACGTCTGCTCCCTTGGAGACGAGATAGAGAATCATCTCGTTGTCGCCGCGCGCCGCCGCGTTGTGCAGCGGCGTGTAGCCATTCTGATCGCGGATGTTCACGTCGGCATGCAGCACTTCGACAAGATATTTCACTGCCGGCATCCATCCGTCTGGCACATGCCGCAACGAGTTACCCGCGAACCCGTTGCCGAATCCGACGCCGGATGCCGCATGCAATGGATAAACACCAAGTCCCGGCACTGCTGCTTTCGCCGCCGAATCGATCGCTGCGTCGAGCCCCGCTCCGATCAC
>JANYIJ010000031.1 GCA_025362095.1 Gemmatimonadota bacterium | reverse complement strand
GCCGCGATACGATTTGCTCAACCGGCTGCTGAGCGGGGGGATCGACAGATCCTGGCGGCGCGCCGCGATCGCGAAGCTCGGCGTCGAGCGGCGTCCCGCCGGCACCTATCTCGATCTGTGCGCGGGAACGCTCGATGTGGGCGCTGCCGTCAGTCGCGTCCCGGGATTCAGCGGAGCGGTTGTGGGCGCGGACTTCGCGGAACCCATGTTGCGGGCGGGACGCGGCAAGGCGCCGGCAGCGGTGCTCACGCCGGTGGTCGCTGACGCGCTGGCGCTGCCCGTAGCGGACGCGGTGTGCGACGGTGCGATTGTCGCCTTCGGAATTCGGAACGTGATCGACATGCCTGCGGCGTTTCGCGAAATCCTGCGCGTGCTCACTCCCGGCGCGCGATTCGTGATTCTCGAGTTCTCGACGCCGCGGTCCGCGATCGTGCGCTGGATCTACGAGTTGTATTCGCGCCGGGTGCTGCCGCTGGTTGGCGCCCTGATTTCGGGGCATCCCACGGCGTACCAATACCTGCCGGACAGCATCGCGCGGTTTCCGTCGGCGGAAGAACTGAAAACGATCATGTCCCACGCAGGCTTCGCCAACGTCTCCGTCACCACTCTCACGTTCGGCGTGGCGGCTCTGCACGTCGGCGAGAAACGATGACCCTCGACACTCTCTCGGAATTCATTGCAGCGATTGACGCGATCGGCGAACTCGTGCGCGTCCGCGAGCCCGTGCGGATCGAACTCGAGCTGTGCGAGATCGCGGACCGCGTCATGAAACAGCCGGGCGGCGGAAAGGCGCTGCTGTTCGAACACCCGGTGCTGCGCGACGGATCGCGCTCGCCCTATCCTGTTGCGATCAATCTGTTCGGCTCGATGAGACGAATGGCGCTCTCCCTCGGCGTCACCGATCTCGACGAGCACGGGGCGCGCATCACGAAACTTCTCGACTTGAAAGTGCCCGAGGGCTTGCTCGGGAAGTTCTCGCTGCTGCCGCGTCTCATGGAGATTGCGAAGTTCCCGCCGCGCATGAAGGGCGGCGCGCCGGCGTGCCAGGAGATTGTCTGGCGCGGCGACGAGATCGACTTGAACAAGCTGCCGATCATCACCTGCTGGCCGCAGGACGGCGGTCCGTACATCACGCTGCCTATGGTGATCAGCAAGAATCCGCAGTCGAAAGTGCGCAACGTGGGGATGTACCGCGTGCAGCAGCTTTCGAAGAACACCCTCGCGATGCATTGGCAGCGGCACAAGGTTGGCGCGGCCCACTGGCGGGAGATGGCGGAGCGCGGCGAGAAGATGCCGGTCTGCATCGCGATCGGCGCGGATCCGGCGTCGGTGTACTCCGCGAGCGCGCCGCTGCCGCCGACAGTCGACGAATTCATTTTCGCAGGGTTCCTGCGCAAGGCGCCGGTGCATCTCGCGAAGGCCGTCACGTGCGATCTCGAGGTGCCGGCCGACGCGGAGTTCGTAATCGAAGGCTACATCGATCCTGCGGAGCCGCTTGTGACCGAAGGTCCGTTCGGCGATCACACCGGATTTTACTCTGAGGCGGATCTCTACCCGCTCGTGCACGTCACCGCGGTGACGATGCGAAAGAATCCCGTGTATGCGACGACGATCGTGGGCCGCCCGCCGATGGAAGATTTTTATCTCGGCCACGCCACCGAGCGGATTTTTCTGCCGCTGCTCAAGCTCACGATCCCGGAGATCGTGGACTATCACATGCCGGCAGAGGGGATTTTTCACAATCTCGTTTTTGTTTCGATCAAGAAAGAATATCCCGGCCAGGCGTTCAAGGTGATGAACGCGATGTGGGGGCAGGGGCTGATGTCGCTCGCAAAGGTGCTCGTAATTGTGGATGACTGGGTAGACGTACGTGATCCACAGGAAGCGTGGTGGGTAGCTCTCAATAACATCGATCCCGAGCGTGACGCGCGATTCACGATGGGGCCGGTGGATGTGCTCGACCATTCGAGCCGCGCGTTCACATACGGATCGAAGATGGGGCTCGACGCGACGAAGAAGCTGCCGGAGGAAGGGTTTTCGAGAAATTGGCCGCCGTTGATTGAGATGGACGAGGCGACCAAGCGGCGAGTTGATTCGATTTGGGAGAAGCTGGGACTGGGTGAGGCGTGACGGATGTCCAATGTGAGGGGTGACGAGTGTCGGGTGTTTAATGGCTGACGGACAGACGATCGCGGGAGGATCACGCTTGGTCCGCTATGCGAATTTTGTGAAGCTGCCGCACACGGTATTTGCGCTGCCGTTTGCCATGGTCGGCGTGACGCTCGCGTCGTATCGCGCGGTGGTCTCGTGGCAGGTGATCGGATGGGTGGTGGTCGCGTTCACCGCGGCGCGGTTTGCGGCGATGGGATTCAACCGGATTGTCGATCGCGCGTACGACGCCAAGAATCCGCGTACGGCCATGCGTGAAATTCCGAGCGGCGCCATGAGCGTGAAAGAGGCGAAGGCGCTGGTGATCGCCGCGCTGCTGTTGTTTGAGCTCGCGGCATGGAAGCTGAACTTTCTCTGCTACGTGCTCTCGCCATTCGCCCTCTCCTGGGTGCTCTGGTACAGCTTCACGAAACGATTCACGCGCTGGTCGCACCTCGTGCTGGGACTGGGGCTGGGGATCGCGCCGGTCGGCGGCTATCTCGCCGTGACCGGTGTGTGGAGCAATCCATGGTGGATGCTCGTCGCGCTCGCCGGTGCGGTGATGTGCTGGACGGGCGGCTTCGACATTCTCTACGCGCTGCAGGACATCGATTTCGATCGCGCGAACGGACTGCATTCGCTCCCCGCGAAAGTCGGCGCGCAGAACGCGCTGGTGATCGCGCGCGGACTGCATGTGATGACGATCGTGTTGCTGGCGCTAGTCGGCTACGCGACGGGCGAAGGCATTGTCTACAACATTGGGCTCGGCGTCGCTGCGGGACTGCTGGTGTTCGAGCACACGCTCGTGCATCCCGACGATCTCTCGCGCGTGGACAAGGCGTTCTTCACGGTGAACATGGCGCTCTCGAGTACGTTCTTCGCGTTCGTGCTCGCGCAGCGGATCTGGGGATGACGCCCCAGGGAAAACTGCCGCCGATCGTGATGGCGTTCACTGGCGCGTCGGGTGCGCCGTACGGCGTGCGCTTGCTGCAGCAGCTCGTGGCGTCGGGCCGCGACGTGTCGCTCGTCCTGTCAGCGCACGGGCTGCGACTGCTGAAAACGGAAACCGACATCGACGACGTCGCCGGACTTCGCTCCGCCATTGGCGCCGCTGCGTGGGACAACCATGTGACGGTGTTCGACGACGCCGATCGCGGCGCTGGCCCCGCGTCCGGTTCCGCGAAAACGGGCGGCATGGTGATCTGCCCGTGCTCCATGGGCACGCTCGCGTCTATCGCCGCGGGCACTTCGCGTTCGCTCGTCGAACGCGCTGCCGACGTCACGCTGAAGGAACGCCGGCCGCTGGTGCTCGTCCCGCGCGAGACGCCGCTGAGCGCGATTCACCTCGAGAACATGCTGCGGCTCACGCGCGCTGGCGCGGTGATCCTTCCCGCATCACCAGGTTTTTATCACAGGCCGGCGAGCGTCGCGGAGCTGGTGGATTTTGTGGTCGCTCGCATTCTCGATCATTTGGGCGTGGAGAACGCACTCGCGCCACGCTGGGGCGAATCGTAGCGTTGCAGCCATGACGGCGCCCGCACCACCCACGCGAGTCGCACGAGAAAAACAGCATCCGTGGGTCTACGCGGTGCTGTATTTCCCGATGGGGTTGATGCTCGGCTATCCAAGCGTCGCTCTCGGATACCTTGGCTCGCGCGCCGGCCTGCCGATCTCTTCGATCGCCGCGATCGTGGGCATGAGCTTCCTCGCCCATGGCTTCAAGTTCATCTGGGCGCCGCTCGGCGACTACACGCTCTCGCGAAAGAAATGGTGGCTGATCGCCGCGAGCGGAATGGCGATCGGGATGCTCGCGATCACCGTGACGCCGATCAGCGAGAAGACGGTGCCACTGCTTTCGCTGCTCGTGTTCGGCGCGAATTTCATCTCGACCTTTCTCGCGTTCGCCACAGAGGGATTGCTCGCGCACAACACGACGCCCGCAACGCGGGGTCGGGCAGCGGGCTGGTTCCAGAGCGGAAATCAATTCGGGCAGACGGGTGGCGGCGGACTCGGCCTCGTGCTGATGAAGCATATGCCGCAGCCGTGGATGGCGGGCGCGGCACTCGGAGCATTGGTGCTCTTGTGCGGGTTCTGTCTGTTTCTGCTCGAAGAGCCGCCGCCGGCGATGCAGAACGAGACGGTCGGGGCGCGAGCACTAGATGCGTGGCGAGAGCTTCTCGGCGTGATTCGCTCGAAGGCCGGACGTATCGGGCTGCTGCTCGCGATTCTGCCAATCGGCACCGGCGCCGCGCAGTTCCTGTTCGGGTCGCTGGGCCCCGAGTGGAATGCGTCGGCGGATGTCGTGTCGTTCGTGCTTGGCGCGGGAGGAGGCGTCGCGATCGTGATCGGGTGCATGGCCGGCGGATTCATCGCCGATTTCATGTCGAAGCCCAAGGCGTACGCGGTGGCCTGCGCGATTGGCGTGCTGGCCGTGGCGGTGATGCCGTTCTCACCGCGCACGCAGTTCTGGTTTGCAGCCACGACGCTCTTCTACACCTTTGCGCTCGGTCTCAGCGTCGCGACGTTGACCGGAATGATCCTCGCAATCATTGGCGAGCGCGCCGCCGCCACAAAAATCAATCTGTTCTACGCGCTGAACACGATGTTCAGTCTTTTCGTGCTGCGGATTCTCGGATCCGTACACGATCGATTGCAGACGAACGGCATGCTGCTCACCGAAGCCGGGCTTGGAGTTGCCGCGCTCGTACTGTTCGCTCTGGTGGTCTCGAGAATCCCCGGTGCTGATCGGGCTCATTAGCGACACGCACGGCCTCCTGCGGCCCGAGGTTCACTCGGCGCTCGCGGGAGTCGAGCTGATTCTGCACGCCGGCGATGTCGGCGGCGCGGAGATCCTCGACGAGCTTGCGCTGATTGCGCCTGTGCGCGCCGTATTCGGAAATACCGACGCGCAGTGGGAACCCGGGCTCTTGCCCGCGCTCGATCTGGAACTGGGCGGATTGCGAGTGCATGTGAGCCACGGGCATGAGGTGGGGAAGGTGACACCCGCGAACCTCGCTGCTGCATATCAGGCGGATGTAATCGTGTACGGCCACACGCACATTCAAAAGATTTCGCGCATCGATGGCCGCCTGATCGTGAATCCTGGAGCGGCCGGAGTGCGGAGATTCAATCTCGAGCCGTCGGTCGCCTTGTTGACGATCAAAGATTGCCGAAGTGAAGTCGAGATTGTCTCGCTGGCGGCGGGTTCGAGTCCCGCGCCGCGTACGGGCGAGTCACCGGAGCCGAGTTGACGGAACAACTTTAAACGCATACGATTCATATGCTTCGCGGGCGGGCGCGACGGAGGGTCTGGGCATACAATCGCCCGGCCCTCCGTTCTGCTTTCTCACCGAGAGAAGGATCTGTTATGGTCGAACTGACGATCGCCGCCGAAGGGAAACAGCGGCCGAATCTCACCGCTTAGTCAGGCAGACCGCTTTCTCGGAAACTCCGCCGCAGGCTCGGTCCGCTCGAGTTCCTTGGGGAATTTCCGGAACCAGCTGGAGAGCAGCATCAGCTCGTCCACTTCGTGCGCGGGCACTGTCGCGCTCCTGAGTTCCTTTGGCGAGAAGATTTCGGCCGCGGCTGACGCGAGCGCCGTTCTCTCATCGGGAGACTGAGGCGCGGGAAGCTCGCCTCGAATCCGCCCGCGGCGAATCAGATACGACCGATCCTCTCCGGCATGCCCGGGCACCGTGTACACGAACGTGAGCGACTCCACCGCGAAGCGAAGCCGTTCGAACTGCTCCCGCAGCGATTCGAGCCGCTGCATCTTGTCGCGAATCTGCGCCGCGCGCTCGAACTCCATCCGCTCGCTCGATTCTTCCATGGCGCTGCGCAGCGTTTCCAGCGGGCTGTCCTGTCTTCCCTCAAAAAAATCGCGCGCCACCGTGAATCGCGCGCGGTACTGACGCTGACTCACGCCGGCGACGCACGGGCCAAGACATTTGCCGATTTCAAATCGGATGCAGCCGGGAGTCCGTGGCTGCCCAACAGGAAACTCCGTCTGATCGGAGAAGTGCATCGGCTGATCAATGCGGCAGTCGCGAAGGCCGAGGACATCGTTGAGTTCGCGCAGTGCATCTTCGAGCTGCCACGCGCCGTGGAACGGGCCGAAGTAGGTGCCGTGCTCGTCGTTTCCTGCGCCGCGCACAACCATAAACTTCGGCGCGCTTCCCGTCGTGATGCGAATGAATGCGAAGTGCCGCGCGTCCCGCTTCATCATCACGTTCAGGCGCGGACGGTATTTCTTGATGAGCCGCAGCTCCTGAACCAGCGCGGCGAACTCGCTCGGGTGATAGTCCCATTGCACTTCGCCCGCTTCGCGGATGATGCGCGCGCTCTTCTCCGCGGGGAAATCCGCGCGGAAATATCCGAGCAAGCGCGTCCGCAAGTTCTTCGCCTTGCCCACATAGAGGATCTCGCCGTCCGGTGAAATCATCCGATAGACGCCGGGCCTTCCGCGCACGCCGGCCTTCACGAGGCCGAGCATCGCCTCGACGCGCGCCTCGACGGCGGCGGATGCGGAACGTCGCCGCTTGCTCACGCGATTACTTCTGGCACGCGGTGCACCAGACAGTGATCCGATTTTCCAAGGCGTGCGAAGAACGAAGCGTCGTGCCACATCTCACGCACGGATCGCCATCGCGGCCATACACTTTTGCAAGGCCGAGGAAGCCGCCGCGTCCGCCGTACGGATCTTGATAGTCGCGAAAGCTTGTGCCGCGCTGTTCGACAGCGGAACGCAGCACGGCCACGGCTTCTTTGTGGAGCAGTGTGGCCTGCGCGCGAGTCAGCGACGATCCGCGGCGCGTCGGACGAACGAACGCGCGCCAGAGCGCCTCGTTCGCATAAATATTTCCGATGCCCGCCATGCGCCGCTGGTCCATGAGGATCGTCTTGATCGCCCGGGATGAAGCCCGCACGATATCAGTGAAAAGCTCCGCCGTAAACGAACGCTCCAGCGGCTCCGGCCCGATCGCGTTCGTGAACTTCTCGAATCGCTTCGGATCCATGAGTTCGACGGTGCCGAGCCGGCGTACGTCACGGAATCGCAGCGTGCGGCCGTCGGCGAGCGGAAACTGGATGCAGGTGTAGTCCGCTCCGCTGCGCGTGAACGGTGCCGGCTCGATGAGCAGCGAGCCGGTGAATCGCGGTGATACCACGAGACGATCACCGGTCGAGAGATCCGCGACGACATACTTCGCGCGGCGCCAAAACCGGTCGAAGGTCGCGCCGGCGATGCGGCTCGCGAATCCTTTCGCGGTTCGCTCGCGGAGCACGTTCGGGCGGTGCACGTGCGCGGCGCTCACGGTCGCGCCGCGAACGGCGGACTCGAGATCGCGCGCCATGGTCTCTACTTCGGGGAGTTCAGGCACTCCTACGCACCTGGGTGCTGCCGAGCGAGGTCGCGCCAGCCGATGTCGGCGCGGAACTGCCGCCCTTCGAACTGCACGCGCGACGCGTGCGCAGCGCTCAGTTTCTGCGCCGAACCGAGAGAGGCGCCGAGCGCCGTGATCGCGAGCACGCGTCCGCCTGCCGTCACCAGTTGCCCGTCGCTGTTCCGTTTGGTGCCGGCGTGAAAAACGATCACGTCGCGCTCGTCGGGCGGCAGCGCGATCGCGTCGCCGGAATCAACCGCGCCGGGATATCCTGCCGCCGCGACGACCGTCGTGACCGCGGCGCCCGCGCGCCACTGGATCGGCGGCGCGCCGGCGATCGAATCACCATTCGCGATCGCGCGCATGGGTTCGAGCAGTCCCGACGCCATCATCGGGAGAATCGCCTCGGTCTCCGGATCGCCAAAGCGGCAGTTGAACTCGACGACTTTTTGCCCGTCGCGTGTGAGCATAAGGCCGGCGTAGAGCAGTCCGGTGAATGGCGATCCCGCCGCGCGCAGCGCCGCGAGCGTCGGGAGAAAGACGCGATCCACAGTCTGCGCGGCGATCCCCGCAGTTGCGATCGAAACGGGAGCGTACGCGCCCATCCCGCCCGTGTTCGGCCCAGTGTCGCCCTCGCCGATTCGCTTGTGGTCTTGCGCGGCGATCATCGGGAGCACGTGCGTGCCATCGGTGAGCGCGAACACCGAAATCTCCTCGCCGCTCATGAACTCCTCCACCAGCACTTCGTGCCCGGCCTCGCCGAACACATTTCCTTCGAGCATTGAAGCAATCGCGTCGCGCGCCTCTGCCGTGCTCGTCGCGACGATCACGCCTTTGCCCGCGGCGAGCCCCGACGCCTTGATCACGACCGGCGCCCCGAGTCGCTCGACCTCCGCGTTCGCAGCTGCGACCGCGGTGAACGTGCGCGCCCTGGCGGTGGGCACGTGCGCGGCAAGCATCAACTCTTTCGCGAATCGCTTGGATGTCTCGATCTGCGCCGCCGCTTTCGACGGTCCGAACACCGCGAGGCCGTTCGCGCGAAAGTGATCGACGATCCCGGCCTCGAGGGGACCTTCGGGCCCCACCACCGTGAACGCAACGGACTCGCGGCGGGCGAGCGCCGCGAGTCCGTTGATGTCCGTTGCCGCGACTTTCTCGCAGCGCCCGATCGCGGCGAGCCCAGGATTTCCGGGAGCCGAGATGACTTCGAGCGTCGGGTCGTCTTGGAGGAGCTTCCAACCGAGCGCGTGCTCGCGCGCTCCTCCGCCGACGACCAGCACTTTCACCGTTGGCCGCCTTTGAACGCGTCGTCGAATGCGCCCTTGGCCCGATCGAACACGGCTCCGACCTTGCTCATCGCGTCGCGCGTCTGTGCGCCGTAGTAGTCCGCAGCGTCGGCGAAATCCTGATTCAGCGGGCGCTCCGTGGATGCGTCCGAGCGCTTGGCATATTCGCCGGCGAGGACTTTGTCGTACGCTCCGCTCTCGATCCAGCGCTGGAGTTCGCCGGCGCGCACTGTGTGGAACGGATGAGTGCGGAACACGGTGTTCAGCACCTTCATGATCGTTTCGCGCGCGCCCGTCTGCGTCTCGTACGTCGATGCCTGTTTCATGAATTCTTCGAGACTGATCTTGTCGCCTTGATTCGCACCGCCCGCGAGCTTGAGGAACGCGCCGAGCGTATCGTCGCGGCTCTGCGAGCCGAGGAGACCCGCGCGGTCGGCCGATAGCTCGCTCTTGCGGTACCACTCGAACAGTGCGACCTGAATCGGCAGCAGCGCGAGTCCGGCGAGGACGGGAAGGCCGCTCAGCCCCACGAGCAGCAAGATCTCTGCGAGCGTCCGATAGACCACGTGCCCGCTCATGATGTGACCGACCTCGTGCGCGAGCAGGAACCGCTGCTCCTCGCGGTTGAGCAACTCAAGCGTTCCCGAGTTGATCACCACGAACGGTGTGTCGAATCCGACGGCCATCGCGTGCGCTTCAGGCGACTGCTTGACGTACAACTCCGGGTGGGTCGGGCAGTTCATCGTCGCGAGAACTTCTTCGTAGAGCTCGTTGAGTCCCGGCCGCTGGTTTGGCCCGACAAGCACGGCGTTCGCGAGGAAGAGCTGGCGCACTCCCACATCGCCGAAGAATCCCATCACCTTGCGAACGACTTCGTCGAACATCGGCAGCGCGCGCAGCGCGTTGAGTGCGGCGCGGTCGGCTGGATGTTCCCAGCTCTTCGACGAAATGTCGGTAAGAATTTTGCGGTCGGGCATGACGGCCTCCAGGGTTGCTCCTTCCTACGTTACCAGCGTCAAAAAGTGTCGCTAAATCCCCTTGAAGGCCCGCTCGAGATCCTCGAGCAGGTCGTCGACATCCTCGACGCCGCAAGAAAGGCGCACGAGCCCTTCCGTGACACCCAGCTGTGCGCGCCGCGCCGGCTCCACCGACGCGTGCGTCATCGACGCGGGGTGGCTGATCAGCGACTCCACGCCGCCCAGCGATTCTGCGAGCGAAAAAACTTTCACGCGGCCGAGCACCGTTCCGGCATTTTCCTTCGACTTGGTCTCGACGGAAATCATCCCGCCGAATCCCGACATTTGTTTCTTGGCGAGATCGTGCTGCGGGTGCGATGTGAGACCCGGATAGAACACGCGCTCCGCACCGACCATCTTTGCGAGCGCGTCGGCAATCTTCCGGCCGTTCGCGTCGTGCTGCCGCATGCGCAGCGCGAGCGTCTTCGTTCCCCGCAGGGCGAGCCACGAATCCATCGGACCGGGAACCGCGCCGGCGGCGTTGGCGATGAACTGGATGCGCGCCGCGAGATCGTCGTCGTTCAGCACGCAGATGCCGCCGATCATGTCGCTGTGGCCGTTCAGATATTTCGTGGTCGAGTGGAACACGATGTTCGCGCCGTACTCGAGAGGACGCTGGAAGTACGGTGTGGCGAACGTGTTGTCGACGATCAACATCACGTTGCGCTTCTTCGCGATCGCGGCCGCGGCTGCGAGATCGGTCAGGCGCATGAGCGGATTCGTCGGCGTCTCGAGCAGCAGCGCGACGGTATTCGGCTTGATCGCGTCCTCGATCTTCTGCGGATCGCGCGTGTCGACGAACGTGAACGACATGCCGAAGTTCTGCAGGATCTTGTCGAACAACCGGTACGTGCCGCCGTACACATTCTCGCCGCACACCACATGGTCGCCGGACTTGAACAACTTCATGAGCGAGTCGGTGCAGCCCATCCCGCTCGAAAACGCGAAACCGTGCCGCCCGCCCTCGAGCGCCGCGACGTTTCGCTCGAGCGCTTCGCGCGTTGGGTTCTTTCCGCGCGCATACTCGTATCCCTTGTTCACCCCGAGCGCGTCCTGCACGTACGTGGACGTCTGTACGATGGGCGGCATGATCGCACCCGTCGAGGGATCGGGGCGCTGCCCCGCGTGGATCGCCCGGGTGGCGAAGCGGTAGGGAAGGTCTTCGTCAAATACGCGAGTCACGTGAGAAGCTCGATTCTGGGGATGGTGCCGCCGTCTGTCGTCCGTCGCCTGTCGCTTGTCGCCTGTCGCCTAAAACAGGTGCCCCAAAGATAACGCCAAGCTAGGTTTAGACACGATGACTGACTCAGCCCTGATGATCAGCGTCTCGGGCATCCGTGGACGCGTGGGCTTCGGCCTCTCTCCCGAAGTGGTCGCGCGCTATGCGTCCGCCTTCGGCGCGTGGGCGCTCAAGAACTCGGACGGAAAAAAACGGGCCGTCGTCCTCGGCCGCGATAGCCGCGTCTCCGGCCCGCTGTTCCACCAGGTTGCGCGCGCCGCACTCGAGGCGGTTGGCGCCGACGTCATCGACCTCGGGCTCACGACCACGCCCACGCTCCAGCTCGCCGTGGAGCACCACCGCGCCGCCGGCGGGCTTTGCATCACCGCGAGCCACAACCCGATCGAGTGGAACGCGCTCAAGTGCGTCGGTCCAGCCGGCCTGTTCCTGAACGCAGACGAGGGCGCCGCGATGCGCGCAATCGTGGACGGCGGCATTCCGTACGCAACCTGGGACAAGATCGGCACCACGCACTTCGACGCCGACGCGATCACGCGCCATCTGCAGGCGGTGCTCAAGCTGCCGTACATCAACGTCGCAGCGATTCGCGCCCGCGGATTTCGCGTGGCGTACGACGCATGCCGCGGCGCCGGCGGCGCGATCATTCCGCACCTGCTCGAACTGCTCGGCTGCGAAGTGCATGCGATCAATCTGCAGGCCGACGGACGTTTTCCCCGGCCGCCCGAACCGATTCCAGAAAACCTCGGCGATCTCGAGAAGCTGGTGAAGGACACGGGCGCGCAGATCGGGTTCGCCACCGATCCCGACGTCGATCGCCTCGCCGTGGTGTCCGACGAGGGCGTCGCGATCGGAGAGGACTACACCCTCGCGTTCGCGTGCCGTGTCGTGTTGCGACATCGGAAAGGACACGTCGTCACGAATCTCTCGACGAGCCGCGTGATCGACGACGCCGCCGGCGAGCACGGCCAGAAGGTGATCCGCGCACCCGTTGGCGAGGTGAACGTCGCCATGCGCATCCGTGCAGAGCATGCCGTGATCGGCGGTGAGGGGAACGGCGGAGTCATTCTTCCAGAGCTGCATCTCGGCCGCGACGCGCCCCTCGGCGTGGCACTGCTCTTGCAAATGCTGCTCGAAGATCCGCGATCGGTTTCAGCGATTGTCGCAGGCTCGCCGCGTTACGCGATCATCAAGGACAAGCTGGCGAAGCCCGACGCGCCGCTCGACGCCGTATACGCCGCGCTCACGACCGCATTCCCGGACGCAGAAGTGGACACGCAGGACGGGTTGCGGCTCGGGTGGCGTGATCGTTGGGTGCATGTGAGGCCGTCTGGCACGGAGCCCGTGGTGCGCGTGATAGCGGAGGCGCCCACGCGGGCCGACGCGCAGAAGCTCGTCGATCGCGGACGCGAGCTGCTGGCCAAGCTGCAATAGACTCACAAGGAATTATCGAGCCATGTGTGGAATCATCGGATACATCGGACCCAAGCAGGCGACCCCTCTGCTTATTGAGGGGCTGCGCCGCATGGAGTACCGCGGGTACGATTCCGCTGGCGTCGCGCTCTATGACGGCGAGGCGATCGAAGTGCGCCGGGCGGCCGGGAAGATCGCAAAGCTGGAAGCGGTAATCGCGGCCGATCCTGTCGATGGAATGGTCGGCATCGGCCACACGCGATGGGCCACGCACGGCCCGCCGACAGAGCGCAACGCGCATCCGCATTTGAGCGACGATAACTCCGTCGCCGTCGTGCACAATGGGATCATTGAAAACGCGAGCGTGCTGAAAGGGGCGCTGCAGGATCTCGGCTACGTTTTTCGCTCCGACACCGATACTGAGGTCATCGCGCACCTCGTGCAGGAGCTGTTCGACGGCTCGCTCGAGGAGGCGGTGATCCACGCGTTGCGCAAGATCGAGGGAACCTATGGAATTGCGGTCGTCTCCAGCCGGGATCCCGGGAAAATCGTCGCGGCGCGCAAGGGAAGCCCGCTGCTGATCGGCGTCGGCGACGGCGAGAACTTCTTAGCTTCCGACGCCTCTGCGATTCTCGCGCACACGCGGCAAGTCGTGTACCTCGACGATGGCGACGTGGCCGTGATCGAACGCGATGGATATCGCGTGATCGATCTGAACGCCACGCCGCTCCGGCGCACGGTCGATCGCATCGACTGGGACCTCGCCGAGATTGAGCGCGGCGGCTACGCGCACTTCATGCTGAAGGAGATCTTCGAGCAGCCGCAGTCGGTGGAGAACACCATGCGCGGCCGCCTGATTCTCGAAGACGGCACGGCGAAGCTCGGCGGTCTCAATCTTTCGCACGAAGAGCTGCTGCGCATCGACAACATCATCATCACCGCCTGCGGGACGAGCTGGCACTCGGCGCTGATCGGCGAACTGCTCATCGAAGAACTCGCGCGTATTCCGGTGGAAGTCGAATACGCCTCGGAGTTTCGTTACCGAAATCCGATCGTCACGGAGCGCACGCTGTGCATCGTGATGTCGCAGTCGGGCGAAACAGCGGACACGCTCGCGGCGATGCGCGAGGCCAAGCGGCGCGGAGCGCGGACGCTCGGACTCGTGAACGTCGTAGGCTCGACGATCGCGCGCGAAGACGACGGCGGCGTGTATCTCCATGCGGGGCCGGAGATCGGCGTCGCGAGCACGAAAGCGTTTACCAGCCAGGTGGTGGCGCTCGCGCTGTTCACCCTGAAGCTCGCGCGGAAGCGCGATCTTTCCGTGGTTCGCGGACGTGAAATCGCGCAGGCGCTCGCCGCACTTCCCGCGCAGATTCAGCGGGTGCTCGACACCGCGCCCGCGGTGGAGGCGATCGCCGAGAAGTTCAAAGACGCGACGAATTTCCTGTACCTCGGCCGCGGGTTCAATTTTCCCGCGGCGCTCGAGGGTGCGCTCAAGCTAAAAGAGATTTCATACATCCACGCCGAGGGATATCCTGCGGCGGAGATGAAGCACGGGCCGATCGCGCTGATTGACGAGAACCTGCCGGTGGTGTTCATCGCGCCGCACGACGCGGTGTTCGACAAGATCGTGTCGAACATTCAGGAGGTGAAAGCGCGCAGCGGAACGACGATCGTGATCACGAGCCGCGACGAACCGGCGCTCAAGGGGCTGATCGATCACGAGATTCGGATTCCGGAGACGCTGGATATGCTGATGCCGGTGCTGGCGTCGGTGCCGTTGCAGCTGCTGGCGTACTACATCGCGGTGAAGAGGGGGGCGCACGTGGATCAGCCGAGAAATTTGGCGAAGAGTGTTACGGTCGAGTAGCGGCCTGCCAGAGATTGGCACTGGTTGAAGCAGTTCCCCGACGCGGAGTTTTCTGTGGGGAACTGAAGCGGTGGGATCTCAGTTCTAAGAGGAGAGAGGTCCGACTACTCGGCAAAGGCGTTGAATCGCTTCGGCCGCAATCAAAATGGTGACGGTATTTTCGCGCGCCTGCCCCAGGTTGGCGGTATGCAGAACTACCGAAAACTCAGCGTGTGGGAAAAGTCACATGCGCTCGCGGTCGCAGTCCATCAATTCACTGAGCAGCTGCCCCGCCGCAACAATGTCGGGCTGATCGATCAGATGCGCCGATCGGCTCACTCGGTGCCCGCAAATATCGTCGAAGGGGCCGGGAGCCCAACGCAGAAAGAATTTGCGCGGTTCCTGCAGATCGCGTTCGCGTCGGCGAACGAGCTCGAGTACCATCTTCAGTTCGCCGCGGATACAGGCGTCATCTCGCAGCAGCTTTTCAGCGCCCGCCAGACAGAAGTGATCGAAATTCGGAAAATGCTTACCGGCCTCATTCGACGCGCGCAGGGAATACCGCGGCCCGCCAGCTCTGTCTGACATCAGAAAACAGGAAACTGACGTCCCACTGCTTCAGTTCCCCACGGTGAACTCCAGACCACGCGCTGGATTTACACTCCGTCGGTCGTTTGCGCCTTGAGCGTTCTCAACGCCTCCCGCGCGCCCTCCGCCTCACGTGACTCCGGAAACTGATCGATTAGCATTCGCAGCTCGACCAGCCCGCGGCCCTTGTCGTTCATCGGCCCGAGCAGCAAGTCGATGATCTTCTGACTGGTGTAGCGCTTGAGTTCCGGATTCATTGCCGGGAGCGTGCGCGCGAGACGAAATCGCTCGAGCGCGGTCGCCGGATCGCCCAGTTTGTCCGAGTAGAGTTCGGCGGATCGAACGAGCGGCCACGGATTGGCGGGCTCTGCGATTGCGACGGCCTCCCACGCGGCGACGGCGCCTTGGAAATCGCCGCGAGCTTCGAGCGTCATGATTTCGGAATGCTCGTTCGCATAGAAGCCGGTCGTCGCGGGCATCGTGAACGCCTGCGCTGTTGCGCCCGCGCCGCCGACCGTGATGAGGCCAATAGTTTTGCCAACCCAGTAGCCGGCGACGGCGCCGATTGGGACGAGCAGGAATATGGAGAAGGGGAGCGGACGTCCCGACGCG
>JANYIJ010000030.1 GCA_025362095.1 Gemmatimonadota bacterium | reverse complement strand
GCGCGTTTCCGCAGGACCTCGGGAAGTTTGACCTCGTGCTGGCGTCCGACGTACTCTATGAGCGCGAGTACGCAACGCTGGTGGCCGAGGCGATCGTCGCGTCGCTCGCGCCGGGCGGCGTCGCGTTGGTTGCCGATCCGGGGCGCGTGGCGCTGCTCTCGTTCGTGACCGCATGCGAACAGCGCGGCTGCACCGTGGGAATCCGCTCGCGCGTGCCGTGGACCGATGGCAAGGCGAATCAGACAATCACGATTCACGAGATTACCTCACCAACCCGCGCCTGAACTCGATGTCGAACGGACCGCAGTTCGTTTATCTCATCATCGCCTTCCTCGTGCTCGGTCTGGCCATCGGCGGCATGGTCTGGGTTGGGAAAGTGATTCGCGGTGAGTTGGGCGCCGGCGCAGATCGCGGGGCGAACAATGCCGGCCTGGCGATGCTCAGCCAGATCTCGCCGGCGATGATGAAAGAAGCGCTCGCGAAGGGGCTGGTCGTGCCTTCTCAGCTGGCGGGAATGACGGACGCGGAGCGGACGTTTTTGTTTGCATCGCTGAAGCAGAAGCTCGCTGCGGCGCAGGGCGAGCCGGCCGCGCCTGCCGCGGTTCCAGCGCCGCGGCCCATCGCAGCGCACGTGCCAGCTCCCGTGCCAATACCAGCCGCGCCACCGCTTCCCGCTGATATTCCCGCCGGCATGGTCGCAATTCTCAACGCGGAAAAGCTGCGCGTCTGGTGCCCGATGTGCGGAACCGAACTTCAGCTTCCGACGTTTCCGCCGCTGCTCGCGCGATGCACGAACTGCGGCGTGAAGTGCGCCGTTCGCCCGGAAGAAGGGGGGCGGTACATCGTCAACGTGTCGCCAGCGCCAAATACGGCGAATCGCTAGTCGTAATTGGCGAGAGCGTGGCCACTCGCTAGTCGCCACGCTCTCGCCAATAATCACTCACCATTCGCCGTAGTATTTCTCTCCCGCTCCTATCTGATTGAGACTTGTCCCGCCTCCACCCGCACGACCCTCAGCACCTGCACCATCTTCGTGCCGCCTACGTCGAGCACCACTCGATAGTCGCCCGTTTCGGCTTCAGCATTCCCGCGGCCACCGAACCCGCCGCCACCACCGCCGCCACGCCCGCCGCGTCCCCCGGCCGCAACAACATTCGTCGGTGATCCGCTCGAGTCAGGCGCGGCCTGAGACTCCGACGGCCGCGTGGGCGATGCGGGCCCAACCTGCCCGCGGCCGCCGCCACCACGCCCCGCGAGCGCGGCGAGGTCGACGCCGCCAGTGTTGAAGTTCCACGTCACTTTGTTGATGCCTGCGTTTTGCGAGCCGGTCAGACGTGCAACCGTGTCGCCCGCGGCGTTCACCACGAGTACTCGAACCGGCGCCGTTGCCGCTGCGCCGAGCCGATACGAGATCTCCGCGCCGTTCGGCCCACCGTCGCCCTTCCACGGACGCTGCGCGCGCGGCTCCGAACCCTGCGTCATCTGCGCGTATGCGAACGCAGTGGTCGGCTGGAAGAGGTACGCGTTCGCCGAGAGCACGCTCGCTTTCATTTGCTGCAGCGGTGCGACGTCGAGAATCTGCACTGCCCTGCCGTGCGTCGCCGCGATCAGTTCGTGGTCGCGCGGATGGATCTGCAGATCATACACCGGCACCGTCGGAAGATTCTCCGCGAGTGGGAACCAGCTGCCGCCCTTGTTGAGCGATGCGAACACACCGGTCTCCGTTCCAATGTAGAGCAGGTTCGGATTCACCAGATCTTCGCGAATTACATACGCAGATCCAGGCTTGCCTCCCGCCGGAAGATTCGAAGCGATCGAGCGCCAAGTCTTGCCCCAATCGCTCGTGGCATAGACGTACGGCTTGAAATCGTTCTCGCGATGGTTGTCGAGCGTCACGTAGATCGTCGCGGAATCGCTGTGCGACGGCTCAATGCTGCTCACGTGGATCACCGATGGCGCGCCGCCGAAATGGCCGCCGAGATTCTCCCACGATCCGCCGTCGTTGCGCGACAGCTCGACTTTACCGTCGTCCGTGCCGGCAAAAATCAGCCCGGCGCGAATCGTCGACTCGTTCACTACCACGATCGTCGCGTTTTCTTCGGCGCCCGTCGCGTCGCGTGTAATTCCGCCAGAAGCGTCTGGCGACGCGTTGCCGTTTTCGTCGAATCCGCTCGACATGCGCATCCAGTCTTTGTTATCACCCGAGAAATCGGGTGAGATCGCGTAGGGTGCGTCGCCCTTCTTCACCGACTTGAAGAGTTTGTCGGCGCCGCTGTACACCACGTTCGCGTCGTGCTTCGAAAGAATGAACGGCGTGTTCCAGTTCCAGCGCGTCGCGACGTTCGGATCCGACATGTCCTTCTTCATCTTCGCGCGGATATCGGCGATCTGCTTTTCTTGATCGGGCGTGAGCGGTGTCGTGCCATCGCCTCTGATCGCCTGCATTTGCGCTCCGTACGTGTTCACGCTCACGGTGCGCGCCTTGATATTCGTCGTCGTGTTCGTGGCGAGATTCTTCCTCGCCATGTTGCCGCCCTGCGACTCGTAATAGATGATGTTCGGGTCGTTCGGGTCCTGCGCCGTCTGGAGACCGTCGGCGGCGAAGAGCGCGAACCAGTCGTCCATGTGGAGCTCACCGCCGCGGCGCCTGCTCCACCCGCACGACGAGCCGTTGTCCTGCAGTCCGCCGCAGACGCGGTACGGGACCTGGAAATCGTAGCTCACACCGTAGAACTGACCCATCGCCATGTTGTTCAGCGCGTCGTAGTTGCCGCCGCGATCCCACGTTTGGAAAATTCCAGCGTCGCCCACAATGACGAAATGCTCTGGATCATTCGGATCGATCCACATGCCGTGGTAGTCCTCGTGCTGGCCAAGCATGCCGAGGCGCCACGAGTGTCCGCCGTCGTCGGAGAACTGCATGTCCACCGCCATGCGGTAGATGCGATCCGGATTCTTGGGATCGACACGAATCTGCGAGAAGTAAAAGGGACGGTTGTTGATCGTGCTCATCCACTTCCATGTCTTCCCGGCATCGCTGGAGCGATACAGCCCGCTGAGCAGCCGCTGCGGTTTCTTGCCCCGAATCGAATCCGCCTCGACCATCACATACACGATGTTCGGATTGCTGCGGGCGACCTGAATGTTCATGCGCCCTTTTTGCGTCTCCGGAAATCCGCCGCCTTTGATTTCTTTCCAGCTCGCGCCGCCGTCGGTCGTCTTCCATAGCGCCGAGCCAGGGCCGCCGCTCTTGAGATACGCTGGTTTGCGCACGCGCTCCCAGCTGGCCGCGTAGAGCGTGTTCGGGTCGCGGGGATCCATCACCACATCCACGAAACCCGCTTTGTCACTGATGAACTTGCTCATCGTCCATGTCTTGCCGCCGTCGACTGTCTTGTAGAGCCCGCGCTCCGGATTCGATGCCCACTGCGCCCCAAGCGCCGCGACGTAGACGATGTTCGGATTCGTCGGGTGCACTACGATGCGGCCGATGTGCTGCGTCTTCTCGAGTCCCATCGACTGCCACGTGGCGCCGTCATCGACCGACTTGTACACGCCGTATCCCGGCGTCACGCTGTTCCGCGAGTTCTGCTCGCCGGTGCCCGCCCAAATAATTTTCGGATCGCTCGGCGCGAGCGCGATATCACCCATCGACGCAATCGGCGCGTGATCCCAGAGCGGCACCCAAGTCGTGCCCGCGTTGGAGGTCTTCCAGATTCCGCCAGCAGCGCCGGCGACGTAGAACACTTTTGGATTTCGCGGATCGCCTTCGACATCCGTCTCGCGGCCAGCCATGTTCACGGGGCCGATTGAGCGCCATTTGAGCGACGCGAGGGTCGCGGAATCGGGAGTCTGTGCCGAGAGCGTCGTCGCGAACGCGAGCAGGAGCACCGGAAGCCGGAGGCCGGAAGCCGGAAGAAATACGAAGCGTGAGTCGGGAATGCGCATACAGTGATTGGGGGCTGGAGTTAATTCCTAACTTGCACCAGAATCACGCCGCCGTGAACTTTCGTGTTGAAATATGTCAATAGAATGTCAATGACCGGATCGCCCATTCTGCGCATGATCGCGCTCCTCATCGCCGTCCCCACTTTGGTGCTGGCCATGTGGATCGTGCTCCCCGCGCCGTCGTACGGGTTCCTCACGTACAGCGTCGGTGCCGTGGAGATCAGCGCGTGGCTGCTGCTCGCATCCATCGCAGCACTCGCGCTCGCATGGGTCGACGCGCGCGCGGGATCGAAGATGGCGACCGTCGCGTTCAGCTGCGCGCTCGCCGCATTCGCGCTCTCCGTCAGCACGTACGTTCGCTTTCCGCTTACCTCGCGAAATTTCGATCGGGAGATGAACCGTGCGCTCGGCGGCGATCCACTGCGCAATCTGCCCGAAAACGCGCGCTCGAACTTCCGCGCGAGTCCGCTCATCGTAAGCCAGCTGTTCACAGGCGTTCCGCTCGGCGATGCCACCGTCACGCGCGGGATCAAGGTCGCCGCGCCCGCCGGTGTGCAGCTCACGGTCGATGTCGCGCGCCCGGTCGAGCCTGGTTCACATCCGATAGTGGTGCAGGTCTACGGCGGCGCGTGGCAGCGCGGAGCACCCGCCTCGAACGCCGAGTATGCGCACTGGCTCGCGTCGCGCGGCTATGTGGTTTTCGCGATCGACTATCGTCATGCGCCGGCATTTCACTTTCCGGCGCAGCTCGAGGACGTCCGCACCGATCTCGCGTGGATTCGCGATCACGCTGCTGAATATGGCGGCGACACGTCGCGAGTCGCGTTCCTCGGACGATCCGCGGGCGGCCACCTCGCGATGCTCGCCGCGTACACGGAGAGTCCGATCACGCCGAAAGCGGTCGTCAGTCTCTACGGGGGGATCGACCTCGTCGGCGGCTGGGAACACCCGCCCTTTCTCGATCCCATGAACATTCCCGACGTCGAGGAGAAACTGATCGGCGGCACACCGGCGCAGTTCCCAGAGCTGTATCGCGACGGCACCGTGCTCACGCACATCACGCACAAGCAGCCGCCGACGCTTTTAATTTACGGCAGCCGCGACAACTGCGTGGAATCGAAATACGGCGCCGTGCTTCGCGATCGGCTGGAAGCCGTCGGATCAACCGTCGCGTTTCTCGAGATCCCCTGGGCGAACCACGCGTTCGACGAAGTACTCAGCGGGCCGAGTAGTCAGCTCGCGATGTACCACACAGAGCGATTCCTGGCTTGGGCGCTGGGACGGAAATAGAAACAACAGCTTGCCACGGATTTCAATCGACTTAACACGCGATTGCGCGGGTACTGCGAAACTTGGGGGAACCACAACGACAGCGCGTCAACTCAGCACGCAGGCGGCGCGACGAAGCATCACTGATCAGCTCGGGTCCGGTGGTCAGATGACAATCGGGTGACAGTTAGTACCGCGGTGTGCTCAAACGGTTTACTCGCACGCCGCGTTTGCATACGGTATTATCTCCGCGCGCCACAACAACGTTGAAAGATAAGCCTCTCAGGAGAAATGGATCTATGAGCTCCCACCCCCACGGAAGAACAATCGTCCTGCTCGCCGCTGCGATTCTCTGCGCCGCACTCTCATCGTCACTTTCAGGCCAGGCAAGCGCGCCGATCGCGGAAGAGTTCGAAAAACTCCACTTCCGTTCCATCGGTCCCGCCATCATGTCCGGTCGTG
>JANYIJ010000232.1 GCA_025362095.1 Gemmatimonadota bacterium | reverse complement strand
GGGCACGGCAGCTCCGAAGAAGCGAGACTGATCTTCTGCACGAACTTCTCGAAGTCGTGGCCATCGGGGCAACGGTACTCATACGTGGGCATCATACAAAACTATGCCCTGAGCGCAGTTAACTGAAGACTTTGACCTGAGGAATCAGGACTCAGCACTTCGACCCAGTGCTGAGTGCTGAGGTGGAAGGTGTCAGGTATCAGTGGGGGCGGTACGCGCCCCAGGCTCCTTGGAGAGTGTCGCTGATCTCGCCAACGGTCGCACGAGCGCGCACGGCGTCGATGATCAACGGCATCAACTGCCCCGCAGCCGTACCGACCTTTGGCGCCGCTGCAGCGAGTGATGTCAGCGTGGCCGTGACGCGCTTCGAATCGCGCTTCGCCCTCAGCAACTTGACCCGCGCGACCTGCTCCCCTTCAAGCTTCGAGTAATCCGGCAGCGGAATCACCGGCGCCTCCTTTCCGTCTTCGAACTTGTTGAGCCCGACGATCACCGCGTCCCCCCGCTCGACCGCCAGTTGGAATGCGTACGCGCTTTTCCCGATTTCTTCCTGGAAGAATCCCGCTTCGATCGCCTTCGCGCTCCCGCCAAGTTCTTCCACTCGAAGAAGCAACTCCAGCGCGCGCGTCTCGAGCTCCGTCGTTAGCGCCTCGACGTAGTACGAGCCTGCGAGCGGATCGGCGGTGTTCGCCACGCCGCTCTCGTACGCGACGATCTGTTGCGTCCGCAGCGCGAGCGTCGCCGCCTCGCTCGTCGGAAGCGAAAGCGCTTCGTCATAGCCGTTCGTGTGCAGCGAGTTCGTGCCGCCAAGCGTCGCCGCCAGCGCCTGCACCGCCACGCGCACCACGTTGTTCAGTGGCTGCTGCGCAGTGAGTGTCACACCGCCGGTCTGCGTGTGAAAGCGAAGCTTGCAGCTCGAGTCGTTCGCGTTGAATCGCTCGCGCATGAGCCGTGCCCAGATGCGGCGAGCCGCACGGAACTTGGAAACTTCTTCGAGCAGATCATTGTGGCACGCGAAGAAAAACGAGATGCGCGGCGCGAATTCGTCGACAGCAAGCCCAGCCTCGATCGCGCGCGTTGCATAGGTAAGTCCGTTCGCAAACGTGAACGCGAGCTCCTGCACCGCCGTCGCGCCCGCCTCGCGCATGTGATAACCGCTCACCGAAATCGGATTCCAGTTCGGCACCTCCGCCGCGCAGAACCGGAACGTCTCGGCGATCAACGAGAGCGACGGCTGCGGCGGATACACATATGTGCCGCGCGAGATGTACTCCTTGAGAATGTCGTTCTGGATCGTGCCGCTGAGCGCCGAGCGTGCGATGCCACGCTCCTCCGCGACCACCACATACATCGCGAGGAGCGTCGACGCCGTCGCGTTGATGGTCATGGAGGTGGAGACTTTGTCGAGCGGGATCTGATCCAGGAGCATCGCCAGGTCGTCCACCGAATCGATCGCCACGCCTACGCGACCGACTTCGCCCAGCGCGCGCGGAGAATCGGAATCGATTCCCATCTGCGTGGGAAGATCGAACGCAACGGACAGGCCGGTCTGTCCCGCGGCGAGCAGATGACGGAAACGCGCGTTGGTTTCCTGCGCCGTGCCGAAACCCGCGTACTGGCGCATCGTCCAGAGCCGGCCGCGGTACATCGACGGCTGCACGCCGCGCGTGAACGGAAAAACGCCCGGATCGGCGAGGTCGCGCGAGTAGTCCGCGGTGACGTCGCCCGGACGGTACACGGGCGAAATTGGAATTCCCGACGGTGTCTCGCGCGGCGCGTCTTTTTTGTCAGCCATTGCCGCCGGCCTTCACTAACTCAGCATCTCCCGCGCGATCTCCACATCGCATTTGCTGCCGACGTAGATCGCTGTGCGCTGGTGCAGCGACGTCGGCTGCACCTCCAGCATGCGCGTCGTACCGTCGAACGCCGCACCGCCCGCCTGCTCGCAGATGAACGCGAGCGGGTTGCACTCGTAGAGAATTCGAAGCTTGCCGCCCGGATTCTTGGAGTTCGGCGGATACGCGAACACGCCGCCGCCGAGAAGATTGCGATGAAAATCAGCAACCATCGAGCCCACATAGCGGACGTTCATTGCTTCGCGCTCGCCATCGAGCCCGCGATAACGGCGCATCAGCGCCTTCACGGGTTCCGACCAATGCTGCTCGTACGCGCCATTCACCGAGAGATAGCGACCGTGCTCCGGAATCTTGATATCCGGATGCGAGAGCAAGAACTCGCCGATCGAAGGATCGAGCGTGAAGCCGTGCGCGCCCTGGCCGGTGGTGTACACGAGCATCGTGCTCGAGCCGTAGATCACGTAGCC
>JANYIJ010000216.1 GCA_025362095.1 Gemmatimonadota bacterium | reverse complement strand
GAATCGCCGGCAAACGCCTCCACTCCCTGCTATGCCGCGGTGGTCCTCGACGGAGTTCGCATCTATCCGTACCTGGGCGCGGGCCCACCCGATCTCGACAAGACCTTTACCGAGGAACTCGCGGCAATCGAGTTCTACCGGCGCCCCGCGCTCGTCCCCGCAGAACTGAAGGACGCGGCGGCGTGCGGGGCGCTCGTACTTTGGAGCCGCAACGGCGGCCGCTAGCCCGGCGTATCATATTATTGGACTAAGGGACTCCAGGAGGCTTTCGTGAATACCAAACGCATTGCCCGCACGGTTGCACTAATCGCGCTGCTGTTCGCCGGTCCGACGCTCGCCCGCGCCCAGAGTGGCGGCATGGCGGATATGCCCGGCATGAGCGGCATGCACCACATCGTGATTCCGCCAGGCTCGCAAATCACCGTGGCGGACGTCGAGTTCATGCAGGGAATGATCGCCCACCACGCGCAGGCCGTTTATATGTCGCGGCTCGCCGTCGGCCACGGCGCCAACAAGCAGGTGCTGGCACTGGCCACGATGATCGACCAGTCGCAGATCCCCGAGATCCGCATCATGCAGAACTGGCTGCGGCGCTACAATCAGTTTGCGCCGGACACGAACTCGTGGCACGACATGCAAATGGCGGGAATGCTCACCGCCGAACAGATCAAGACGCTCAACGCCGCGCAGGGTGTCGAGTTCGATCGCAAATTTCTCGAATACATGATCCAGCACCACGCCGGCGCGCTGAAAATGGTGGAGGATCTGTTCGCCACGCCGGGCGCCGGCCAGGAAGTCGATACGAATGTTTTTGCGAACGATGTCGTGACGGTGCAGACCGGCGAGATCGGCATCATGCTGAAGTTGCGTAAAGATCAGTTGCCTTGAAGTTGCTCGAAGCGAAGAAGCTGACCCACCGCCCCCCCATGCCGGAGCTTTCCCACATGCAGAATGCCCGCAAGCTGGTCGTGCTCGCCGCGACCATCGCTCTTCCCGCGCTGCTCGGCGCACAGACGTATCCGAGCACCACCGATCCTCGAAGCACGCTGAAGCCCGGGCGTTTCGACGCGGGAGTGGCGGCGAGCAACATGAAGCTCGTTGCGTCCCCGCACACGCCGGCGCAGTTCGACTCGACGCGCGGCCTGACGTTCATCAACTCCGATCTCTCGTTCGGCACGCACTACGTGTATCAGGGCAACTTCGCCGGCTTCGTGATTTGGGACGTGGCCGATCCAGCCAAACCGGTACTTGCATCGGTCTACGAGTGCATCACGTCGCAGGGCGACCCGGTGAACATCGGGAACCTGCTGTTCATCTCCGCTGAGGGCGGTGGCAATCGCAATGATTGCGGCAAGGGCGGCGTGCAGAACGCCAAGGACCACATGGCGGGTGTGCGTATCTTCGACGTGACGAACCCGCACGCACCCAAACTCATCAAGAACGTGCAGACCTGCAAAGGCTCGCACACGTTCACGCCTGTCCCGAGCCCGACGGACAAGAACGTCGTCTATCTCTACGTGTCGGGCGGAAGCGCTGCCCGGCCGGATTCCGAAGTTCCCGAGTTGCATTGCAAAAACGGCACCGATCCGGCCGACCCGACGAACTCGCTGTACATGCTCGACATCATCAAGGTGCCGCTGGATCACCCGGAGAACGCGAAAGTGATTCCCGGCGCGCGCATCTTCACCGGCCTCGATCCGAGCCCGGATTGTCTGACATTCTGTGCGCCAGCGACAGGTGGCGGTGGCGGCGGACGTGGACGCGGCGGACGCGGTGGCGCGCCGGCCACTGCAGCCGATAGCGCGGCCGCTGCGCAGTTTGCCGCTGCGCTGCGCACCGGACCGCGCAACTGCCACGACGTCACCGCGTATCCGGAAAAGCACCTCCTCCTCGCCGCGTGCAACGCATACGGCATTCTGGTGGACATCTCGAACCCAGAGAAGCCGTTCCGGATCACGGCGCTGTCCGACACGAACAACTTCCAAGGCCGGCACACGGCTGGATTCAGCAACGACGGCAAGAAGCTCATTGTCACGAACGAGTGGGGCGGCGGCACGTCGCCGATGTGCCAGGCCAACTCGATGCTCGAGATGGGCGGCAACACGATCCTCACGCTCAGCCCAGACAACAAGAAGGTGACGCAGCGCGCGTACTTCAAACTTCCCGCGGCCCAGTCGGCCGAGGAGAACTGCGTGGCCCACAACGGTGGTCTCATCCCGGTGCCGGGACGTGACCTCTACGTGCAGGGATGGTACCAGGGTGGCATTGACGTGATGGACTTCACGGATGCGGACCATCCGACCGAGATCGCGTATTATGATCGTGGCTCGATCGACCCGCCGCCGGGCGCAGATGTGCCGATCGCGGCGGGCGCGGCCGGTGGTGCGGCGGACGCGCGCTCGCGTGGCACGACCGGCGGTTCGTGGGGCGCATACTATTGGAACGGGCTGGTCTACTCGTCGGAGCTCAACCGCGGCTTGGACATCTATGAGCTGCAGCCGAGCGCTCAGATCTCGGCGAACGAGCTCGCGGCGGCAAAGCTGGTGACGTTCGAGCAGTACAAGCCGACGAGCCAGCCAAAGCTCTCGTGGCCGCCGGCCTTTGTGGTCGTGCGGTCGTATCTCGACCAGCTGGTGCGCGGGAAAGGCTTGGCGGCGGATCGCCTGACGGCAATCGATCAGGCGCTCGACGCAGCGGAGCAGAAGATGGGAGCGGCTCGCGGCACGGCGCTGACCGCGCTCGCAAAGCAGGTGGACGGCGACGCCATGGGCGCGAAGGATGGTGAGCGCGTGAAGTCCATGGCTGCTGAAATCCGGCGGCTGGCGGCGGTTTCGAAGTAGCAAGAGCAAACGGAAAGCCCGCCTCGGCTTGTTAGCCGGGGCGGGCTTTCTCGTGCATTCCCTGATGCGATTGCATTACGGTTTCTTTGTGGAATCCTTTCGAATCACGTGCTTGACCGCTTTCTTGGTGTCCTTGGCGCCCTTCACCACCGCGTTCTTGGTGTCCTTGGCGCCCTTCACGACTGCGACCTTCGTGTCTTTCGCGCCTTTGTCGACGGCCACCTTAGTGTTGTGCGCAGCTTTCTTGATCTTGCTCGAATCGCGCTCCTGTGCGCCCAGTGTCGTCGCGGCGCCTAGCAGTGCCAGCGCGAGCCATCGCGTGCGGATCATCATCAAGTCCTCCATTGGAAAGAAACCAGTCCTTAGCGCAACGAAAGTAAGCGTGACCGACAGACATCTTGAATGAGCCGAACGGCGTAGCCCGACCGAGTGATTGGGTCCGATATCCCAGGTCGGGCCACTCGCCCCGGGCAGCCCCGTAGTGCAAAGTTAAGGGAAGATGGACCTCTATCTGATCACATTGGCGGTCGGCGCCGTGGGAATGCTCGCAATGGCATTCGGTGGCGGCGCGCGAGCCAAGGGCGGGGCGTGCGGACACGCGGGCCACTCTGGCCATGCCAGCCACGGTGGCCGCGGGCTCCGCGCGCCGGGGCGGAGTGGAGGAAGCAGTATCCTCCTCGAACTCATGTCGCCGCGCGTGCTGTTCAGCGTGTGCGTCGGATTTGGCGCAAGCGGCTTGCTGCTGCGTCCGCTGCTTTCAGATGGAACCATTCTGTTTGGCAGCGCGTTCGCGCTGGGCATCGTGTTCGAGCGAGCGCTCGTCACGCCGCTGTGGAATTTTGCGTTTCGGTTTGCGTCGAATCCGGCGGTCACGCTCGAGAGCGCGATCATGAGCGACGCCACGGCGGTGACCGCGTTCGACGCAAACGGCCAGGGCCTCATCGCCGTGGAGGTCGACGGACGGCTGGTGCAAGTGCTTGGTACGCTCCAGAATGTCGATCGCGAATTGCGATCTCGCGTCGTCGCAGGCTCGAGATTGCGCATCGAAGCCGTCGACGCCGAACGCAACCGCTGCACCGTCTCGCTTCGATAACCGAGCGAAACTCCCTCACCCGGCAGGAACCGCTTCATGAACTCCACGATTTCAGCAACCGCAATCGTCATCGGCGTCGTCCTTGGCGCGCTCGTCCTCGTACCCGTGATCGTCGCGAAGTTCTTGCGAAATGTCGAGGCGGGTGAAATCCGGCTCGTGAGCTGGCTGTCCGGCGGCACACTGATCTACCGCGGCCCCGGAAAATCGAAGGAGATTCCACTGCTCACGACGGGCACGACGATCTCGAGCAAGGTCATCAACGTCGACCTCGACATTACCGACCAGACCGCCGACATCGACGAGCACGGCACGCCGCGGCCGATCAAAGTTCGCGTGCTCGCGAGCGCGATCGTTTCGGTAGGCGACTCCGACGTGCTGATTCGCACGGCGGCGAACCGCTTTTTTGCGAAACCGGACGGCGATCAGATGAGCACGCTCACCGATCTGCTGTCGAGCTCGGGCCGTCGCGCCATCAACCTGCTCACGCACGACCAGTTGTTCTCGGCGAAGGCGACTCCATCTGCGCTGCGCGCGCTCCTGCCGGGCTCCGACTCCCTGCCGATGGTGCAGCAGGCCGCGGCGCCCACCGCCGTGCACCTGCACGAACCGGGCATCGCCGAAGAGGACGAGGACGATCCGCTCTCGGTGATCATTCGCAAGGCGTGTTCGCACGAACTCACCGATCTCGGTCTGATCTTCAACTCGCTCAACATCAAGGTGGTGCAGTCGGAAGTCGCCGAGGCGCGCCGCCGGCAGTCGGCCGCCGAGGCGCAGGCGAACGCCGACATCGTCGCCGCCATGCAGGCACGCCGCGCGAAGGAAGCGCAGCTCGACGCAGAGCGCGCCATCTCCGACAAGACGCGCGAGCTCGAGCAGACGAAGGCGAGCAACGCCGCCCTGGTCGCGCAAGCCGAGGCCAAACGGCAGGAAGCGTCGGGCCTGCAACGCACCGCCGAACTCGACGCGACGCAGATCGCGCAGGCCAAAGCCGACGCGGCCAAAGTGCGTCTCGAGGCGGAAGCGTCGGCCGACGCCGAGGCGATCAAGATTCGGAAAGTCGCCGACGCGACGGCCGAGAGCATTCAGAAGGTGAACGCGGCGATCCAGGCGGGGGGCGAGGCGTACTTTCGGTATCGCCAGATCGAGATGCTGCCGGAGATCGTCCCTGCGATCGCGAATGCGCTTTCACAGGCGAAGATGGTCACGATCTCGGGCGGCGAATCCAGCGCGCCGGAGACGACGACGAACAACATGGTGCAGGTGATTCAGACCGTGCTCGCCGCGCAGATGGTCGGCAAGGGCGGGATGCTCGACCGCGGAGACAAAGACTCGAAGTGACCCGAGCGGGTGACCTACGGCCGAAACTGAACACGCCGTAGGCACGTAGAGAAAACGGGCCTCGCTGATGCGGGCCGCCCCCGCCCCAGCCGGTTGGACCCCCATTGTGAAACCTTTTGGCAGAAACTACTGTCATATGGGAATCCAATAGGATGAGGCCATGCCGGAAAAATCAGATGTGAAACAGGGCACGCTCGCCCTGATGATTCTCGGGACGCTCCACGCGCTCGGCGCGCTGCACGGCTACGGCATCGCGCGTCGCATCGAGGAAACGAGCAAAAACCGACTCACGCTCAACTACGGCACCCTCTACCCCGCCCTGCTCAAGCTCGAGCAGGAAGGGTTCATCGTCGCCGACTGGCGCCAGTCGGAGAACAACCGCCGCGCGAAGTACTACGCCCTCACCGCCGCCGGCCGCAAACAGCTCGCGCGCGAAACGCGTGAGTGGCACCAGACCGCTGATCTGATCGCATCCTTTCTCGCACCGCGACGGGAGGTTTGATGAAATATTTTCGCGCCGCCTTTGCGCGCATCGCCGGCATGTTCGGCGGCAGCCGCGCTGACCGTGAGATGCACGACGAGCTCGAGTCGCATATCGAGATGGCCACCGAGGAAAACATTCGGCGTGGAATGGCGCCCGCCGAAGCGCGGCGGCAGGCGATGCTCGCATCCGGTGGAATCGCCGACGCCGAAGAATCGGTGCGCGACCGGCGCGGCATTGCCTGGATCGAAAGCACCGTCGCGGATCTGCGCTACGCGTTCCGCGCGCTCCGGCACAGTCCCGCCTTTACGATCGTCGTCATCATTACCCTCGCGCTGGGGATCGGCGCGAACACGGCAATCTTCAGCGTCGTTCGCGGTGTGCTCCTCAAGCCGCTCCCGCACCGCGACGGCGACCGTCTCGTGTATCTGCGACAGTCGGGCAAAGTGCCGGGGTCGGATATCGAATTCTCCGTGCCCGAGGTTCGCGATTTTCGGACCGGCGTGCCCTCGCTCGCC
>JANYIJ010000183.1 GCA_025362095.1 Gemmatimonadota bacterium | reverse complement strand
GCGTCGAGCGGCGTCATGCCGGCTTGCACGAGAAGTCCGAGCTCGCGCGTGTTCTGGCCGAACATCATGTGGACGGCGTCGGATCCCATAGCGACTTTCACGCCGGCTTTTATCGCGCGGCGCGCAGTCTCGAGATTGCGCGCGCGGAATTGATCGAGGCCGCGGGCCTGGTCGTCGGTGTAGCCGTAGTCGGCGCGGAAATCGGCGTAGTAGCGATTGTGGTCGATGGTGGGGACGTAGATCGTTCCCTGCCGTGCCATCAGCGCGAGCGTCTCGTCGTTCAGATCGACTGAGTGTTCGAGTGTGTTGGTGCCGGCGCGGACAGCGTCGCGGCCCCCGCTCTCGCCGTAGGAATGAATCGCGATGCGTTTGCCGAGCGCGTGGGCCGCGTCGACTGCCGCTCTCATTTCTTCGTACGTGAACGTTTGGATTCCGCTGGTGTCGGCTCCCGTGCCGGTGGAGGCGTACATCTTGATGACGTCTGCCCCGCTGTCGACCTGGGTCTTGATGGCGAGCGGGATGTCGGCGAGCGACGTGATGCGGCCGCGGAGCCAAGCAGGAGGGCCGGAAGCCGGAGGTGCGGCGCCCGGGCGCGGCGTGACTTTACCGAGTCCGTAACCGGAGACGAACATGCGCGGGCCGGCTGCCTCGCCGCGATTGATGCGGTCGCGCATCATGATGTCGACGTAGTTTTGCGAGCCCAGGTCGCGGATGGTCGTCACGCCAGTTTCGAGCGTGAGGCGCGCGTTTCCCATCGCGACTGCCGCGAGTTCCGTGGGGGTGCGGCGCGTGTTGCCGGCGCCGAACGGCCTGCTGCCGGGGGCGTGATCCCAGTAGTAGGTCATGTGCGTGTGCACGTCGATCATGCCGGGGATCGCCGTGTATTTCTTGAGATCGACAACGGTCACGCCGCGCGGGATGTCGCGCTCGCCGGATCCGACGGTCACGATCCGATCGCCGTCGACAATGACCGTTGCGTCGTTCGTGATTCTACCGTCGCCGTCGATGAGTTTCGCGAAACGCAATGCTCGTGCGTTGGGCGAAAGCGCAGGCCCGGTATTCAACGCGACGCGGGTGCATGCGCCGATCGCGACGAGCGCGATGACGAGATGAATGTTGCGGAGTTTCATGATACGAGTTCGACCTCCGGCACGGGTCAGCACCTCTCCTGCCTTACTTTTTTCGCGTTACGGGCAAATGTACGGCCAAACGTACCATTTGGTACGTCGGAGCGTAGTTTCAATCGTAACCGAAAAATAGTCGCGGCAATTACGCAAGCTGGCTGTGCGGCGCCATGCGTGCGGAGCTCTCACCACCGAGATTCCCGCCACTCTTGCGGCAGTCAATTGGAACGACTAAGTCATGCATCTATGACAACAAACAATCGGATGCGACGCCTGACTTTCCGCGTGGTCACGAACATCTCGACCCTCGCGATCGTCGCAGCAACGCTCACGGCGCAAGACTCCCGCGGCCTCGCCACCACTGATCTCGCCCAGCTCCGCGGACTCGGCGACGTGCACATCTCGCCGAATGGCGCAGCCGTCGCCTATGCCGTCACGCGCAGTGATCGGCCGGGGTGGCCCTACTCGGAGATTTGGATTCGCGACGTCGCATCCGGCGCCGCGACGCGGCTCGGGAAAGATGGGAACGGCGCATCGAATCCGCTCTGGTCGCCCGACGGAAAATGGATCGCGTTTTTCGGGAAAGTGGGCGACAGCAGCGGCGTTGCCGTCGCAAAGGCTGACGGATCCGACACGCGCCTGCTCGCGACGACACAGGGCACGAACTCGGTGAATCCCGGAACGGGAGCGCGGCTTGTTTGGTCGCCCGACGGCAAGAGCCTCGCCTACGTCGGCACCACGCCCGGCCCCGAGGCAGACGCGAACGGCGATCCGATGGTGATCACCCGCTACGCGTACAAACCCACCGCGAGCGAAGGGCTCACGCGATTCAACGACAATCGCCGGCTGCACATCTTCATCGTCGACGTCGCAACGGCCAAGGTAAAGCAGCTCACGAAAGGCGATCGCAACGAGCATTCGATCGACTGGTCGCCAACCGGAAAGGAAATTGTTTTCGCGTCGAATCCTCAACCCGATCCCGATCGCGATTTCAACTACGATATTTTCGCCGTGAACGTCGAGTCGGGCGCGATCCGCACGATCATCGGCACGCGCTCCGTCGAATATCAGCCCACCTGGTCGCCCGACGGAAAACAGCTCGCGTACCTCGGCACCAAGCGCACGCTCACGTCTTCCGAAACGACAATGGAAGACACGCATGTCTGGATCTGCGATGCCGACGGCACGCACCGCAAAGAACTCGGCCTCGCGATCGACGATCGACAGGGCGCGCCAAAGTGGTCGCCCGACGGCAAGGCGCTTTACAGCGTGGTCGGCGCGCACGGCTTCAACGAGCTCTATCGAATCCCGCTCGATGGCACGAAGCCGGTGAAGGTGATCGCGAAGGGCGGGGTGGGGTCGTGGTCACTCGACGGCAGCGGCAGAATCGCGTTCGCATTCACGACGCCCGCGGAACCAGGCGCGCTGCACCTGCTCGAGACGAACGGCGCGAACAAGACGCTCGTTTCGCTCAACACCGAACTGCTTGCCGCGCACACCATCGCCACGGTGGACTCGATCACGTTCAAGGCGAAGGATGGCATGAGTGTGCAGGCGTTCGTCACGATGCCGCTCGGCCGCACTGCCACGAGCAAGCATCCGCTGATCGTCGAAATCCACGGCGGCCCGCACGGACAGCAGGGCCCGGACTTCAACGGGAAGTCGCAGGTCTTTGCCGCGCACGGTTATGCCGTGATCATGGTCAACTATCGCGGCTCAACCGGCTACGGTCAGAAGTTCGCCGACGCGATCTTCAAGGATCAAGACGGAAAAGAAGCAGAGGATGTGATCGCAGGCGTTGACGCCGCGTTGAAGAAATGGCCTTGGCTCGACGGAAGCCGCATGGGAATCGAAGGCGGCAGCTACGGCGGCCAACTCACCGACTGGATCATCACGCGCACCACGCGTTTCAAAGCCGCGATTCCGAGCGCGGGAATTTCGAATCTCGTGAGCTTCAACTACATGTCGTACTATCACGACTATCTCGCGGTAGAGTTCGGCAAGTATCCCACCGAGGGCGCGCTGATGGACACGCTCTGGGCCCGAAGCGCGCTGCGCTACGCGAACAAGGTGAAGACGCCGGTGCTTTTCGTGCACGGCGAGAACGACAACGACGTGCCGATCGCCGAAGACGAGCAGTTCTACATCGCGCTAAAGGACGTCGGAGTTCCGACCAGCATGCTGCGCTATCCGCGCGAGGGACACGGATTGCGCGAGACGCAGCACACTGCAGATTTGATCAACCGGAGCATCGCCTGGTACGACCGCTGGTTCATCCAAAAAACAGTCCAATAATATGCGCCCAAACAGGATGGTCACCCCTCGCCTTCTGTTTACCCCTCACCAGTCACGAGTCGCCATCGCCATCGCACTCGGACTCGCGCTCGCGTTCGTCGCCGGCACGGCAGGCGAGGCCCGGGCCCAGACGCCCAAGCGAATGACCTTCGACGACGTCATCGCGCTCAAGACCGTCACCGATCCGCAGCTCTCGCCCGACGGCAGGTGGGTCGCCTACGTCGTGTCGCACGCCGACATGACCGCTGATGCGAGCGATCCCGACATCTATCTCGTGAGCGCGAGCGGCGGCACGCCCGTTCGCCTCACGACGAGCAAGAAGTCCGACAACTCGCCGCGCTGGTCGCCCGACGGAAAATGGATCGCCTTCATATCCGCGCGTGACGACAGGCCGCAGATCTATCTGATCTCGCCCAGCGGTGGCGAAGCCGAAGCGCTCACGAGTTCCAAGAGCGGCGTCGCGTCATTCGTCTGGTCGCCAGACGGCAAACGCATCGCGTTCGTGCAGCAACGCGATCTTACCGCCGACGAAGAGAAGAAACAGAAAGAAAAAGACGACGCGGTGGTGATCGACCAACAGTTCCGCTTCACGCAGATCTCGACGATCGACGTCTCCACCAAGAAAGTGTCGACGATCGTGAGCGGCGCGTTCCAGGCGGGCGATCCGCAGTGGTCGCCTGACGGCTCGCGCATCGCGTACGTCTCGAACGTCACGCCGAAAGCCGACGACGGCACGGTGAGCGACATCTATACGGTGCCCAGCGACGGTGGCACGCCAAAAAAACTCGTCGAGAACGAAGGCCCCGACGCGGCGCCGCGCTGGTCGCCCGACGGCAAGTGGATCGCCTACCTGACGCGCATCGGGAAGCCGACCGGCGTCGGTCTTATGAACCTCGCAATCGTCGCTGCCGACGGTGGCGCGCCGCGCATGCTCACGTCTGGATTCCTTTACGCGGGTGGCGCAGCGACTTGGAGCAACGACGGCGCGACGATCTACTTCACGACCGCAGTGCGCATGAACACGCAGCTGTTCTCTGTGGCAAGCGCGGGTGGGATGCCCAGGCAGCTCACCACTGTGAAGGGTATCATGTCGGGCGCCTCGTTCTCGCGCGATCGCAGCACCTTCGCTACGGCGGTCCAGGACGTGCAACACCCGTCGGACATTTACGTTGCAAGCGCGACGAATGCGGTGTCACTCTCCAAACTCACGGACCACAATCCGCAAGTCGCGCAGATGGCGCTCGGCAAGAGCGAAGTGGTGAAATGGAAATCCAAGGACGGCATGGAGATCGAAGGCCTCCTCGTCTACCCCGTGGATTATCAGCCGGGCAAGCGCTATCCGACCGTCGCCGAGATTCACGGTGGGCCCGCGGGATCGTGGACGGAGGGATTTCCGGGCAGCTGGGGCGATGCCGCGCACGTGTGGGCCGGGAAGGGATGGGCGGTGTTCTTCCCCAACCCGCGCGGCTCATCGAGCTACGGCGAAAAATTCCTCCGCGCAAATATCAAAGACTGGGGCGGCGGTGATTTCCGCGACATCCAAACCGGCATCGACAACCTGATAGCGAAAGGAATCGCCGATTCAACCAAGCTCGCGCAGAGTGGATGGAGCTACGGCGGTTACATGACCGCGTGGACACTCACGCAGACCAACCGTTTCAAGGCCGTGATGGTCGGCGCGGGGCTCACGAACATGGCGTCGATGTACGGCACAAACGACATCCCGCGCACGATCGACGGCTATTTCGAAGCCGAGCCGTGGAACGACGCCGCACAGTACTCGGCCAAATCAGCGATGACGTTCATCAAGCAGGCCAAGACGCCGACGCTGATCGAGCATGGACAGGCGGATCAGCGTGTGCCGATCGGTCAGTCGCAGGAGCTCTACCTCGGCCTTAAGAAAAACGGCGTCCCGGTGGAACTCGTGTTCTTCCCGCGCGAGCCGCACGGATTGCAGGAGCCGCGGCACCAGCTGGACAAGATGACGCGCGAGTACGAGTGGTTTGCGAAGTACGTGCTCGGCGACACCAAGGTCCAGCCCTAAGAGGAAGACAGCCCACGACCGACGGCAGGCGGCGGCGGGGACGGCGCCGATTACTGTGCGGTGAGCTTTACGATTTGCCGCCTGTAGTCGGCGGCCGCTGCGGCGTTGCCGGTACGCGTCGCGGCGAGCATCGCGCCGTTCAGCGACCGGTAGCGATTCGGCTCCTTCGCCATCGACTTGCGATACTCGGCGAGAGCATCGGCGGGACGTTTCGCCTCCATGAGCATGTCGCCATAGAGTTCGTGCGCGGGCACAAGTGGGCCCGGGGTGACAGAGCTTTTCTCGGTCGCATCCTCGCGTGCGACTGCTTCGCGCATCGCTGCCATCGCCTCCTCGGGCTTTCCTTCTGCAGCTAGTATCGCCGCGCGCGCCTCGAGCACCTGGATGGCAACTTGCTCCGCCCAGTAGACGTCGCCCGAGGCGACCAACTGACCGTGAATCACGTCGAGCGAGTCACACGCACTCTGCCCAAGCGCGAGCGCGCCCGTGTGTGCCGCGCCGAGTGCGCGCGTGAGATGCGTCATCGCCTCGGGGTATCGCAGCGTGGTCTGGCGCGGCACAAGCGCCGCCGTCTCGCTCC
>JANYIJ010000153.1 GCA_025362095.1 Gemmatimonadota bacterium | reverse complement strand
TCGCTGGCACTCGCGAAATACGCGGGCCGCTACGAGGACGCCTGGTATGGTGACGTCACGCTAGGGCTCGAGAGTGGAAAGCTCGTGATCCGCTTTGGCCATACTCCGCAGCTCGTCGGCGATCTCGTGCACTGGCAGCACGACACTTTTCTGGTTCGGTGGCGTGACCGCGAATTGCGCGCGGACGCTTATGCGACTTTCTCGCTCAATCCCGACGGCACTGTCGATGTACTGAAGATGGCTCCGGCGTCGCCGGAGGTGGATTTTTCGTTTGACTTTCAGGATCTTCTGCTGCGGCCCGCACCTAAGCGGGTTGCGCCGTAGCTCGCGGGTTCACTCCAGACTTCGGAACCGACGATGGCATACGATGTGAAGCTGACGAACGTGCCAGCCACGCCGCTCTTGGCTGTGCGCCGCAGCGCGCCGCAATCGCAACTCTCGAAAGTGGTACCCGAGTCGTGCGGCGTCGTATGGGACTTCATCCGCAAGAACGACATCACACCGCGCGGCCGCAACGTTGCCGTCTATCTCAACGGCAAGATCGATATGGAGGTCGGCGTCGAAGTTTCAGCGAGCGCAGCCGGAAGCGGTGACGTGGTTCTTTTGGCAACGCCCTCCGGAACGGCCGTGACCGCAACGCATTGGGGTGACTACCGCGCGCTGCACGCTGCGCACGATGCAATCCGTCAGTGGTGCTCGGCGAATCACTACAGCGCGGTTGGAGCCAGCTGGGAGATCTACGGCCACATGGGCGATGATCCCGCGAAGGTGCGCACCGACGTGTTCTACCTCGTCGCGCCCTGCGGGAGGCCGGCCGCCTGACGGCGACACCGAGTTCGTCGCTGCAGCTCATTCACGCGCTTTCGCGGGGCAGACTTGCCGCAGTCGTCGCCGTGTCCGCCGCCTGCGCAAAACCCGCCGCATCACCGCAACCCGCGCTTCAAGCCGGCGCGGTGCCGTCCATTTGGTACGCCGGCGGGCGTGACTGCGCTGGACGCGCCGACTTCAACGTGCAGGCGTACAACGACGGCCTGTTCATTCTCCGTCAGGCCGCGTGCAAGAACTACGAGAAGCCGTTCATCTATCTGATCGTCGGCACCGAGCGCGCGCTGCTCATCGACACCGGCGCGGGCAAGGTTGATGTCGTGACTCCGATTGACTCGCTCGTTCGCGCAGCAGCGCGACGGCGCGGCGTCTCCACCATTCAACTGATCGTCGCGCACAGCCATGCGCATGGTGATCACATCGCGGGTGACACGCAGTTCGTCGGCCGAGCGAACACCGTGCTCGTGGGCCGCGACAGCGCAGCGGTGCGCGCGTTCTTCGGCATCACGCACTGGCCGCAAGACCAGGGCACAATCGACCTTGGGGGTCGCGTGCTCGACATCGTCGCGATCCCCGGTCACCAGCCCGCGAGCATCGCCGTGTACGACCGGCGCACGGGCGTGCTGCTCACGGGCGATACGTTCTATCCTGGCCGTCTCTACGTCCGCGACACTGCCGCGTACGCGCTGAGTGTCGCACGCTTGCTGAGCTTCGCCACCGCCCACCGCGTATCGCATTTTCTCGGCGCGCACGTCGAGAACACGCGCACGCCGGGCGTCGACTATCCCGTCGGCACTGTGGACCAGCCAAACGAGCACGAGCACGACATGACGCACGCGCAACTCGTGGAGCTCGATTCCGTCGTCCAAGCGATGCGCGGCCGCTTCGTTCGCACGATTCGCCGCGATTTCACCGTGTGGCCGCAGACGCCGTAGCGTAAGTTTTTCTTCATCAGAGAATCAACGACCAACCGGGAACTGAAATGAAACGCAGAGAGTTTACGCGTTCGATGCTCGCCGCCAGCGCGGCAGCGGCGCTACCACTGCCACAGCCTGTTCGCGCTGCCGGCACGGCACGCACCGCTCCGCTGAAGGTCAACGGCGCGCGCCTGAATGACCACCTCACGAAACTCTCCGAATTCGGCAAGAACCCGCAGGGCGGCGTGTCGCGCGTTGCCTACAATGATGCCGACAAAGCCTCGCGCCCGTTCCTCATGCAGCTCATGCGCGACGCGAAGCTCGACGTCTCGGTGGACGCGGCTGGCAACCTCGTAGGCAAGCGGGCGGGAAGCGATGCTTCGCTCAAGCCGATCCTGTTCGGCTCGCACACCGATTCCGTCCCGTTCGGCGGCAACTTCGACGGCGACGTCGGTTCGCTGGGCGCGATTGAAGTGGCGCAGACACTTTCCGAGCAGCACGTCACCACGCGGCATCCGCTCGAAGTCGTGATCTGGCAGAACGAGGAGGGCGGACTGTGGGGGAGTCACGCCGCGACCGCCGTGCTCGGCGAGTCAGACTTCGCCATCACCAACAGCAGCGGCCGGTCCGTTCGTGAGGGCATCGCGTTTCTCGGCGGCGATCCCGATCACCTCGAGCGCACGCGGCGCGCAAAGGGGAGTATCGCCGCATATCTCGAGCTGCACATCGAGCAGGGCGGCGTACTCGAAAAGGAGCATCTCGACATCGGAGTCGTCGAGGGAATCGTCGGCATCCATCGCTGGGATGTTACCGTGACAGGATTCCAGAATCACGCGGGGACCACCGCGATGGCCGACCGCCACGATGCGATGCTCGCGGCGGCGCGGTTTGTAGACGCGGTGAATCGCGTCATCACGAGCGAGCCCGGCCGGCAAGTTGGAACGGTCGGAAAGCTTGCGGTGTTTCCGAACACGCCGAATGTCGTGCCGGGAAAAGTCGAGTGCACCCTCGAGGTGCGCGATCTCGACGCAAAGAAGATCGACGCGATGTTCCTGAAGATCGAAGCCGAGGCGAAAAAGATCGGCGCGATGAATGGCACGACGTTCGCGTTCAAGCAGGTGCTCGACAACGTCCCGGCGCCGACGGCTCCCGCCATTCGCGCGATGATCGCGGCAGCTGCCGCCGACTTGGGTCTCACGCACAAGACGATGCCGAGCGGCGCGGGCCACGACGCGCAGGATGTCGCGCAAATCGGTCCCGTTGGGATGATTTTCGTTCCCAGTGTTGGCGGCATCAGTCACGCGCCGAACGAGTATTCAAAGCCGCAAGACATCACCAACGGCGCGAACGTCCTGCTGAACGCGTTGCTGAAGCTGGACGCCGCGCCGTAATTCGTCCGCAGCCACTCACAAGGGTGGCGGCCCGGCTAGGAACTTTTTCAAGATGCACCAGAAGCTGTAGCAGGAGTTTTCTGCCATTGCGCACGGCCGCTCAGAGGGCGAAACTCTCTCAAATGACAAGCCGTCGCACTTTTCTTCAGACGCTGGGCGCAGCCTCTGCAGCCGCTGCGATCCCTCGCGAGCTTCTCGCCGGAATGCCCGGAATTCGGTCCGCGAAACTCGACGCGATTGGCCTGCAGCTCTATACGGTTCGGTCGATGTTGTCGAGGGACGCCGGGACGGTCGAGGACACGCTCGCCAAGGTCGCGGCGATCGGCTACCGCGAAGTCGAGTTCGCCGGCTACTTCAATCGCGAGCCGGCAGCGTTGCGCGCGACGCTCGACAAACTCAAGCTGACCTCGCCCTCATGCCATGTCGGTCTCGATGCCGTCGAGGCCGGATTCGACGCCACTTCCGCCGCTGCGAAGACGATCGGACATAAGTGGCTTGTGGTCGCCTCGGTGCCGGGGCGGTTCTTCCAGAGCGTCGCATCGCTGAAAGAACTTGCGCAACGCTTCAATGCCGCCGGCAAACGCGCGAAGGACGCCGGACTCCGCTATGGATATCACAACCATAACGTCGAGTTCAAGGCGGTCGAGGGAGTTGTTCCACTCGAGCTGCTGCTCGCGGAAACAGATCCGGCTCTCGTTGATTTCGAGATGGATGTCTACTGGGTCACGCAAGGCGGCGGTGACCCGCTCGCGCTTATTGAGAAGTTTCCTGGCCGGTTTCGCATGGTGCACGCAAAGGACGCGAGTGCCGCGCCCGAGGTGGCGATGCGCGATGTCGGCGCCGGCGTGATCGACTGGAAGAAGATTTTCTCGCAGCGAAAGAAGGCCGGCATCGAGCACGTGTTCGTCGAGCACGACCAACCTGGCGATGCCGTGGCAAGCATCACCGCGAGCTACAACTTTCTTCACAATCTTTCGTTCTAAAATATGATCGCTCCGAAGCGTCTCATTCACGACGTCGTCATCGTCGGATCCGGTGCAGGCGGTGGCATGGCGGCTCACGTGCTCACCAAGGCCGGCGCAAATGTCCTGCTCCTCGAGGCCGGCGGGCCTTGGGACAACGCGAAGGATTCGGCCATGATGAAATGGCCGTATCAATCGCCGCGGCGCGGAGCCAGCACGAAGGAGCGGCCGTTCGGTGAATTCGACGCCTGCATCGGCGGGTGGGAGCTCGACGGGGAGCCATATACGAAGGCCGAGGGAACCAAGTTCGATTGGTGGCGCGCGCGAATGCTCGGCGGACGCACGAATCACTGGGGACGCATCTCGCTCCGGTTCGGCCCCGACGATTTCAAGGCGAAGGCCCGGGACGGCCTCGGCGACGATTGGCCGATCTCCTACGACGACATCGCGCCGTACTACGACAAGGTGGACCGCCTGATCGGCGTGTTCGGCTCCAAAGAGGGCATGCGCAACCACCCCGACGGCGATTTTCTTCCCGCGCCGCGTCCGCGCTGCCGCGAACTGCTGGTGAAGGAGGCGGCGGACAAGCTCGGCGTCACCTGCATCCCGTCACGCCTTTCGATCCTGACCAAGCCGCTCAACGGACGCGATGCCTGCCACTACTGCGGCCAGTGCAACCGCGGCTGCTCGGTGAAGGCGAACTTCTCCAGCCCGGACGTCCTCATCGGACCGGCGCTGAAGACGGGACGCCTCACGCTCATCACGAACGCGATGGCGCGCGAAGTCACCGTCGGCAAGGATGGTCTTGCGACGGGCGTCACGTACGTGGACAAGCGCACTGGCCTGGACAAGCACGTGAAGGCGCGCGTCGTCGTGCTGGCCGCGAGTGCGTGCGAATCGGCGCGGCTGATGCTCAACTCCAAGTCGGCGAGATTTCCGCAGGGGCTGGGCAACTCGTCCGGCTGGGTGGGCAAGGGGCTCACGGACACAACGGGCA
>JANYIJ010000152.1 GCA_025362095.1 Gemmatimonadota bacterium | reverse complement strand
CGAAGGGATGATGATGATTTTCGACATCGCGGACGGAATCGACACGTCAGCGATTCGCGTCGACATCGCCGCGACGTCTATGACCGCCGCTGTCAGGAACAACATCACGCTGATGAACCAGTGCGGGCTGCTGGTGCGTTTCGCGTCGGGAACCGCGGTGGCAGGCGGGCCGACGTTCGCCGCGGCGCACAATGAGTTTTTCCCGCTCGCGCGTTTCCGCGAGCAGTGGGTTCGCACCCGCGTCAAAGCGGGGACCACACCTGTGGGCAATGCGGCCATCACGACGGCCGATACGCTCGCGATGTCGTCGCAGGGGGCGTGGACGAACGACAGTCTCCCGCCGCTGGCGGTGTACACGAAGGTTCTCGGCTACGGCGTGGGGAACTCGCGCTGCTTCCCGCCTGGCAGTCCGCAGTTGATGCTCTCCGAGCGCAACGTGGTGGCCGTGACCTGCCTGCCCTCGACAGCGACGAACGTCGTCGTGTATGGATGGGGTTCGACGGGCGCCGCATGCGTCGCGTCGAAGCAGTACGGCGGAATGGACTCGACGTTCACCGCAACCCCGATGCGCTGCGCCTGGCTGGGCATACACACGACGGGACGGTGTACCCAGTCGAACGGCACTGGATTCCAAATAGCGCTCGGAGCGTGGCGAACCTACGCCGGCGCCGCACTTCCCGCGATCGCGGCGGGAGTTCTGCAGGCCGTCGAAAAGCCGTATCTCTGGCCGCTCTGGATTCCGTACAACATGAGCTCGAAGGGCGTCGTCAACGCGACGACGGGCCCGGTATTCCTCAGCGACACGCTCCGCGGATACATCACGTTCTACGAGTCGGACGCCACCAAGGACGTCAACGTCATTGCGCCGCTCGTGTACGACCAAGTTCCAAACGCGTCCACGAACCTGTGCCGAAACTTCCTCGGCATCATCGCTGGGCGGAACGTGCTCGCGTCGAATAACGCCCTCCAGCGGCCGCGCATTCTGCCGGCAGGTGGAGCCGCGCAGTGGCTCGGCACGCCAAACTTCCAGCTCCACGCGGTGGCGATGGCCCTGAACGGCACGGTGGGCATCGAAGACGGCTACAACTATCCGACCACGTCGCCGCTGGGGCCGGTGTCGCCGTCTGCGATTTGCGGCGCGTTCACGCAGTCCGGCGGCTGCATCAACCAGATCGGCGGTGTCATCGAGCAGTACATCTCGGTGACCTACCTCGACAATGTCACGGGTTACCGCGAGAACCGCGCGGTCGACCCATGCCAGAAGACCAACCAGCGACCACCGTTCTTCCCGGCAACCGGGCGCTATCTCGACAATAAGTACTACGAGATCGATCCGACGCTAGTCGATAGCTGGCAGAAGGTGAAGTACTTCTTCGAATCGCTGCGGGGACATACGCACTAACGTACGTTGAGGCGATTCTCAACAAAAACTGTTAGCTACGGCGAATGGTGAGTGGGTATTGGCGAGAGCGTGGCGACTTGCGAGTCGCCACGCTCTCGCCAATTACGACTCGCGATTCGCCGTAGTTGCGCTCAGAACAGCGGAAGCGTCCCGCTCTCCTCCGCCGGCAAAATCTTATGGCAGTTTCTGCAACGCGCCTCGTACGCCTCTGCGCCGCCGACCATCACCTGCGGTGAATCGTAGCGCGCCGGCTTCCCGTCAATCAGACGCTGGTTGCGGGTGGCCGGCGCGCCGCACATCACGCAAATCGCGTGCAGTTTGTCGACGACCTCGGCCACGCACATCAGCTGCGGCATCGGACCGAACGGCTCACCGCGGAAATCCGTGTCGGTGCCTGCGAGAATCACGCGCCGCCCGCGATTCGCGAGCGAGTTCGCGAGCGCGACGATGCCGATGTCCAAGAACTGCGCCTCGTCGACGGCAATGACTTGCGCCATCGGGTCGAGCCGGAGCGCAATTTGTTCGGTGGAGTCAACCGGAACCGCCTCGACCGTACGCCCGTCGTGCGATCCAACGGTGTACACGCCGCTGTAGCGATTGTCCAAGTGTGACTTGAACACCTGCACCCGCTTCCTCGCGATCAGCGATCGGCGCACGCGGCGAATGAGTTCCTCGGATTTCCCGCTGAACATCACGCCGGCGATCACCTCGATCCAGCCGCCATTCAGCTGAAACGAGCCGCTTGTCATTTTTCTCTCCGCGGTGGACGGCCCTTGTCATCGCGCTTGGGTCCGCGCGATGGCGGCCCCGAGCTGCGCGAGGAATTCGACGGACCGCGATCCACACGCGCCCCGCGCGTGAAGGGGCGATCGCCAGACTTCGCCGGCGGACGCTCTCCGCGCGGCGGCCCGCCAAATGTGCGTTCGCCGCGCGGCGGTCCGCCGAACGAGCGCTCTCCGCGTGGCGGTCCTCCGAACGATCGCTCGCGATCCTGCGGCGGCCCGCTGCGTGAGCGTTCGCCGCGCGGTTTGTCGCGATCGAAGCTGCGGGGCGAACGCGAGTCCGGCGCCGCGTCGGCACTCTTGGGTTCAGCGCGCGCGGCCTTCAACTCGGCGCGCAATTCTTCGCGGCCCGCGAGCCGCGCGGTGGCCGCTTCCTCAGCGGCGCGTTCATACATGCGCAGCGCGGCGCCAGCAATTGCCAAACCATCGTGCTCGGCGAGCAGCGGCTCGAGTGCGACGATCTCGCGGGCGGGAAGTCCGAGCGCGAGCACCGCACGCAGCGCGTTGCGGTTGTTCTCTTCGCGTTCACGGGCTGCACGCGCGGCGCGCGAACGCTCGTACGGCATCAACACCACACCCTTCGTGAGCTGGCGCAGCGCCTCCAGCTGTCGCGAGGAAATCAGCGCGACGAGCCGCGCCGGATGCGCGCTCAGTGCGGCGGTCAGCGAGTCGGCTTCCGGCAGCCCCACAAACACCACGAGCGCCGTGTGCAGCGCGACGGCGCCGCGGGAGACCGTGATGAGCTCCGAATCTGCGGGGTATCCGAGCGCCTCGAGCGCGCTGCGCGCCTGTCCTTCGCCGCGCGAGTCAGCGACGACGATCGCCGCGGACGGCGGGTCGATGTCGTCGAACAGCTCGCCGAGCGGGGCGAGCGTGCTCGCGGACGTAACGGTGCGCACGTAGAGCGTCGGCGGAGTTCCCGGCGCGATCGGAATCGGCGGGACCACCGGCACGGCGACACGCCGCGCCTTGTGCAGGTAGCGCTCGAGGAGATTCTCCACGAGCTGCGTGGGCGCCGACGCCGTGAGAATTCGCGCGCTGCCGCGCGGCAGCTCGGCCATCAGCGCGCCAAGCGGTTCGGCCTGTGCATCGTATTCATCGGCGGCCGCGAGCAGCAGCGTGTGAACGTCAGCCAGCTTCAGCGCGGAGGCGGCGAGCAGCTCTGCCAGCACCGCGGGCGTTCCGACGACGACCTGCGGAGGAGCCGACTTGATCAGTCGTGCGCCGCGCGTCGCATTTGTAACGGGCACGACGCGAAGGCCGACAGTGGCGGGAAGCGCGCGCAGTTCACGCGCGAGCGCAATCGCCGAAACCGAATCGGGAACAGTGACGATGAGTTGCGGGGCCGCGAGTTCGCGATCCGAACGTTCGAGCGCCCCCGTCGCGCGTTGCGCGGTCTGAGTCCAGTCGGGGGAAAAAAAGTGCGCCACGTGGGCGCTGCGCACGGCTCCTGCCGTTTCGCGCTCGGTCTCGGTCACTGCAGCCTCTATTGTCAATGGCGCGACGTGCGCCGCGTGGATAACGTTCCTTCGCGACCGAAATCTAGCGTACGCGCACGTCTGCGCGAAGGATTCCACCCCAATTCACGAGCGCCGCAGACCGATGACGCCCGGCTCCGAGTTTAAGCCCTCCGCCAACGTCGCCCAGCTCAGGGAATCGGCGACGATTGCCGTGTCGCAGAAGGCGAAGGCTCTGAAGGCGGCGGGGCGCGAGATCATCGATCTGGGGGCAGGCGAGCCCGATTTCGACACGCCCGCCTTCATAAAGGTCGCGGCGCAGCGCGCGATCGACGCAGGCGCGACCAAGTACACCGCCGTCGACGGGATCCTGCCTCTCCGCGAGGCGATCGCCGCAGAGGCGAATCGGGCGTGGAAGGGGAGCGAGAAAGTGACGGCTGCGGGCGTCGTTGTTTCGACCGGATCGAAGCAGTCGCTCTTCAACGCGTGCTTTACGCTTTTCGGTCCGGGCGACGAAGTGCTCGTTCCCACGCCGGCGTGGACGAGCTACTACGAGATGGTTTCGCTCGCGCGCGCGACGGCGGTTCCGGTGACGGGCAATCCCGACCGCGGATTCAAGGTCAGCGTGGCAATGCTCGAAGCGGCCGCGACTCCGCGCACGAAGGGTCTCATGCTGAACTCGCCCTCGAATCCGACGGGATCGGTGTATTCGCCGGACGAGTTGCGCGCGATCCTGACGCTCGCACACGAGCGCGGCTGGTGGGTGTTGAGCGATGAAATTTATTTGCGCATCGCGTACGGCAAAGCGGCCACCTCGTCGCTCGACGAGGCGCCGTCGCGCGACCGGCTCGTCGTGATCAACGGCGTCGCGAAAGCGTACGCGATGACAGGGTGGCGGATCGGCTGGTCGATTACCACGCCGAAACTCGCAGCGGCGATGACGGCGTTTCAGTCGCACACGACGTCGAACGCCGCAACGGTCAGCCAGCACGCGGCGCTCGCGGCGCTCACGATGCGCGAAGACGCCGACGCGGCGGTCAGTTCGATGGTTGCGCAGTTCGAGAAGCGCCGCGACGCGGCGCTCGCGATCCTGCGAACCGAGCCACGAATCAACGTGCTCGCTCCAGATGGGGCCTTTTATCTGTATCTTTGCGCACCGGGCGCCGGGACCACGGTGGATGCCGGCGCCGCGTTCGCCGCGCATCTGCTCGAGAAGTCCGGCGTTGCGATCGTGCCAGGGTCCGCGTTCTACACGCCGGATTGGGTGCGCGTGTCGTACGCGGCGGATCAGGCGCAGGTAGAAGAAGCAATGCGGAGGCTGGTAGCGGCGTTTCGCGATCTCGTGTAAGACCGAACCGGAGAGCGTCCAGTGGAGATCGCGGTACACGTCGAGCCCGAGGCAGGCCAGCTCCCTGCTGTGGAATATCGGTGGGACGCGGACACCGACATCCTCACCGCTACGCTCAATAACGGTGGAAAAGGGCAGGGAATGTCCGGCTCCGTCGAGATCGAAGGAGCGGATGGTTCGTGGCTGATCTTCGACGTGAGCGGCGGGCGGATCGCCGGCGTGGAGGTCGCGGTGTGGCCCGACGTGCGCAAGGTCGCCGCGCTGGCTCCGCCGGCTGACGCGGGCCCGAGTTTGCTCACGATTCCGTCGCGGCCGTCGCAACCCGGCATCGCCGCGCTCGAGATCGACACGCGCCTCGTGGCAGATGCCGACGCCGCGGAGCGTACGATACATTTTCGTTTCGGCGCCGTGCGACAGGTTCGCGCCGCGCGAATTGCACAGGATTTGATCTTCGACGTCGACGAATCGAACCACATCGCCGGCGTCTGGCTGCTCAACGTGCCCCCGTTCCCCACGGCCCAATGATTACGACCATCGTCCTCGTGAGAGCCGAGCCGCGGCTCATTCCGCAGTGCGCCAAGCACATCGCCGCGATTGACGGCGTAACGGATGTCTACTCGGTGTCGGGCGAGTGGGATCTGGTGGTGCTCGTAAAGGTCCCGAAGTACGAGGACATCGCGGCAATCGTCACGGAAAAATTTCCGCTGGTGCCGGGGCTGGTTCGCACAACGACGCTGACGGCGTTCAAGGCGTACTCGAAGGCAGATCTCGAGCAGGGATGGGACATTGGCTCTGCGTGAACTACGGCGAATGGCGAGTCGTCATTGGCGAGAGTGTCGCGACTCGCGATTCGCCAGACGCTCGCCAGTCCCCGCTCGCGATTCGCTCGCCAGTCCCCCCTCGCGATTCGCCGTAGTGATCCGAGGATTGCTGCAAGGCGGCGAATGGCGAGTCGTCATTGGCGAGAGTGTCGCGACTCGCGATTCGCCAGACGCTCGCCAGTCCCCGCTCGCGATTCGCTCGCCAGTCCCCCCTCGCGATTC
>JANYIJ010000133.1 GCA_025362095.1 Gemmatimonadota bacterium | reverse complement strand
CTCAGCTACACCACTCCGCCTGTATTCCGCGCGCTCCGCGATTTGCATGACGCGGGTTTCGTGCGAAAGTGGGACGGCCCGTCGGCTGCCGAGTATTTCATCATGCCGCAGGAGTGGGCGACGGTGCTCGGTGGACAATCACGCCTGGCATCGTGGCAACACTGGAGCGAGCGCGTCGGCTACGCGTGCGCCGCCATCAGGTGCGAGCATCGAGCGGTGACGAGTCGCAGGGTGAGCGAATATGCGCTCGGCGTCGCATTTCGGAATGTCATGACGCCGCGACGAGACTTGCTCGCGCGCGCACTCGGGATTCACACGCCGATTCCCGAGTCAGCGGGTGTCGACGAGTGGGGCGCGTTCCATGATGTTCTCGCGCTCCAGTCGGATGCGCGCGCGTAGTCTCCGGCCGGCACGCGCAATGAAATGATGACAGTTGTGGGCGAACCCCAAGTTCTGCCAAACGCCGAGTTGAATGTGTTCGCCGCCGAGAGTACCGTTCGGAAACCCTCCAACGCCGGAGACGCTCGCCGCCATGGAACAGCAGTACCTAGTGGCCGTTCGGGAGTCGAACGATCGTATTGCGGCTCAATCGCAGGAGATCGACGAACTGCGATCCCAGCTGTGGCGCACACGAATGGAGTTGCGCTCCGAACTGTGGCACGCGCAGATGGAATTGCAATCGGAGCTGCGGCGGTCACGAATGGGACTGCTATCAGCGCGTTCCGAGCGCGGGATTCGGCTGCTCGACAACTGGTCGCCGGCGATGATTTTCATGATTTGGGTCAACATCCTCCTCGCCATCTACGCGTGGACGCGACCGGGGCATTAGTGACCCCATCCCGATCTAGGTAGTTGGCTCACGGTTCGAGCTTCAAGCTCCGGGCTCATTGCTTAGCATTGTCAAAGCTCGCCCTTCGAAGCTCAGAGCTTTGAAAGGCGAGCTTTGAAGAACGAGCTCTGACACTGCCAAGCATTGAGCTGGGAGCTTAAGGCTCGAACTGTGAGCTGAACTGCTACTTCTTCGCTCCCTTCACCGCCGCCAAGGCATTGAGCGTCACGACCAACTGTTGATCGCTCTGCACCGGCTTCACCATCGCGAAGTGATTCCCATCCGGAAACACATGCCAATCCTGCGTCCCCGCGCTTTCATATTTGTCCTCGAACAACGCCTTCCTTGAGATCACCGAGAACGTCGGCGACGTACTAACTGTCGCCACGACCACATTCGCGCCGTCGCGATAAAAAATCTCCTTGCCGCTCGGACTCCACAGCGGCTCGTCGCCGCCGTTCGCCGACACGGCCCACTTTCCGCCCGGCCCTGGGAACGGCCGCACGTACGTCTCATACTTTCCCGACTCGTTCGATGCGTACGTGATCCATTTCCCATCTGGTGACATATCCGGCAGCCGCGCCGAGAAGTCCGATTCGAACAGCTTGGTGATCGTCTTCTCGCCGACGTTCATCTTGAATATTCCCTGCAGTCCGGCCCCGGCGTTCTGATTGAACACAAGCGTCTTGCCATCCGGCGTAAACGCATACGGCCATTGTGACCCGGGCCCTTCGTACAGCGGCTCCGCCTTCCCGCTCTGGTCAGCGGGCTGCCACCACAAATCCGCACCCACCCCCGACGGCTCCGCGCGCGCGAATGCCACGCGCTTTCCGTCGCGCGTCCAGAGTGGATCTGAACTCGCTGGTCCGAACGTGAACCGGCTCATCGTTCCTGAAGAGCGCTCGATCATCCACAAATCCACCGCGCTTCCCGACCCCGCCGTGCCGCCGGTGCCGATCTCCACCACCACGCGCTGTCCATCGGGCGACACACGCGGGCGCCGGAAGCCGCGCGTTTCGGGATACAGCGGCGTCGCGGCCCCGGTTCGATCAATAGAAACCAGCGTCGACATCGAGGTGCCGGTGTAGTACACGAACGTCCCGTTGCGCGACATCGCCCATGCGCCGCTGCGCCCGTTGCGGACCGCGATACCCTGCACGAGCGGAACCGGCGTGCCGGTCACGCGCACGGCGCGCGCGTCGAACGGAACACTCAGCACCGTGCCGAGGAGATCGAAATACACGAGGTGGCCGTCATCCGTGTACTGCGGCGAATTTCCGCCGAGCGGGAGACGCGTCACCTTTCCGTCGAGCGTCACGGCGCTGAGCACCGCGCTACGGCCGTCCTGCGCGGTGATGAGCGTTGTCGTGAACAGCACTGTACGGCCGCCGGGCAAGAACGCCGGCGCGGTGTGCGCGAGTTCAATGGTCGAGTCCATCGTCGTGAGCCGTCGCGACTCCCCGCCCGAGGCGGAGACGATCCACAGGCCGGTCGAACGGAGACCGGCGGTCGTCTTGGTGAATACGATCTGGTCGCCGTCGCCCCATGCCAGTCCTGAGATCGCCGAAACTCCCTGCGCAAGCGTCGTCGCGGCGCCGCCACTGTGCGGGATCCTCATGAGCGCTCCGCCCTTCACGAACGCGATCGACAGGCCATCCGGCGAATACGCGACGGACACGGCCGCGCCCTCGGTCCCGGCGAGATGGATGAGCTGCGGATCGTCCAACTTGCGCACGAAGAGGCCGATCGATCGCTGCGATAGCGAGCCGACGACCATCTCTGTGCCATCGGGCGACAGCGCGAGCGCGGAGCCGATGGCGCCGTAGCCGACGGCGGCGGGGAGGGAGAGGTTGAAACGCACGACGGGCGACGAGCGAGGGGCGGAAGGACTGATAAGTCCGAAGGTTCCCAATAGGCCGAACGCGACGCCCACGGCCGCGACGAGCCAGGGCAGTGCGGCGCGGGCGCGATGCGCGAACGCGCGATCTCGCACCGGCATAGCTCCCCTGCGTGCTGTCGTGCTCGCCGCGCTGTCGGCAACAGGATTTTTAAGCGCCGCGACGAACTCCGCCGCGCTCGCGAAGCGATCCGCCGGAAGTTTCGACAAGGCCTTGAGCACGGCGGCGTCGACGTTCTCCGGGACCGTGTCGCGAGTGACTCGCGTACTGGTCGTTTTCTCCGTGAGCA
>JANYIJ010000061.1 GCA_025362095.1 Gemmatimonadota bacterium | reverse complement strand
GAGAGTGTCGAGAAGTGAAGTGCGCAGATACGGCTCGTCTTCTGCGAGCGGGTTGGCAACGCGCGCGTGCGGCGTGTTGTCACCCTTCGTGAAGGGCATCGGCCGTGCCTCGGCGAGCCCCGCAGCGACCAGCGCGTCGCGAACGCGCCGCTGCGTGAGGTGAAGCGGAGCATCGGGCACCGTCCCGATTCGATACGAGCGCAATTCATCCGGCAGCTTGTCGTATCCGCGCAGGCGCGCGATTTCCTCGACGAGATCTACTTCGTGCAGCACATCGTGACGCCAAGTCGGCGGCGTGACGGTATACGCGCGATCCGCGCCGGGCTCGACCACGAACCCCACCGACGCGAGCAATCGCTCGATCTCTTCCTCGGCGACGTGCACGCCGAGCAACTGATCGACGCGCGTCGGCCGCAGTCGCACGGACGCAGGCGCCGGCGGCGCATCGCCCACGTCGATCACGGACTCGATCGTTCCGCCGGCCACCGACAAAATCAGTCGCGCAGCAAACTCTGCGATTTCGGAAGTCGCGCCACCGTCCACCCCGCGCTCGAAGCGATAACTCGCGTCGGTGGAGAGTCCGAGCGCTTTGCGAACTTTGCGAACGTCGCGCGGATTGAAGTGCGCAATCTCAAGTAAAATGTCGGTCGTGCTCTCCGTGACTTCGCTTCCCTTCCCGCCCATGACACCGGCGAGTGCCGTGGCATTCTCGCCGTCGGCGATGATCGTCATCCACGGCTCGAGCTTTCGTTCGACTCCATCGAGCGTCACGAGCTTCTCGCCGGCCTTCGCTTTGCGCACGACGATCGCGCTCTTCGCGAGCTTCGACAGATCGAATGCGTGCACGGGCTGGCCGAGTCCATGCAGGATGTAGTTGGTCGCGTCGACGACGTTGCTGATCGAGCGGCTGCCGGTGGACTCGACGCGCGCCTTCAGCCACGCCGGACTCTCGCCGACTTTCACGCCACGAATTACAACTGCGATGTATCGGGGCGCACCTGCAGAATCCTCGACGCTCGCGGAGACGCCGTGGGAAACCGCAACTTTGCCGCTGGTCGTCGCGGGTGGAAGCGTGAATGAACCCGCGAGTTCCTGTGGCGTTGTCAGCAATATTCCCGTCAACGCGCTCACTTCGCGCGCCATGCCGCGATGCGAGAGCAAGTCGGGCCGATTCGGCAAAACGTCGAGATCGAGCTGCGTGTCGCCGATCGGCATTGCCGTGAGAAGCGGCGTTCCGGGCGGCACATCAATCGTCAGCGCGAGAATGCCGTCGTGATCCTCACCGAGCCCGAGTTCGCGCGCCGAACAGAGCATCCCGTTCGAGGTGAAGCCGCGAATCTTTCGTTTCTCGATGGTGAGGCCGGCCGGCATGATCGTGCCGGTGCGCGCGAACGGGTAGAGCGCCCCCACCGTGACGTTCGGCGCGCCGCACACGACTTCGAGCAGCGTCCCGGAACCATCGTCAACTTTATTGAACGAGAGTTTCGTCTCGGGGATCTTTTCGCTCTCGATCACGCGCGCAACGACAAACGGCACGAGATCCGTGCGCAGCGGAGCGACGCCGTCGAGCGTGACGGCGTGATCGGAGAGCAACTCTCCCACCGCCTGCGGCGAGAGCGAATGCGGCACGAACTGCCTGAGCCACTCGTGCGAAATGTTCATCTCGTCCTCAAACCCTGAACTGACCGAGAAAGCGCATGTCTGAATCGAACATCACTCGGCAATCCGGAATGCCGTAGCGCGACTGCGCGATGCGGCCCGGTCCCATGCCGAACGCCCAGCCCGTGTACTTCTCGCTGTCGACGCCTGTGTTCTCGAGCACCGCGGGATGCACGAGGCCGCAGCCCATGATCTCGACCCAGCGCAGCCCGCGCCCATCACCAAGATCGACCTCGACGTCCATCTCGGCCGACGGCTCGGTGAACGGGAAGAACGACGGGCGGAACCGCGTGCGCAGTGAGGCGCCGTAGAAACGCTTTGCAAAATGCGTGAGCGTCGCCTTGAGATCGGCGAAGCTGATTCCTTCGTCGATGGCGAGCCCCTCGATCTGCGCGAACATCGGCGAGTGCGTCGCGTCGAAGAAATCGCGGCGGTACACGTTGCCCGGTGCGAGAATGCGAACCGGCGGCGGATACTTTTGCAGCGTGCGGATCTGTACCGGCGAGGTGTGCGTGCGCAGCAAGCCACCGCCCTCGAGATAGAGCGTGTCGTGCAGCTCCATCGCGGGATGATCCGCGGGAAAGTTCAGCGCCTGAAAGTTGTACCACTCGGTCTCGGCTTCGGGCCCGAGCGCGATCGAGAATCCGAGTTCGCGGAAAATTTCGCTGATCTCATCGATCACGAGCGAGACCGGGTGCACCGAGCCGCGCCATGATGCACGCGCGGGCATGGTTGGATCTCTGAGCGAGATGGTCTTCGCCGCGCCGGCGAGTTCCGCGCGGCGCTTCTCGAGCATCTCCTCGATTGTGATCTTCGTGGCGTTCGCGAGTTGTCCCGCGGCACGACGGTCTTCTTTAGGAAGCGAGCCGAGCGCGCTCATGATGTCGGTGAGTCGGCCGCTGGTGCGGCCCACGAGCGCATTGCGCAAATCACCCCACGCGCCGAGGTCGGCCACTGCGCTGATCAACGCAGGACCGTCCGCGGCGAGCGACTCGCATGCCTTTTGAAATTCGTCTAGCGTCAATGGAGGACCGAAGTCCGAAGACCAAAGTCCGAGGAACCGCTAGTTATCGGTTTTCGGACTTCGGTCTTCGATCGCTGTCATGCCGCGGCGAGAGCCGACTTGGCCTTCGCTGCGAGCTCCGCGAACGTATCAGCATCCTGAATCGCGATATCCGAAAGAATCTTTCGGTCGATCTCGATTCCGGCCTTCTTGAGACCGTGCATGAGCGCGCTGTAGGTCATCTCGTGCTGATGCGCAGCGGCGTTGATGCGCAGGATCCACAGTTTGCGAAACTCGCGCTTCTTGTTCTTGCGATCCCGGTACGCGTAGACCCAACCGCGTTCAACGGTTTCTTTCGCTGCCTTCCAGAGCTTGCTGCGGCCGCCGAAATTTCCGCGGGCCGCCTTCATGATCTGCTTTTTGCGCTTCAGTCGCGCGACATTCGATCGTACGCGTGGCATAGTGGGTTCTCCTTAGGCCTGAAGCAGGCGCTTGATGCGCTTCGAATCGCCGACGGTCTTCACCGTCGTGGGGCGACGGAGCTGGCGTTTCCGCTTTGAGGTCTTCTTGGTAAGAATGTGGCTCTTGTAAGCCTTCATGCGGCGCACTTTCCCCTTGGACGTAACGGAGAAACGCTTTTTTGCGCCCTTATGAGTTTTCATTTTCGGCATATCGGATCTCGTCTATTTCGGCGTTAGGATCATTGTCAGAGCCTTCCCTTCGAGCCGCGCGTCCGTCTCGATCTTCGAGACATCGGCCAGCGCCGTGGCAACCCGAGCCACCACCGCGCGCCCGAGCTCCGGATGGGCGATCTGCCGCCCGCGGAACATCAGCGTGACTTTCACTTTGTTGCCGTCCTGGAGGAACTCGCGCGCATGACGCGTTTTCGTGTCGAAGTCGTGCGTTTCGATTCCGGGCCGGTACTTCACTTCTTTCAGCAGGATGACGTGCTGCTTTTTCTTCGCTTGCCTCGCCTGCTTTGCCATTTCGAACTTGTACTTCCCGTAGTCCATGATCCGGACAACGGGTGGTCGCGCCAGCGGGGCGACTTCAACCAGATCGAGCCCCTGCTCCACTGCCGCCGAAAGCGCGGCATCCACTTCCATGATTCCGAGCTGAGCCCCGTCCGCTGCAATGACTCTGACGGGACTGATGCGGATCTGCCGGTTCACGCGCGGCGGCCGCTTTGTGGTGTCCTGAATGTCTGTCGTCCTCCAAGATGGAAAAGAAAATCGCGGACCCTCTCTTGAGAGTCCGCGATGCGAGGACCGCACAGCGTGATTGCTCACGTGTGAGATCTTTGCGGCGAACTCCTGCAGCACAGTTGACCGTGAGGTCAGAGGCCAGAGGGTGGAACCGGCAAGCCAGGCCGATCCTCTTATCTACGACGTTCAGTAAGAGTAAGCAGGATAGAGAGTTGAGGCAAGGGCCGTAGAGAAAATCTACCCTCGCCAAAGTGACAACTATCATCCCACTGCTTCGGTTCCCCACTGAGATCTGGAGTTTATCCGTGGGGAACTGAAGCAGAGGGACTGTAGTTGCGGGCTCGAAGAGGGCGGACTCGCCTAGCTCTCAGGAATCATCCCGTACGACTTCCCGTCCTGGCGCACCTTACCCCATGCCACGCTCGCATCGTGCTCGAACATCAGCAGCCACTTCTCACTCTCCGCCCGCTTCAGCAGCGATCGCTTTGATTCCATCGTCACGAGCGGCTCGACGTCGTACCCCATGATCCAGGGCAGCGGCAGATGCGCCGAAGTCGGGCATACGTCGCCGAGGAAGCAGGCGATGTCGCCGCCGCCGTCGATCAGCACCGACTGGTGAAACGGCACGTGCCCCGGCGTGAGCATCACGGAGATGCCGGCCACGATCTCACGATTCCCTTCTATGAGATCAAAGCGGCCCGCCTCGAGGATCGGGTCCCAGTTGCGCGTGAAGTAGCTCGCCCCCGTGCGCTCGTTGGTGTGCGTCGCCCAGTGGTGCTCGCCTTTCTGCACCACGTACTTCGCGTTGGGAAAAGAGGCGCGCACGGCGCCAGCTGAATCGATGAAAGTGTCGCCGCCCGCGTGATCGAAATGCAAATGCGTGTTGATCACGAGCGTCACGTCGCTCGCGCGGTGCCCCGCTGCGACGATCGCGTCCTCGAGATTCGTGCGCGCGACCCCTTCATCGTTCAGCGCGCCGGAGTTCTCGAGCCCGTAGATGTCGTGGAACTTCGCGTTCTCCTTGTTGCCGGCGCCGGTGTCGATCAGGACGAGTCCGATATCGTGCTCGATCAACAGGCAGCGCATACCGAGCGGAATGCGATTGCGTTCGTCGGCGGGGATGCGGCGTTCCCAGAGCGGCTTGGGCACCACACCGAACATTGCGCCGCCGTCGAGCTTCTGCCCGCCGGCTTGCAGGGCGTGGATGCGGAATTTACCGAGAGTGCGGGATTCGATGAGCGGGAGCGGAGGGGTCACTTGGCCATCTCTGGGTTGTGTACCACGGAAAGTCCGAGACTGCGTTGAAACGTTATTCGTTGGTTGGTTAGCTGAGGTATTTCGTAACTGCGAATTCGTTCACCGTAGTTAACCAACCAACAAGAAACGTGTTTACTCGCCGTTCATCTGTTCAACGCTCAAGCTCCCTCTCTCCCATCTGTCCCCCGAGGCATCGCTGACCTCTTCTTTCTCGCCCTGCTCGTCCTCCGACTCATAACCTCGTCGAGCGCTTCCCACGTGTGAAGCCCGCTCCGTTCCGCATCCTTCAGCAATCCGACGAGAACATGAGCCGTCGCGCGTGCGTCGCCGAGCGCCCGGTGCCGACCGTTGATCTCCACACCGTAATGATGCGCGACCGCATCGAGATTGCGTCGCGGCAAGTGTGAAAGAAATCGCCGCGCGAGTCGCACGGTGCAGAGTTGCTGATCGGTGAGCGATTTCAGCGGAGCGCTCGCGACGCGATCAAACTCTGCGGAGAGAAAATTCCAGTCGAATCGCGCATTGTGCGCGACGAACACGCGGCCAACCATCTGGTACGCGAGTTCGCCGGCGATCTCGCCGAATCGCGGCGCATTCCGGACCATCGCGTCGCTGATGCCGGTGAGGCCCGTGATGAACGACGGAATCGAGCGGCCGGGATTCACGAGTGACGAGAACGCCTCGGTCACCACTCCGCCCTTTACGACGACTGCCGCCACTTCGGTCACGCGATCGCCGGCCCATGCGCTGATGCCGGTCGTTTCCACGTCCACAACCAGAAACGAGACCTGGGCGAAGGGCGTACCGGACGGGGCGTGATCGATCATTCTGAAAGCTAGCGGAATATTCACAAGGAGCCTCCGCGGTCTCCCCTTTCCGTATTTCTACGGATTGGGGGCCGCGCGACCGTTGTCACAGGATCGTCGTGGCCTGGGTAGAACACTGGAAGCACGGCGCGTCTCGTTGTGTCCACCGGTGCTGCGGATCGAGCGAACCCCTGCCAGAAAGGTCACGTGCAAACAATTTCCCGCCAGTCGGTAGCCCTGCATCGAATTCTCACGGGCACAGCGATCGCCCTCTCGATCGCCTCTTGCGGAAAAAGCGATTCAACGGCTCCGCCAGTCGCAGTGCTCACGTCGGTCGTGGTCACCTCGCCATCTCAGTCGGTGGTTGCGGGCCAGACGGTGCAGCTCACTGGAACTCCGCGCGACCAGAACGGCAACGCGATCTCCGCGAGCGTTTCGTGGGCGTCCTCAGTGCCGGCGGTTGCATCCGTTAGCCAGTCCGGTTTGGTGACCACCGTCGCGGCGGGCGTCACAACGATTACCGCGACGGCTACCGCCGGCTCGAAGTCGGTGCAGGGTTCGATTGGAGTCACCGTCACGGCGCTGCCGGTGCTCACGTCTGTTTCGGTGAGCGCGCCCGCGACGACGCTCGTCGTCGGTGGCACGCTGCAGGTCACCGGTACACCAAAGGACCAGAACGGCGCGGCGATTGCGGCGACCGTTACCTACGCCTCGAGCGCCACCGGCGTGGCCAGCGTCAGCGCGTCCGGGCTTGTCACAGCCGTGGTGGCCGGCACAGCAACGATAACGGCGACGGCGGCTTCCGGCGCGACGAGTGTGTCGTCGACGCTACTGATCACCGTTACCGCAGCGCCGGTACTCACCTCGGTTTCGCTCAGCACGCCCCCGGCTTCGCTCTCAGTTGGCGCGACGACGCAGCTCACCGCGAGTACGAAGGATCAATTCGGCGCGGCATTCTCGGCCACTGTCAGCTGGAGCTCTTCCGCCTCCGGCGTCGCATCGGTGAGCAGCACCGGCCTCGTCAGCGGAGTTTCGTTGGGCACGGCAACGATCACGGCGAGCGCCACGTCGGGCGGCGTCACCGTCAACTCCTCGGTGCAGATCACGGTGGCCGTCGTGCCGCTCGCTAGCGTTACGATCAGCGCGCCCTCGACTTCCGCGCTGCTGGGCAACACGATCCAGCTGTCGGCCGTCGCAAAAGATCAGAACGGAGCGGTGATCAGCGCGACAATCACTTGGGCGTCTTCCGCAACCGGAACTGCGAGCGTCGGCGCCTCGAGCGGTCTCGTCACCGGCGTGGCGGCAGGATCGGCGACGATCACCGCGACCGCCGTCGCCAACGGCGTCACCGTCACGAACACCGTAGTGATCACCATCACGGCAGCACCGGTGCTCACGAGCGTGACGATCAGCGCGTCGTCAAGCTCGGTCGTGGTCGGCTCGACCCTTCAGTTCACAGCGAGCCCCAAAGATCAGTTCGGAAACTCGATCGCGTCGACTCTCACCTGGAGCTCATCGGTGCTCGCGAAGGCGACCATCTCCAACACTGGATTGGTCACCGGAGTAGCGGCGGGAACTTCCAACATTTCCGTCTCGGCGACCGCCGGCGGCGTCACCGTAGCATCGGCACCGACGACGATAACCGTGAACAACGCATTCCCGGCCACCGCGTCAGTGGACGCGACGACGAGCCTTACATTCTCGCCGAGCTCGGTCGACATCGTGGTGGGCGGAAGTGTCACGTGGAATTTCCAGACACTGCACAACGTCACGTTCGCCTTCGCGCCGGGCGTCCCTGCAAACATTCCGAACACGTCCAGCGGATTGGTCGGGCGCTCGTTCAACACGGCCGGAACGTTCAATTATCAGTGCACGCTGCATCCGGGGATGAACGGAGTGGTGATCGTGCACTAACCGGGTGGCTGCACTCCCCTTGTCGTTCCGCCGGCTGAGGCGTTACCTTGTGAAATGATTCACAAGAGCGCCTGACCGTGAAACGAATCGCCGAATCTACCGTCCGGCGACTCTCCGCCTACCTCCGTTTTCTCGAGGAGTTCGAGGCGCACGGCCACCAAACCATCTCCAGCGGCGAACTCGCCGCACAGGGCGGAACGACGAGCGCGCAGGTCCGCAAAGACCTCTCGTTCTTCGGATCGTTCGGCAAACGCGGACTCGGCTATTCGGTCAGCGCGCTCTCCACTTCCCTGCGCGAGATCCTCGGACTCGGCCGCCAGTGGAATGTGGTCATCGTCGGCGCCGGAAAAATCGGCGCGGCACTCGCGCAGTACAACGGCTTTCGCGATCGCGGCTTCAAGGTCGTCGCGGTGTACGATTTCGACCCGGCACGCGTCGGGCGCACGCTCGATGGCGTCGTGGTTCGTGATCAGAAGGAGCTGGAATCGGACATCGCGAAACTAAAGGCACACATCGCGCTGATCGCGGTGCCCGCGGAAGCTGCGCAACAGCTGGTCGATCGAGTGGTGAGGGCTGGAGTGAAGGCGATCCTCAACTTTGCTCCGACGCCGCTAACCGTGCCGGCCGGCGTGACGCTCCGCTCGGTGAACATGGCGCTCGAGCTGGAGATTCTCTCGTACGCGCTGGTAAATTCGGACGACTAGCGCGCGCGCAGCAACCGCGCGAAATCAGCCGGCGTAAGCACCTCAGGCCGATCCGTCGGCTCGATCCCTGCCCTCGTAAGAATCGCCGTCGCATCGTCGGCGCCGAAATTCCACAACTCGCGAATCACGCGCTGCATCTGCTTCCGGCGAAATCCAAACGCGCCCACAACCATCGCGCGATACGCGGCCTCTTCAGTCGCGTCGATCAACGGATCAGCGCGCGGCACGATTTTCATCACCGCGCTTTCCACTTTCGGCGGCGGCGTGAACGCTCCTGCTGAAACGCGAAACGAAAGCTCGGCCGTCGCCAGCGCCTGAAGATTCACGCTCAACGCGCCGTAGTTCTCGCTCGCCGGCTCCGCGATCACCCGCTCCGCCACTTCGCGCTGCACGAGATACACCGCGCGTTCCGCTCGCGAATGCTCCAGCGCGTGAAAGAGAATCGGCGTCGTGATGTTGTAAGGAACGTTTCCCGCGACGAGATACGGGCCGCCCGCTGCCTCGCCGAGATTCACGTCGAGCACATCGCTTTCGATGATCGTCACGCGCTCGTCGCCGGCGTATTTCTCGCGGAGGAGTTTCGCGAGATCGCGATCTATTTCGATCGCGACGACGCGTTTCGCTCTCAGCAGCAACTGCTCGGTGAGCGCGCCTCGGCCCGGGCCGATCTCCACGACGGTGTCATCGCTCGTGATCTCGAGAACGTCTGCTATCCGTCCGAGAATTCGCGGGTCGGTAAGAAAATGCTGGCCGAGCCACTTCCGCGGTTTCGGAAAATTCACGACCGGTTCACGAGCGCAGCACTACCAGCGCCTGATCGTCCTCCGGTGTGACTCGGCCCATGTGTCCTTCCACAAGAGCGAACACGCCATCAACCACGCGCTGCGGCAGCTCTGCGCGACGTGCTTTCACCACATCGAGCACGCGCGCTTCGCCGAGCACGCGACCGCGATCGTCGCGCGCATCACTTACGCCGTCGGTGAAAAGCACGAGCAGATCGGAGCCGCGCGTCCACGAGCGCTTCGCTCCGTGAGGCGCGGCGGTGCCGAGTCCGAGCGGCGGATCGGTGGCGGCGAGCCGTTCGATCGTGCCGTCGGCGGCAACCACGAACGCGTGCGGATGTCCCGTGTTCGCGTAGCGCAGCTCGCCGCGGTCGGGATCGATCACCACGTAACAGAGTGAGAGGAACATCTCGGTCTGCTTGAGCTCGTCGGTCAGCGACGCGAGCAGCGCGGAAACCGTGAGCGCGGGGTCGTCGGTGTTCTGCGCGTGAATCGCCATCGCGCTCATGGTGAGCGCCATGATGAGCGCGGCCTGGTAGCCGTGACTCGACACGTCGCCGATGAGCACGCCCGTGCGTCCCTGCCCGAGCTTGAACAGGTGATAGAAATCCCCGCCAACAGACAGCGCCGGTTCTACTCGCGCCGCGCAGGTTGCATCGGGCGCGACGACCATGGGCGACGGCAGGAGCCGCATCTGCAGCTCGTGCGCGAGCTGCATTTCATGCGCGAGACGCTCCGTGGCGACCGACGCTTTCACGAGATGGTCGATCTGAATGGCCGTGCCGATCTGCGACGCGATCGCGGCGACGAGCTTTTGATCGCCTGCGGTGAAACGGGCGCTCGACCGGCGCCCGGAGAGCGTCACCACTCCCAGCGCGACGCTGCCTGTTGGCGACGTCCACATGATCGGCACCGAGAGCATCGCGCCTTTTCGGACGAGCGATTCGAGCGGCGACTCCAGCTCGCCTTCCGCCACGAGCTGCGGCTGCTCGGTGCGGAAGACCGTCGCGGCCACGCTGCTGTCGTTATCGATGGCGATCGGCTGAAGCTTGGTGATGTCGGCGCCGATCGCGGCGATCGGTCTTAGCAGGCCACTGCTCACGTCGTGCACATAGATGGCCGCGCGTTTCGCCTCGACGGTCTCGGAGATCTCATTGAGAATCGTGCGCGCGGCGTCGTCGAGATTGACCGTGCGGCCGAGGATCTCGCCGATCGAATAGAGGAGGTTGATTTCCTCCCAGCTCTCGGAAAGTTGTTGCGCCGCAAGCTTCGCTTCGCGCAGTGCGATGTCGAGCTCGGTCACGGTGTCGCCCGGCCGCGCTAAGCGCGGCGGAGGATGAGCCGCACGACGTTTCCGCCGTCGGAAAAGCGCTCCACATGATCCATCAGGCGGCGCATCAGGAAAAGTCCGCGGCCGTCCTCGCGCAGGAGGTTCTCCGGCGTGGTGGGATCCTCGGTGCACGCGTCGAGATCGAATCCGGTGCCTTCATCATGCACTTCGAGCACGAGGCGGCTCGAGTCGACGTCGGCGCGCACGCGGACGGACCGCGTCGCGTCGTCGTGATTCCCCCGAAGAATCGCATTGGAGAGCGCTTCGGTGAGCGCGACTGGAACGTTGAGCGCGAGATGGCGGCGCGGATAACTGTGCGCCGCGCAGCGCAGCACGACCTGCTCGACGATCCCTTCGATGTACTGGACGTCGCTTGGAATGCTGACGTCGAGCTGCCGGTTCTCGACCGGCGTAACCCTCGAATTCATGCTGTTCTAGAAACCTTCGAGGGCGCGCTCGCGGGTCTCTGAAATCTGGAAGAGCGTGTCCAGCTTCGTGAGTTCGAACAGTGTCTGCAGATCGTCGTTGAGGTTCGCGAGGCGGAGGTCCCCGCCCATCTCGCGAATTTTTTTCGCGAGCGAGACGAGCACGCCGAGCCCGGAGCTGTCGATATAGCCGGTGCGCGCGAAGTCGACGAGGACTTTGCGCGACCCCTTCTCCAGCTCGTCGAGAATCTTTTGCTTGAGTTCCTGGCGGTTGCCGACGATCAGCTGGCCTTCGACTTCTACGATGCAGACGTCGCCGCGGGTGGAAACGGAAAAGCTCATTGGGCCTGATCTCCCTGTGTTTTGCTTACGTGTGGAAGCGCGCCGACTGCAACAGTGTCAGTGCCGCAACATGAAAGATGGCGTCGGGATCGGCGCCGCGCGAGAGATCGGAGACGGGCATTGCGAGGCCTTGCAGAATCGGGCCGATTGCTTTCGCATGCGCGAGGCGTTCGGTGAGTTTGTACGCGATGTTGCCGGCGTCGAGATTCGGGAAGACGAGAACGTTCGCGCGGCCGGCGATCGGGCTGCCGGGGGATTTGCGCGAGGCGATGTCGGCGATGAGCGCGGCGTCGGCTTGGAGATCGCCATCGACTGCGAGTTCCGGGGCGCGCGCTCTGACTATCGCGACGGCGGACTGGACGGTTGCGATGCTGGGGCCGTCGCCGCCGCTGCCTTTTGTGCTGTACGACAAGAACGCGACGCGCGGTTCGTCGCCGACGATCTTGCGGCGGGCGTCCGCGGCGGCAATGGCGATGTCGGCCAACTGCGAATCGGTGGGATTCGGCACTACGGAACAGTCGGTGTACGTCAGCGTCTCTTCTTCACTTCCCCGAAACGGGGGGACCACCATATAGAACGCGCTCGATACCGTCTTCACGCCTGTTGCCGGCCCGATCAACCACAGAGAGAAATGCATCAACTCTCTCGTGGTGCGGACGGCGCCTCCTACGGATGCATCGGCGGCGCCGGTCTTTACGAGCCAGATGGCGAAGGCGAGTGGATCCTGCGAGAGTTTTTCCGCTTCAGCCGCGGTCATCCCATGTTTCGCGCGCGATTTGAGCAGAGCCTCAGCGAGCGCTGGCGCACGCGGATCGTTCGACGGGTCGACGCATTCCAGCCCGGTCTTCCGTGCCGCCGCGCTTCCGGCCGCATCCGCCGGATCAATCACGAGGATCGGGGATGCGATCCCTTCCTTCTCCAAGCGCATAGCTGCCTCGAGGACACGCTCGTCACCGGCCTCACCGAACGCGACACGCGCGCCGAGTTTCGCGGCGCGGGCGCAAACGCCGGAGAGAAAGCTCATTCCTTGGGGAATTTCTTGAGCAGCGCGGCTTCGACTGACGGATGAACCAGGCTCGAGACGTCGCCGTGGAATCGCGCGACTTCACGCACGAGGCTCGAACTGATGTACGTCGTGTCGAGCGACGGAACCATGAAGACCGTTTCCATTTCCGGCGCGAGATGGCGGTTCATCAGGGCCATCTGGTATTCGTATTCGAAGTCGCTTGCGGCGCGCAGGCCACGAATGATCATGAGCACCCCGACCTTCTTCGCGAAGTCGACCGTCAGTCCCTGAAAGTGCTGCACCTCGACCCGCGGATCGTTGTCGACCGCGGCGCGAATCAGCGACGTGCGCTCTTCGGGACTGAACAGCGTCTGCTTGGAAATGTTCGACGCGACCGCAACCACCAGCCGGTCGACGAACGAGAGACTGCGCCGAATGAGATCGGAATGCCCATTCGTGATGGGATCAAAACTCCCGGCGTACAGCGCGACTCTTGGCATTGGATGGTTGTGTGCCGCTCAGGTTCGGTAAATCGTGACCGACGTATCGCCGTACTTCCGCGTGTCCCCGCCCGCAGGCAACGCTTCAGTCGACTCATGCTCCACCCCGAAGATCGCCGCAAATGGTTCGCGAAGCCAGAGTTCGGCAAGTTCGATTGCAATGTTCTTTCGGTACGGCGGATCCGCAAACACCACGTCGAAATGCGGTGCGTCGCCCGTCGCCAGCAATCGCCCCTCACCAGTCACCCGTCGCCGCTTTTTCAGAAAGCCGAGCGCCTCCTCTCTGTGCAACGTGCACCGATCTTCTGCCCCGAGTGCGCGGACATTCTCCTGCAGCACCCGAAACGTCCGCGGCTCCTTCTCCACAAACTCACAACTCGCCGCGCCCCGCGACAGCGCCTCCAACCCCAGCGCCCCACTCCCCGCAAACAAATCCAGCACCCTCGCCTCCGGCAGACTCGTGTGCACCATGCTCATCCACGCCTCGCGTACGCGATCGAGCGTCGGTCGCACGGCGTCTCCCTTCGGCGCCGCGATCTGCCTGCCACGCCACTCGCCGGCGATGATTCTCATCTGAAATCCACGAGCCCGAGTTGCAGCGTGCTCTTCCCTCGAAATTCATTGCGTTCGAGCTTGTATGCGATATCCACGGTTGCGCCCGCTCTCAGGTCAGCGATTCGCTCCGAGAGCCCCCAACCCACCGTTTCAATCGCACCCTGCGGCGCTTCAACCCTGAACTTCACCCCGTTCGCGCCGATCTTCGTCGCGTTCGACGCGAGACGAACCTTCTGCGCCGTGAACAATGGACCCGGATTCCCAATTCCAAACGGCTCCATATGCCGAAGCAGTTTCTCCAAATCTTCCGTCGCCTCCGCAAGCGGCAAGTCGAGATCGACTCGCAGTTCCTTCACGAGGTCCTCCGGCTTCAGCCGGTCGAGCGCGACTTGATTGAACCGCGCGGCGAACTCCTCCACCCGCGACGCTTCCACCGTAAGCCCCGCCGCCGCGCGATGGCCGCCGTGCTTCATGAGCAGATCGCCGCACGCGGCGAGCGCCGAGTGCAGATCGAACGCCGGTATCGATCGCCCTGAACCTTTCCCTATGCCGTTCGTCAGCGAGATCAGAAACGTCGGCCGCGATGTGAGATCGACCACGCGCGAGGCGACGATCCCGATCACGCCCGCGTGCCATGCTTGATCCGCGAGGACTATCCCATAGGTAGCCTCGAGATCGAGACCCTCCACGCGCCGCATCGCGTCATCGAGAATGCGCCTGTCCATCTCCTGCCGCTCGCGATTCAGCTCTTCGCAAACACGCGCGATGCCCAGCGCCTCGTCGTCGCGATCAGAGAGCAGCAGTTCCACTCCACGAATCGCGCGATCCAGTCTCCCCAGCGCATTGAGTCGCGGGGCGAGGATAAAACCGATTCTCCCCGCGGTGATCTCTTTTCCTTCGAGCCCCGCGCTCCGGATCAGCGCGCGAATCCCCGCGAACTTCGAATCGGATAGCAACGCGAGCCCGCGTCGCACCAACACGCGATTCTCTCCCCGCAGTGGCGCGACATCTGCGACGGTCGCAAGTGCGACGAGATCGAGCATGTTCAGCACGACGTTCTCGTTGCCGCCCATCACGCGGGTGAGCTCGAGCGCGAGTTTGAATGCGACTCCGACCGCGGCGAGATCTTTGTCCGGCGATTCGTCGTCGATGCGGCGCGGATTGATCACCGCGAACGCATTCGGCAGCGGGCCACCCGGGAGGTGATGGTCGGAGATGATCAAATCGATTCCGGCCGCGCGAAGATCATCCGCTGCGGCGTGCGCGGATGTGCCGCAATCGCAAGTCAGCACCACGCGGGCGCCCGCCTCTTTCGCCGCCGCGACTCCCGCCGGGCCGAGATCGTAGCCGTCGGTGCGCCGATCGGGGATGAACGGCACGACGGTCCCGCCAAGCGCGCGAATCGCGCGAGTCATCAGCGTGGTCGAGCACATGCCGTCGACGTCGTAGTCGCCGTGGACGAGGATCGCCTCGTGGTCGCGAATCGCTGACGCGAGTCGCGCCACGGCGCGGTCCAGATCTTTCAAGAGGTTCGGCGCGTGCAACTGATCGAGCTGCGGCCGCAGGTACTGCTTCGCCTGTGCCGAGTCTGCAAAACCGCGGACGAGCAGGAGGCGGCCGAGCGGAAGCGGGAGCGAGAGGGCGTCCGCCAGTGAGCGGGCCGCGCCATCGTCAGTGCGAGGCGCGGAGGTCCATCGACTCGGTGTTCGTTTCACCCCGGAAAGTACATCAGCACGCCGCACGCCTCGCAGAGATCAATGGCACCGGTGTTGTTCATGACATGTCGCCGCTGCATGGGGATCGCGGTGTCGCAGTTGCCGCACGACATCCCGCTCATCGCGAACACGGCCTCAGTGCGCTTCTTGCCGCTGCGAATGCGATCGTACTTGGCGCGGAGGCCGTCGGGAACGTGCGTTGCGGCTTGGCCGCGCTTGGCTTTGGCAACATCGAGTTCGGCGTTGATTTCGACCCGCTGACCGGCGACTTCAGCCCGCGCTGCCTCTTGCTCGGCGCCTACGCCGGCGAGCTCGTTGTTCTGGTTCGCCAGAACGCCGCGGAGTTCTTCGAGCCGGCGATTGATCGCGAGCAAATCACTCTCTTCGCCGGCGACGATCTTTCGCGCCTGCTCCATCTGCGCAACGGCCGCGGTGGCCTGCTTCATGTTCGTGACCGCGTCCATCTGCGCTTGGTTTCGCTCTATGAGCTGCTTGTGCTCGGCGAGTTTGTCGCGCAGCCATGCCTGCTTCTTCTCTTCGGCGCCGACGGCGGTGGTGGTGCGGGCGATGGCATCGAGCGTGCGCTGCTTTCTGACGTCGAGCTCTTTGATGCGGGGCTCGAGGGCGGCCAGTCGTTCTTGAAGGCCGTGAATGACGACATCGTCAGCTTGCAGCGCGAGCAGTGATTCTAGATCAGTCGACAAATGGCCTCCAGAGGTGTTCCTAAATGTAGTCGGAAACGACGGCGACTGGTGACTGGTGAGGGGCGATTCGCGAATGGCGACCGGCGACTCATTTTCGAACCGCCTTCCAGCCCCGCCCACCAATCGCCGCCAATTCCCGTCTCAGCGAATCCTTCTCCGTCAGCAAGGCATCCTTCTCATCGCCGCTCGCCAGCGGCGTCGTGCGCTCCAGCTCATCCAGCCGCTCCCGCAACGATCTCTCCTTGAGTCGCCGCAGCGCGTCATCCACGGTTCGCGGCCCGTCCATTACCGCCCCCGGTTCCGCGCGGATTGTTTCCATCACGTCGATCGCGTCGGCGTCGAGCGATTCCGCGAGCACTTCCGGCGACGCTTCGGCGCCGTGCACCACGATCGCCTGATATAGCGCGCGATAGACCGGATCGCGCATGACGCCGCTCTCCGTCTCAGACAACGCAGCGATTTCCGGATGTGTTCCGTCTTCTTCATCGAGCCGCCCCACCGCCTCGATCACACTCTCCGCGTGGGTCGGATGCAGCAGCATCACGCGAACGAGTGCGAGTTCGCTCGACGCCCCGGCCATGTCGCTGCGATACGGCTCTCGGCGCGATGGAGGCGCCAAGCGGTCGTGTTCGTCGCCCATTTCTTCGTCGCCGTATCGCCCCTCACCAGTCGCCAGTCGCCCCGGCGACCCTGTCGCCAGTCGCCCCGGCGACCCTGTCGCCAGTCGCCCCGGAGGCGGCGCTACTCGCCCCGGCGCCGTCGCCCGCCGTATCCGCCCGCGCTGCGCCGGCGCCAGCTGCAGCTCGCGCATGAGCA
>JANYIJ010000050.1 GCA_025362095.1 Gemmatimonadota bacterium | reverse complement strand
CGACATCTCCGAGCGGTTGCGCTCGTTTCTCTGGCCGCCTGTTCAAGGGCTCCGGGGCCTGCCGCGGCACCCGCACCTGCCCTCGGTCCGGTCGTCATCGCGGCGCCTGAAGCACCGCCCGTTCGCGTGGGCATTCCGGTTCCTACTGCCGTCCCGTCAGCGCCGCCAATGGCACTCCCGCCGATCCCGGCGGTCGACGGTCCGCTGAATTTACACGTGGTCTACCCATCTTCAAACCAGCTGCTGACGGTGCGCGATTCGAATTACATCTTCGGATCGACAGGCACCGGCTTGGCACGACTTCGCATCGACGGCGCCGACGTTCCCGTGCTGCCGAACGGAGCCTTTCTCGCGTGGCTGGCTGTGCCCGCAGGCGATTCTCCGCGATACGAATTGCTCGCGACACGAAACGGTCTCGATGTTTCGCTCACAGTTCCGGTGCGGTTTCCCGCGACTCCAGTTCCTCTCCCAGATACCGGCCGTCTCATTGTGGACCGCGGCAGCGTCGCGCCTTCTGGAACGCTCGGACTGCGCGGCGATGAGCGTGTGCGCGTGTCGATTCGCGCGCCGCAGAACGCAAACGTGGCGCTGAAGCTGAGCGACGGCTCAGCGGTCGCGCTGACCCACGGCGCCGGCGTCGCGTGGAGCACAGAAGTTCTCGCCCGCGATCTCGCCAAGGCCGGAACGATTGTCGTGCATCGCGGTCGCGACACGGTTTCGGTCGCGACTGCACCGGTCACTCAGATGGACGTTGTGCCGCGCCGCTTCGGTTCGCTGCTCAACTCCGATGTCGACGCAACCAGCGATACCGATCAGGTGAGCATCCTTCGCCCGACGCTGGGAGGCACGTATAAGTGGCTGCTCTTTCCGAAGACCGTTCTTGAGATCAGTGGTATGCGCGGTTCGTCGTTCCGCATGCGTCTCGACTCCCAGCTCGAAGCGTGGGTGGACAGTTCCGCCGTTCAATCGGTGGCGGCGACTGCGCCGGCTCCGCGACGGACCGCTTCAAACGCACGCGTGTCCGTCGCCGCTCAATGGTCGGACCTGCGAATTCCTGTGACGGAGAAGCCTGCTTATCAGGTAGACGTAAGTGGGGACGCGCTCGTCCTCACTCTCTACGGAACCGTCTCCAACATCGACATTGTGAACTTCGCCACGAACGATCCCACCGTTCGCGACGTGACCTGGGATCAAGCGGCATCAGACCGCGTTCGCGTCACGGTTCATCTTCGCCATCGTGTGTTCGGCTGGCTGGCGCTCTGGGACCGGGGCGCGTTCGTGCTGCGCGTGCGGCACCTGCCGGCCGTCGACGCGTCACGCCCTCTCGCTGGTCGCGTTATTGCAATCGACCCGGGACATCCCCCGATCGGCACGACAGGACCAACAGGTTTGTACGAAGCTGACGCCGTGCTCGCGGTCGGGCAGCAGCTCCGCGCGATGCTCGAATCAAGAGGTGCGACCGTCGTGATGACGCGCACCGCGCGCGGCGCAGTTGCGCTCGGTGACCGTCCGATCACCGCGCGCCGTGCCAACGCCGAAGCGTTCGTGAGCGTTCATCTCAACGCGTATCCCGACGGCGTGAATCCCCTCCGCGCGCGCAACGGCACGAACACGTATTTCTTTTTCGATCAGGCCGAACCGCTCGCGCGCGCGGTGCAGCGCGGGCTCGTGCGGAACATCGGACTTCCCGACATGGGGATCAACTACGACAACCTCGCCGTTGCGCGACAGAGCTGGATGCCCGCGATTCTCTGCGAAGGCGCATTCTTGATCGTGCCCGAGCAGGAAGCCGCCCTGCGCGACGAGGGATTCCAGAAGCGATACGCTGCGGGAATCGTCGAAGGCCTCGAGGAATACTTTCGATCGCTAGCGGCGCGACCGTGAGTGTTCTTCACGGCTGTAGGCTGGCGCTCGCACTGCGCGCGTCGCTCACGATGCTGTTCGGTGCGCTGCTGGCTGGCGTGTTTGCCGTGCCAGCGGCGCGCGCGCAGGTCGCGCCCGACCTGCATTGGCAGACGATCAACACCGAGCATTTCCATGTGAACTTCGGGCCGGGGCTCGAGCCCGTGGCGCGCCGCGCGGCGGGGAGCATCGAGCGCGCGTACGGCAGGCTCGCGAAGGAGCTGCACGAGCCGCGCGGTCCGATAGAGCTGACGATCGGCGACAATCTCGATGTCTCGAACGGCTACGCCACGGTTTTTCCGTCGAACAGAATCGTCATCTACGCGCGGCCGACGGTCGACGCGACGTCGCTGAGTTTTCTCGACGACTGGATCGATCTCGTCGTGACGCACGAGCTCACGCACATTTTTCATCTCGACCGCACCGCCGGCTGGTGGCGCGTGGCGCAATACGTGCTCGGCCGTAATCCGTTTCTGTTTCCGAATCTGTACACGCCGAGCTGGCTCGACGAAGGAATCGCCGTCTACTATGAATCGCGATTGACGGGATCCGGACGCATCGTCGGCACGGATCACGCGATGATCGTGCGCGCGATGGCCCTCGACAATCTCACGCCCGCGCTCAATCAGCTCTCGGCATCGACGCTCAAGTATCCGCAGGGACAAATTCCCTACGCGTACGGATCGCTCTTCATGGATTACCTCGCGCGCACTCGCGGCCCCGCAAAAATGCGCGAGTTCGTCGACGCGAGCGCCGGGCGCACGATTCCGTTTCTGCTCAATGCGAACGCGAAGAGCGGATTCGGGATTTCGTTTGAGAGCGCGTGGCGCGCGTGGACCGATTCCGTCCGCCGCGACGCGTTTTCGCTCGCGGCACAGAGCACGCCGGTCCGCGACATCACGTCAAACGGATGGACCGCCGAACGTCTGCGATGGCTCGATGCCGGCCACGTCGCATACGCGAATCAGGATGGTCGTACGCTGCCTGAATTGCGCGCGGTCGCGACTGCGGGCGGCGCGCCGACGCCGCTCGCGGTTCGAAAGACGCTCGACATCACCGCGCCGCTCGCGAACGGCGCGCGCGTTTTTGCCGAGGCGGATTTTACGGATCCGTACACGCTTCGCAACGATCTCTACGTGGAGCAGAACGGCCAGACGCGGCGCCTGACGCACGGTGGGCGGCTCATGCAGCCCGACGCGAGAATTCCCGCAGCAGCCGCCTCGTCGGCCGCAAACGCGATCGACGTTGTCGCGGTGCAGATCACGCCCGGCGCCGACCGGCTCGTGCGGGTGATGGTCTTCGGAGATTCCGTCGCGATCTCGCCGCTCACGGGCTCGAGTCCGGATACGATTTGGTCCGAGCCCCGTTGGTCGCACGATGGCTCGCGCATTGCGGCGACGCGCTGGACGCATGGTGCCGAGAGCGAGATCGCGATCCTCGACGCCGGTGGTCGCCTGATCAAGACCGTCGCGCACACGCACGCCGTCAACAACGCGCCGAGCTGGAGCGCCGACGATCGCGAGATCTTTTTCACGAGCGATCGCAGCGGACGGTCCGCGCTCTATCGCGCGACGGTCGCCGACGGAGCGCTCGTTCGAATCGCAGAATCTGCTACGGGTCTGTTTGAGAACGAGCCGAGTCCCGATGGCATGCTGCTGGCGACGCGCAGATTCGAAGGCGACGGATATCACATTGCGCTCGTTCCGGCGCAGGGAAAGTTTCCCGCAGCCGACTCCACGAGCGTCCTCGCGCGATCGCGGCGCGACACGACTGTGACGGTTGGCACACCTGCGTCGACGTACTCGCCGCTGAAATCGCTGCGGCCGCACTACTGGCTGCCGGCTCTTGAGCAGAGCGACGATCGCCGGCCGATGTATGGATTTCTCACGAGCGGCAGCGATGCAATTGGCAGGCATCAGTACGAGGTGCAGGCGACGTACGAGCCGCGGCACCAGGAGCCGAACTGGAATTTCTCGTACCAGTACGCGGGCTTTGGGAATCCTGTGCTCGGCGTAACGACGAAAGAAGACTGGCAGCACGGCAGTATCGTCGGCACGAGTGCGGCGGGCACCAAATTCAAGGCGGGAATTATTTCACGCCGCCGCCGCACGCTGGATGTGGCGTTCACCGAACTTCGTCCGCGGATCACGACGTATTCGTATCTGTCGCTCGCACTCGAGACCGAGTGGCAGGATTATCGCACCGAGCCGCGCAGTTTGATTGCGAAACTCGACACCGGCTTCGCGAGCGTGTTCGCGTATCCGGCGTTTTCGCTGAGCGCCGGCTGGAGCAATGCGCGGCAGCCACCGCTCGCGATCTCGCCCGAGGATGGACTGCAGTTCGCCGTCTCGGCCAAGCAGCGCTGGCTCGCCGACGAGCCCGTATTCACGCGGAGCACGAGTGTGATCGGCACCGCGTCGGCATTCAAGTCGCTGGATCTTCGAGGGTTCGCGCATCACGTGATCGCGCTGCGCGTCGCCGCGGGTTGGGAAGACGAGAAAGCTACGAGCGAACTGGACGCGGGCGGCATCAGCGGGACGACGCTGAGCATCGCGCCCGGCGTGACGATCGGCGACCCGCATCGCACATTTTTTGCGCGCGGATTTCCGGCGGGAGTGCAGCGGGGCACGCGCGCGCTCGGCGCGAACCTGGAGTATCGCGCGCCGATCTCGCTCCCGTCCGTGGGGCTGGCGATGCTTCCGGTGTTTCTGCAGCGCGTGAGCGCGATTGTGTTCGCCGACGCGGCGAGCGCGTGGTGTCCATACGGGCTGACAGAATCGGTGCTCTGCCCCGACGGAACGCCGCACGAATGGATGGCGAGCATGGGCGCCGAAGTTCATCTCGATGCGGCGTTTCAGTATGACGTGCCGTACAAATTTCGGTTCGGCGCGGCGACACCGGTGGCGGGAAAGGCGTACTTTGGGGGCGGGAACGTCGTTGTTTATTTTGCGCTGGGGCTTGCCTTCTAACGTTCACCGGAAGGGTTTATGGTCGTGGTTTCTTGGTCGTTTGTTCTGAGCCTTCAAAATCATTCATGATCGATCCGACTTCGTTCATCCATGAAACAGCCGTGGTAATTGGCGACGTGCATCTCGGCGCGCGCTCGAGCATCTGGCCGACGGCGGTGCTGCGCGCGGATTGCGATCGCATCGAGGTTGGCGAGGACAGCAACGTGCAGGACGGCGCCGTGTTGCACTGCGACGAGGGGATTCCGTGCATTGTCGGCAAGCGCGTGACGATCGGGCACCGCGCGATCGTGCATGGAGCGCTCGTTCAGGATGACGCGCTGATCGGAATGGGCGCGGTGGTGCTGAACAAGGTTGTGGTTGGGCGGGGAAGCCTGATCGGCGCCGGCGCCGTCGTGTCAGAAGGCACCGTGATTCCACCGGACAGCCTCGTCCTCGGGGTGCCGGGGAAGGTGGTAAAGCTTCTCACGCCCGAACTGCGCGAGCGGCTCGCAGGCGGGCATGTGTCGTACGTAGCGATGCGTGAGAGGCACCGGGCTGGAGAGTTCGCGCGGCACCGATAGAGGGGTAGTACGGCGAATCGCCAGTCGTTATTGGCGAGAGCGTGGCGACTCGCGAGTGGCCACGCTCTCGCTAATTACGATTCGCGACTCGCCGTACTCCCGTTACTCCCCGCTTGACCCGTCGTCGATTAACGCGGCTAACGCGTGTCGTGCAAGCGAGCAAGCCACTGGCGAAGCCGTCCCGAAGGTCATACTCTTCCGTTCCCCCGCACCAAGAGCGAAAACGGGGCGAAATTGCTGGAATGTGGGTTTTTATGTTCATCCACATCCTCGTCACCGATCTGTGACTTTGCGCTTTCAAGTTATTGTTTCACAATGAGTTACATGGTTCTGGCGCGGACTCACGACCGCCCGTAGCTTCATCCCCCTTGGCTCTTGATCCGCCGTGACGATCCGACGCTCGTTGCCCCCTTCATAGATTTCATAAGCTCACCTTGTTGGAGAAGTCGGAATGCCGCTGCCTGCTAACCCCCCCACCACGCCCGCGTCGCTCAGCAGCAACGCGCGCACCGTTCTCGAGAAGCGCTACCTCGTCAAGGACAAGACGGGCAAGCCGGTCGAGACTCCCGAGGACATGTTTTGGCGGGTGGCCACGGTGGTGGCGGAAGCGGACAAGCGATACGGATCTACCGATGCCCAGGTGCAGGCCGTAGCTCAGATCTTCTATGAGCTGATGACACAGCGCCGCTTCGAACCGAATTCCCCCACTCTGATGAACGCCGGCCGTCCCCTCGGCCAGCTGTCGGCGTGCTTCGTGCTTCCCGTCGACGACGCGCTGAGCAATGGTCACGCGGGCATTTACGATACGCTCCGCTCGATGGCGCTCATCCATCAGAGCGGCGGCGGAACCGGATTCTCCTTCTCGCGCTTGCGCTCCAAGGGCTCGATGGTGCGTTCCACCACCGGCGTCGCGAGCGGTCCTGTCAGCTTCATGAAGCTGTACGACGCGAGCACCGATGCCGTTAAGCAGGGTGGCACGCGCCGGGGCGCGAACATGGGAATCCTGCGCGTCGATCATCCGGATATTCTGGATTTCATCGCGTGCAAGGAAGACCTCACGCAGATCGTGAATTTCAATATCTCCGTCGGCGTCACCGACGCTTTCATGAAAGCGCTCGCGGCGAAAGGCGAATACGATCTCGTCGATCCCGTCAGCAAGAAAGTCACCGGCCGCATGCAGGCGAGTGATGTGTGGGACAAGATGCTCGTTGGCGCGTGGCGCACGGGCGAGCCCGGCGTGTTCTTCATCGACGAAGCGAACCGCTACAATCCCGTTCCTCATCTCGGCGATTACGAAGCGACGAATCCGTGCGGCGAGCAGCCGTTGCTCCCGTACGACGTGTGCAACCTCGGCTCGGTCAACGTCGGCTACTATGTCAACGACGGAAAGGTCGACTGGGATTCGTTCGCGAAAGACATTCACATCTCGACGCACTTCCTCGACAACATCATCGACGCGAACAAGTACCCGCTGCCGGAAATTGACTCGCTCGCAAAGCGAATCCGCCGCATCGGACTTGGCGTGATGGGTTTTGCCGACGCGCTCGTGCGCCTCGGAATTCCGTATGACAGCCCCGAAGGCGTTGCCTTCGGCAAGCAGGTGATGGAGTTCCTCGACGTCGAAGGAAAGAAAGAGAGCGAGCGCCTCGCGAACGAGCGCGGCGCGTTCCCCGAGTGGGCGCAGAGCATCTGGGGTCCGGATGCCACGTGCGCGCGCGATGCATCAGGCGCCCGGATCCGCCCGATGCAGATGCTGCGCAACTGCAACGTCACCACCGTCGCGCCCACGGGAACGATCTCGATCATTGCCGGCTGCTCGAGCGGACTCGAGCCGCTCTTCGCCGTCGCGTTCATGCGCAACCAGGCGGGCGTGCGCATGCCGGACGTGAACGAAGATTTCATCGCGATCGCCAAGACCGAAGGCTGGTACAGCGACGGGCTCATGGAGCGCATCGCCAACGCCGGCCACACGGGATTCCCCGAGGTGCCCACCAAGTGGCAGCGCGTGTTCGTCACGGCGAACGCGATCGCCCCCGAGTGGCATATCCGCATGCAGGCTGCCTTCCAGGAGCACTGCGACTCGGCAATTTCCAAAACTACGAACTTCGCGCACACCGCAACGCAGGAAGATGTGCGCGCGATCTACGAACTCGCATTTCAATCGCACTGCAAGGGCGTCACGGTGTACCGCGACGGCTCGCGCGACAATCAGGTTCTATCCACGGGCGCGACCGAAGCGGCCGCGGCCGAGCGTGGGAAAACAGGTGAGTTCCGCGTCGAAGTAGCCGACCTCCACAGTGCGATCATGGAGAAGGACTCGGAAATCGAACGTCTGAAGAAACTGCTGTTCGATTCCGAGGCGGAAAATCTCCAACGCCGCCAAAAGCGCGCGCGGCCGGACACGCTTCGATCGACGTCTATCAAGAAAGAAACGCCGCTCGGCGTGATGTTCGTCCACATCACGGAAGACGACAAAGGCCAGCCGTTTGAAGTGTTCATCAATCTCGGAAAGGCAGGCGGAAGCGCGATGGCTGATGCCGAGGCGGTCGGCCGCCTCATGTCGCTCGCGTTGCGTTCGGGGATTTCGCTGCAGGCGCTGCACAGACAGCTGCGCGGAATTTCCTCCGATCGCGCGGTCGGTCTCGGACCCAACAAGGTCATGTCGGTGCCCGATGCGATCGGCCTCGCGCTCGAAGAGTGGATGAGGATGAAGAACGGAGTACAGCAGGAGCTGCTCTCGTCGACCGCGAATGCCGAGGCGATTCAGCCCGAGCTCACGCTCAAGCCGCAGGCTGTGATGGTCCGCAATACATCGGGCGGACTCGAGCAGGCCGCGATGTTCGAATCGGCGGGCAACGGTGGGGAAGCCTTCATCGGAACGTGCCCCGACTGCGGTTCGCAGCTCGAGTTTGCCGAAGGATGTGCGAAATGCCATGTTTGTGGCTTCAGCGAGTGCGGATGAGTCGCGCCTAGCTCCCCGCGAAACTTGACGGGACCGCTCGGCGAACCGAGCGGTCCCGTTTGGTGTTAAAGGAATTCGATGCTTCGATCAGCGATCGCCATCATTTGTGTGTTCTCCGCGCTGAGCGCAGGAGCGCAGCAGCCGGCTGACCAGCCGCAGCCGCTCCGGGGACTTGTCAGGTCCGAGGTGGGGCAGCCTCTGGCCGGCGCGGAGGTCAACGTCGATGACGCGCGCATCAGCACGCGAACCGATGCGACGGGCGCATTCACCGTAGCGAATTTGCCGAAGGGAATTCACTCCATCAGAGTACGGCTCATCGGATATCTGCCGGCCGCGCTGGAATTCGTGACGCGCGGGCTCAACGACACGCTGGCGCTCACGCTTGTGAAATCGCGGCAGGAGCTCGACACCGTGAAGGTGCGGGCACGAATCAACGTGCTCGCCGGTATCGTGGTCGATGCCCACGAGCGGCCGATCCCCGGCGCGCAGGTCGACATTATCGGCGATAAAATCCGCGGATCCACCGACTCGACCAGCAACGATGGCTGGTTCACTTTCAAGGCGGTCCGCAGCGGGCCGATCATCGTTCGCGTGATCAAGGACGGCTACGCGGGCGCCACGGCGAGCATCGACCTGAGTGACTGGCGTGGCATCGTGATTCACATGGACCAGCTGGACACAACGCTCTCGAACTGGAGACGAAAACTGCTCTCCGGCTTCGCAAACACCGAGCGGTACGTCTGGCTCGAGACGCAGCAGCGGCTCGCCGATCGGAATGTGCAGTCGATCATCGTCACGAGAGAGGAACTTGCGCCCCTCGGCGACCTGCCGCTCGGCGAGGCGATCACGCATGCGCGAAGCGCGATCAATCTGCTTCGTGACATGCAGGTCAGCCACAACGTCGCGTGCGTGCTGCTCAACGGGCGTCAGCTCGTGGGGCAGGTCTCGCTGGATACGTACGACACCGACGACATCGAGTTCGTGGAGCTCTATCCGCCGTACATGCAGCCGCCGGCATCAGTCAGAGCTTATCTGACTATCGCCGGTTGCAGAAGCGCGCGCTCGGCGTTGATGGACAGCGGCGGCATTTTGTACGCGGTCGTGTGGCTGCGGAACTAAACTCCATCGCCGCGGTGCTCGCTGCACAACTCTCCGGCCGCTGACTGAGGTCCGTTTCGGCCTCATCGGCGCGGGCCGGATCGCGCGCAATCAAATCGCGCCTGCGATTCACGCAGCTAAGCGCGCGACGCTTTACGCGGCGGCAAGCCGCGAGTTGAGCCGCGCGGAGTCCATGCGACCCGTGCGCGCGTACGACTCGTACGCGGCGCTCATCGCAGATGCCGACGTGGATGCCGTTTACGTAGCGACGCACAACGGACTGCACAAAGAGCTTTCGATTGCGGCGCTGCGAGCAGGAAAGCACGTCATCTGTGAAAAGCCGCTGGCGATCAACGCGCGAGATTGCGAGGAGATGCTGCGCGTGGCGGAGTCGTGCGGCAGACATCTCGCAGAGGCGTTCATGTACCGGCACCATCCGCAGATCGCGCGCGCGCAAGAGCTGGTGCGCTCAGGCGCGATCGGCGAAGTGATGACGGTCGAAGCGTCGTTTCGTTTTCCACTGCCGAATGTCGACGACGTTCGAATGAACGCCGACTGGGGCGGGGGATCGCTGCTCGACGTGGGATGCTACTGCGTAAGCGCGAGCCGGCTGTTTTTGGGCGACTCGCCGGTGTCAATGAAGGCAATCGCCTCGATCCACCCGGTCAAGAAAGTAGACACGAGCTTTCAGGCAGCGATCGACTTCGGCTCGGATCGATACGCGATCATTTCATGCGGATTCGACAGCGGCGTGAATCAAAAGCTGGTGCTGAGCGGAACTACCGGCGTGATGGAACTCAACAATCCTTTCAAGTCGTGGATTGGGCAGCCGCAGATTTTGGTGAAGACCAAGGATCACGACGAGACGATCGATTTCCAGGCCGTGAATACGTTTGCGCTCGAGGTAGACGACCTGGCCGGCGCGATAAGCAGCGAAACAAAACCGCTCGTCGGCGCGTCTGATGCCCTCTTGAACATGCGAATTCTGGACTCGCTGGCCGCTGCTGCCCGGCGGCCGTGACACCACAGGGGCATTTAGGGGTATTCTAGGCATGAGGCCCTTCGCCGACGCGGAGCTGGCTTGACCCCCTCAGGTCCGATATCATAAACGAATCGTGTTCAACGTTCTGATCGCCTCCGGCAGAATCAAGGCGCCCCGCCCAGTCGGCGGGGTCGTCGCCAGCATGCTCGCGCATGGCGCCCTGCTCACCGTCGTACTGCTCGGCTCGCGACCGGCCATTCGCGCAGCGACGGACTTCGAACAGCGCATCGCAGAGTTCCTGTTTCCAAAGGATCGGGCGACCAAAATCGGCGACCAATCGCTTGCGTATATGCGTGTGGCCGGTGGCGGCACGGGATCGCCAGCGACCATCGGCGGCAATGGATCAGGCAGTGGGCCCGACGATGCAGCCAAGAAACCGAACGATCCGCTAAAACTGCTCATGAAGAGGCCGGAGGGCGGCACAGCGGGCACGCCCGACATGATCGCGGAACAGCAGAAGATGGCCGAGTCGCTCGGCGCGTTCGCCCTGCTCGACGTCGACAGCGCGGCCGTGCGCGATCCGCGCAGCGCGGCGCCGTCTTATCCGCCGGATATGGAGTCGAGAGGAGTCGATGGTCTTGTCCGGGTTCGCTTTGTGGTGGATTCGACGGGACTGATCGATGTGTCGACCATCAAAGTTCTTGAAACGACGAATGAATCGTTCGCGCGCGCGGTGCGTGCTGCAATGCCGGAGATGCGATTCCGCCCGGCGCTGATGGGAGCGCATGCTGTGCGCCAGCTCTCAGAGCAGAACTTCGCGTTCAAAGTGGTCGCGAAACGCGACTCGACGGCGGCCAAGAAGCCCTTCTAGCTCGCCGTAGTTCGAACACAATTGCGCCACTCCTTGACCCGCGAACCGGATGGCATAATACTCTGCCGCCGTTCCCTTCCCGAGGAGGCACGCCGATGTGCCAGCGCGATCCCGTTCAGTGCATCATCCCACCGTATATCACCGACAGACTGCTGCGCTCGGACGACCCGGCCGTTCGCGCGCGCGCCGAGGCGAACCTGCTCGCCGCCGCGACCATGCGCGCGGCGAGAGAGAGTGAGCGTCGCGCGCCGACGCTTCTCGTGCCGCGATCGCCAGCGGGCGGCAAGCATCGACTCCTGTACGACGCGCGCGGACGCGACCGGCTGCCTGGCACGCTCGTGCGTTCCGAGAATCAACCGGAGGTTGCCGATCCCGCGGTGAACGAAGCGTTCGATCACGCCGGCTCCACGTACGATTTCTACAACGCGGTGTTCAAGCGCGATTCGCTCGACGGACACGGGATGACTCTCGTGGGCACCGTGCATGTGGGCGAGTCGGATGGCAGCGGCGGCTTCGTCTCGCTCGACAACGCGTTCTGGGACGGAAAGCAGATGGCATACGGCGACGGCGATGACCTGATCTTTCAGCGGTTCACGCGATCGCTGGACGTCGTCGGCCACGAGCTCACGCACGGCGTGCAGTCGTTCACGAGCAACCTGACCTACGACGGCCAGTCGGGCGCGCTCAACGAACACTTCGCTGACGTCTTCGGGATTCTCGTGCGGCAGTGGAAGAACAAGGAAACCGCGGCGCAGAGCGATTGGCTCATAGGGAAAGAAGTGCTCGTGAGCGCTCCCACGCGACGCGCTGTGCGCGATATGCAGCATCCGGGCACCGCGTTCATGAGCGATCCGTACCTCGGCACCGATCCACAGCCCGAGCACATGTCGAAGCTGTACGTCGGGCACAGTGACAATGGCGGAGTGCATATCAACTCCGGGATTCCCAATCGCGCATTCGTGCTCGCGGCGCGGGCACTCGGCGGCAATGCGTGGGATCTCATCGGCAGGATCTGGTACGACACCATGTTGCGATTGCCCAAGAACGCACAGTTTCAGGAGTGCGCGGAACTATCCGTTGAGATCGCCGCTGCGGTGGGCGCAGATGCGGCGCGCGCAGTTGCAAAGGCTTGGGCAAATGTGGGCGTGGCGTCGAAGGTGTACGCGTGACGTGGGAGGTTTCGCTGGTCATGCACGTGACGTTTCTCCAGTCCGGTGGAGTCGCGGGGGCGGCGCGCGGTTGCGCGCTCGACAGCGCGCGGCTCGCTCCCGAAGACGCGCGCGAGTTGCTCGAACTGGTGCGAGCGAGCGGCCTGGTTGTTTCCGGCGAATTTCTTTCCGCCACGGGCCGCGACCTCCGCTCGTACGAGATTGAAATCGAAAGCGATGCGGGCGCCGTCTCGGTGACGTTCGACGATCACACGCTTCCGGAGCAAGCGAGGCCGCTCGTGAGTTTTCTCCGGCGCAACGCGAAGCCGCAGGAGCGGGGTGAGACATGAGACGTGCGCTGCGATTCCCCGCGATGCTCGCGCTCGCCGCCGGCACGGCGCTCGCACAGAAAACGGGTACGCTCCTGCATCCGGCCGATTCGAGCCGGTGGGTGAGTCTTCTCGGCCAGAGCGCGACGGCACAGGCGCGCGCGAAGCATGACACGATCTTCGCTGTGCTGCTGTTCGATCCGTCGCTCTCGGCGCTCGTGCGGTCGTCCACGTGGACTGCGAGCGTCGTGCCGCTCGGATCATCGAAGGAAGCGCGGGTGCAGGCGAATCTCTGCGACCTCGCTGATGCATTTTGCCGGAAGCAGGATGTCAGCAGTCTGATGCTCGCGGGGCCGCTGAACTCCGGCGACGACTTCACTGAACTCGCGAACCTCGACGGGCTCGTCGGCTCGGCGCGCGTGCAGCTGAGTTACACGACGGCCGCGACCGCGCTGGGATCGACGTATTCGCTGAGCGCGATGTTCAGCGAGCCGAGCTTCGCGTATCGCGACTCGCTCACGCTCGGGAAAAAATCAGTCGATCACGCAGCGTACTCGATCGAGGGCGGCGGCGGCTATCGCTGGTCGGCGGCATCGGTTGGGGCGGCGGTACGGTGGGAGCAGTCGTTTCGCGCACAGACCGCGCAGAATGTGTGCACGCCGGCGTCGTTCGGCCCGGCGGGAACGGTGGCGTGCTCGAACATCGTTGTCGGCGCGCCATCCAGCTCGGCCAAAACAGTCGCGAGCGTGTCCGCCGCGTGGAGCATCGGTGGAAACGGCGCGGCGCGTCTCACGATTGCGCACGATGCGCGCCACGGCGTCACCGGAATCGATCTTCCCGTGTGGGTCGTACGGAACGCCGCTGGCGGGCTGGCCGGTGGCATTCGATTCGGATACCGTACCGACGCGAGACAACTGACCGCCTCACTCTTCGTGAGCGAATTCAAGCTTTGAGTGTGACCGCATCCGCCGAGCTCGGCGTCGTGATCATTCACGGCATGGGCGATCCCGAGCCGGGGTTTGCGGCGTCGCTCGTCGAGGGTGTGCAACGATCGCTTGGAGGCGACGCTGCCTCGGTCGCGTTCGAGCCGTGCTTCTGGTCGGATATTCTGCAGGTGGGGCAGAACAATATTTGGGATCGACTGCAGCTCGCGCCCACTCCGCTCCATTTTAGCTGGCTTCGGCATTGGGTGGTGGGCACGCTCGGCGATCCGACTGGATATCTCTCGGGATACGAGCAGCGCGGAACGCCGGTGCTGCAGAACGTTCACGAGCGATTCGCACAGTCGCTGGCGGCGCTGGAGGGAAGGCTGCGCGATCCTGACAGCGCGCCGATCGTGGTGCTCGCACACTCACTCGGCGGAGTGGTCGTGACGAACTACCTCTGGAATCTCGAGCGCGCGGCGGGCGAGGTTGGCACGATTGCCCCGAGCGCGCTGCACGCGGGAGCGCGCGCGATTGCGCGGCAGCCGACGGGCGACACGCCCACGCAGCGGCTGGAGACACTCGCCGGTCTGATCACGTTCGGCTGCAACATCCCGCTCTTTCTGCCGCCCGCGCCGCCGTATGAGTGTGTGCGTTTTCCGAGGCCCGGACTTCCCGCGAAGCTCACCGCGGCGGCGCGGTGGCTGAACGTGTACGATCCCTACGACATTCTCGGCTATCCGCTCGCGAGTCTCTGGGACGACGCGCACGGGACGGTGATCGAAGACGTCGCGATGGAAGTCGGGATGCCCGGGATTTCGATGACGCCATTCTCACACACGCAGTACTGGAGCGACGCCGGATTTCAGGCGTTGGTGGTGGCGGAGCTGCGGCGCGTGCTCGGCGCCGCGCGATCCTAGCGATTATTTCGGGGGCGGGAGAAACTCGACGGCGAGAAAACGCACCGTCGAAGCCGTCGCGTTGTGAATGGAACAGGCCGAGTTGCCGGTGAGCCGGTAGCTGTTTCCGGACCGGGACTGCATCGCGAACCCTTTTGGCTGGTCCGCAACGGGGCAGGTGATATGAACGTCGCCCGGCGCATCGTCCACAGCGACGAGCATCGGCGCTCGCGCGTGCCGCGCCAGATCAAGCTCTTCATTCGGCGCGATCGTGAGCAGTGTGACGCGAGTCTGTTCCGTCTCGAACGCCGGTCGTGCACGCGCTCCGGAGAAGAGCGCTGACGCGCGCTGCGTTGCCGCCGCGCAGTCGAGGGGTTGGTCTGCGATCACCGCCTCGCAGAGGTTGCGGGGATTCGTTTGCGCGAGTGGCAGTTCAAGCGTGACGTTGCGAAACGGCCGCAAGCCGTCGACGCGCGCAAGATGGGAGAAACCTCCGCGCGTGAAGTGCACGCTGCCGTCGGCTGCCACCACCGGCGCCTCCGGTTTGCCGACCGCGGCATTCACGAACTCGCTCGCGCCGACTGCGATCCAGAAATAATCGACGGCGTGTTCGTGGATCAGCGTCGAACTATGAGCGGGAACCTCCACGCGAAATACGCGGAGGCGATCAGCGGTGTACACCAGATGGTGGTGCGGTTCACCCGTGACGGGCACGGACTTCTGTGCCAAGGCCGGCGCGGCGATTGCGCACGAGAGGCAGATCAGGGCGGTGACGGTTCGATTCATGGATCGAAGCATAGCGCCACCGCCATCCTTTGATCAATCCGAGCGCAGCGCCCAGTTGGGATCGAGTCTCGCCGCGCGGCGGGCGGGGATGAAGCTGGCGACGAGCGTGACGCCGGCTCCGATCGCCACTCCGATCACGCCAAGATTCATTCCTTCGGTGACCACGAGTTTGATGAGATCGCCCATTTGCGCGCCCAGCGCCACGCGGACGCCGAGCTCGTGCGTCGCGTGGAGCCCACGTTCGGCACTGGGATACAACCTAGTTCGACACCTCCACGGCCTCCATGGTTGGCAGGCTTACAGCGCACACCGCGTGCGCGCCCGTAGTCAGGGCTTCTTTTTTTCTTCGCGCGCTTCTTTCTCGGCATCGCTGAGATCAACCGCGAGCGGGAAAAACAGCGAGCGCTGAACCTTTGGATACGGCACGTTCCATCCGCGCGCCTCGTGCCACAGTATCCGGTTCAGCTGCTCGCTCGGCGCGGCATCGGGCTCTCTAAAGTTCATTTTCCCCGATGCGAATGTCGCGCGGCGGCGGGCGACGGCGTCCGCGCCTCGGATCTCGCCCACTCGCACGTTGAGATCGTACAGCGACTGCTTCGGGATGAGTGCCGTGTACGGAGTGACGTCGGGTTGTTCGGACAGTGTCCTGAAGCTCGCCCGCATATCGGTCGCGACGAGGTCGAACATGCTCAGCGCTGGGAGTCCGAGCATCAGCTCGATCGTTTTCACCATGCTCGGCTGGCTGTAGAAGGTGCTATCAATTACCCCGCGCTTGGCGAACGGACTCGCCACGAGCGCGACTGTGCGATGTCCATCGATATGGTCGACGCCGTTCTGCGCGTCATCCTCCACGACCAGAATCGCCATCGAATTCCAGAACGACGAGTGCGTCAGGTCCTCGACGATCTTTCCAAGCGCGAGATCGTTGTCTGCCACACACGCCTTGGGCGCGCACCACCCCGCGCTCATTCCCTGAGTGTGGTCGTTCGGAAGGATCATCATCACGAGATCCGGCATCGCGCCCTTCGCTTCCCACTCGCGCAGGTGCTCGTGCACCACGTCTGCCTTTACGACATCGGGTATCTCCTCGGTCCAGCCGGGATACTCGCGCACGAGAATGCGATCGAGGCTCGGGATTTCTGATTTCGTGTTGAACCGCTTGATCAACTGATCGCGAAAGAACGCGGGGTTGTGCGGCACGGAATCCCGATACTGTGTGAGCAGACGCGTGCGCACACTCGCGTCATCGCGCGGCGGCGCCGGCGCATACTCGCCGAATACGCTGACGGTTTTTCCCTTGGCCTGCGCGGCTTCCCAAAGAAATCCGCCCGACGAGTACGCGAGCGCGTCATTTCCTTCAGACGGATAGCTGCGGCCGAAATACAGAGGCCACATCGGGTACTCGGTTTCGTTGGCTTGCGTGAGCCACTGGTGCCCGTCGGCAGAGTTGCCGCCCGAAGCGAAGAAGTGATCGAGCAGAACGAACTGTTCGGCCAGCGCGTGCGCGTTCGGTGTTACGTCGCGGCCGTACTGCAGCAGCGACGGATCGCTCGCGCCCTTGCCGATGTCGCCGAGCACCTGATCGTACGTGCGATTCTCCCGGATGATGAATACCACGTGCTTCACGAGCGATGCTTCGCCGGGACGCTCCGGCACCGCCCGCGCGACGGCATCATGGCGCGGCTCGAGTGACGGCGCTTGCGGCCCCGAACGAAGCACGAGCCGGTTGTTCTGCGCGACGCCGGTGGTGTACGCGGCGAGTTCCGCGTCGGACGGCACGGGAATCACGCTCACAGATCCGCGCACCGCGTGCACATAGCGCCCCTCGAGTGCGGCGGGCCGGCCGGTGCCTGCGCCGCGGCCGAGCAGCGTGCCCACGGCCAGCGTGCGGCCGTCGGCGCTGACGTCAAGAGTGGTCGGATACCATCCGGTGGGAATGAGACCGCGCAGTCGCGCCGTTCGAGCCGAGACGTCGTACATCGCGACGGCATTCGCTCCGCCGAGCGCTACGTACAGTGTGGCGCCGTTCGGCGAGACCGCCACGGCAGTCGGCGCGAGACCGATTTTGTCGAGCCGGAACGGTGAGACTTTGATAGTGGTGATTACAGAGTCAGCGCGCGTGTCGATGACGCTGACCTCGTCGCTGTTGCCATTCGCCACGTACAGGCGTGACGTGCGCTCGCTCCACGCGATGCCGGAAGGATGCAGACCCACCGGAATCATTCTTGCCACGACTCCGGAAACGAGATCAACACGGGAGACGTTGCCTCGCTCCGCGATGCCGCGTGCGTCGATCCGCACGCGCTCGGCGCGCGGATCGCAGCACTGCTGCGCCGCGCGATCGCCGGTCGCCGGCTTCGGGCCGCCGAGGTTGGTGACGTACGCGGTGGCGCCATCCGCCGAAATGACGGCGCCGACGGGAAGCACTCCCAGCGGAATGGTCTTGAGCCGCGCGCCGCTTTCAGCGTCGAGAACTGCCAGAGCGTCGTTCGCAGGGAGCGCGACGATTGCAACGCGATTCCCAGATGCATTCGCGCGCTGAGCGACGGCAGTCGCGCCGGCGATAAAATCTCCGATCCCCGGCGAGATTGAAACAACCGCGGCGCTATCGCTGCCGTCGACGGCGCGATTCACGGTGCCGTCGGCAGAGTAGCTGAACAGTTGAATGACAGATTTCGGGCGCGGCACGGGCGGGCCACCGGTCACGCGCTTCACCGCGAGGTCGGCGGGGGTTCGGCCGAGCGTCGAGATCAGCGCGCGTCCGTTCATCGGATCGACCGACACGCCGTACACGCCCGGCGAACCGTCGAATCGCGAACTCGCGACGACACGATTGTCCTGCCACGCGAGGCGGTACGCCGCACCCGGAACGGCGACCCAGAGCTCTCCCGGCTTTTTGCCGAACTTGACACCGCCCACGCGGCCGTTGAACACGCTTTGAAGTCCGGCGGGCGTCACTCGCTGGTCGGTCGCGATCACGCCTGGGTCAGGCAGTTCCCGGACGGGTTTTTGGGGCGGCTGCTGGGCAGCCTGCACGAAGAGCAGCACGTGATAGAGCATGGTGAGGAATCTGCTTCATTCCGCTCTGCGGAGCCATTCGGGGATCGTCACGAACGTGTCGCTGATATGCAGTGCGGCTGCTCAGCGCGGTATTGTTCATTGTATGAAGCGCACGACCGCGTGCCTGGTGGTGCACCCTCGCTCAGGCATCAACTTAGCGAAGGTTCCGGACGTCGTGGCCGTGCTCTCCGCCGCGGGATGGACGACGGACGTTGTCGTGAAGGAAGAGTCCGGACACACGATGGAGCTTGCCGCTCGCGCAGCAGAAGCGGGCTATGACTACGTGATTGCATTTGGCGGGGACGGCACGCTGAATCACGTGCTCAACGGAGTGCTCGCGTTCGCCGCGAAGCGCGCGGCGGCGGTCGCCCTGATTCCGGGCGGCACGGCGAACGTATGGGCGGCGGAGGTCGGCATTCCGACAGATCCCGTGCGCGCGGCGCGGGTGCTCGTGGAGAGCGAGGTGCAGCGTGTGGATGTCGGGCACGTGGGCGTCGAGTCGCTGACGCTTGGCGCGGAATCGAGCGAGCGCGACCGGCAGGCCGCGTCGGCCGCCGGCGCGCGGCGACACTTTCTGTTGATGGCGGGACTCGGCGTGGACGCCTCCCTCATGGGGCACACGTCCACGGCGCTCAAGCACAAGCTCGGCGTGACAGCGGTGCTGCTCACCGCGCTGCGCGAACTTCCTTCCCTGCGCATCTATCCCGTGAAGATTCGCTCGGCGGATTCGTTTTCATGGAACGGACGGGCGCTTCAGTTGGTGGTGGGCAACACGCGTTTGTACGGCAAGGTTGCGCGCATGACTCCGGAGGCGATGCTCGACAGCGGAGAACTCGATTTGTCCGTCCTTACCGCGCCCAGCCGGTTCAGCGCGTTGATGCAGGTCGTGTCGGTTCTCGCGCGCGGACGGCCTACGCACTCGCACTCGGTCGCATCGCGCAGCGAGCATTTCCATGTGAGCGCGCCGGCGACCGTGGATCTCCAGCTCGACGGCAGCGCGGTGAAGGTCCGGAAATATTTGAGCGCGGCGGCCCGTGAGGCGCTGGAGCGTGCCGGAGATCCAGCGAGCGTGACGGTTAACTATCGATTCGACGCGGTCCCCGATGCGCTTCGTATCGCGATCCCTCGCGACTACAATGGGGCGATGTTCGGATCGAGGCGCTCTAAGAACGGCGAAGCGCAAGGGTGAGGTGCGAGACGCCCCTCACCCTTGCCCGTCGCTAGTTCTTTGAGGCTTTACCAGTCGCAAGATCCAACGTGAACGACTGCGATCCAACCGTCATCGGCACGAACTCCGTTCCATTGAAGATGATCGTCACGGTGCGCGAGATGGTGATCGCCTTAGTGCTGTCGCCCTTCGTCACGACACCGCTGCCGCTGACAACTCGCGAGATGCTGCCCGAAACCGGATAGGGGTTCGCGGAGCGGGGCAGTGCGACGACCACGTCGCTGAACGTCGAGTTCCAGCTTACGTCAGCGGTGCGCGTCGCGACGCTGTCGGACCAGAAGTTGCCGCCCACGCCGCTGCCCGTGCCATTCCACGTGCGGGTCGTGTTGTGGCCGAGCAGTCCGGTCGCGGTGAGATTGCGCGAACCGCTCACGGTGTCGGCGCCGTTGTCGCGCGCGATCACGCCGTTCTCGGTGGACTGCACGTTCAGCGAAGCGGTGGTCGAATCGAAGTGGTTCATCTGCGCGCCGGCCGCATCAAAGAACGCGAGCGAGCGAATCACGGTCACGCCATTGGCGTTGACGATCGCCGGGCAATCGAATCGGCCGGTGGCGGCGTTGAGCGTGCATCCGCTTCCGGGGCCGGCGGTGAACGACGGCTGGCTCGAAGAGACGAGGCTCATTGAGATGCCGGCAGGCGCGAGATTGGCGCTCCACCCCATCGCGGTCGTGATGCTGTTCAGCATGTTCACGTCGGAGACGGTTGCATCACCGGCGACGTGCGCGGCGACGAGCGCGCTGTCGGCGGCGTTCAGTTGGAAGCTGGCCTTGGGGCCGATGGCCGAACCGCCATCCTGGCCGCACGCGAGCAAGGTGCTCACGATGGCACCGGCGCCGATTCTGAAAACGAAGCGTTTCATGTGGCTATCCTCGAGTGCTAAGTGCTGGTTTCCTCTGGCGCGCCTGCGCGAGCGGATTGCTCTCGACTCATTCGGCGCGTCACAGCAGAGAGACGGAAGGCCCCGCAAAATGTTTAGTGATGCGGCGCACACTTTGCGAAATACTTTCTTCGCGGGCCGTGATGCTGCATGTTTTGTCATGCTTCCCACTCTGAGAATCGTGGCCTCGGCCATCGCCCTGATCCTGCCTATCGCCCAGCCGCGCGCGAACACCTTCGGTGCGCCGCTGCGAATCCTCTGGATTGGCAACAGCTACACGTACGTGAACGAGCTGCCGAAGATCATCGCGCAGCTTGCGGATTCATCGAAGCTCGAGCGACGTCCCGCCATCACGGGAATTCTCAAGGGCGGCGAAACGCTCAAAGGCCATTGGGCGAATCCGGCGCTGCAAGCTGCGCTAGCGGAGAAATGGGACGTGGTCGTGCTGCAAGAGCAGAGCACGACGCCGATCACCGCTCCGGACTCGATGTTCAAGTACGGCAAGCTGCTCGGCGACGCAGCGCAGAAAATCGGCGCGCGTGTCGTGCTGTACGTCTCGTGGCCGCAGAAAACGCGTCCCGCTGCGGAGGATACGATCGTCGCGGCGTATCGCAGGCTTGGCGATGCAACTCATGCGACGCTCGCGCTCGCGGGTCGTGCGTGGCTCGACGTGATCGCGCAGGATCCGTCGGTGGAACTGTACCAGAATGATGGAAGCCATCCCGATCCACAGGGCTCCTACATCGCTGCGTGCGTTTTCTACGAAGTGCTCTTCGGGAAGTCTCCGGTGGGGCTGCCCGCGATCGGCGTGACCGCAGCGGAAGCAAAACGCGCGCAGGAGGCGGCACATCGTGTGCTCGCGGCGGGGAAGTGAAGCGCGTACTGGTGATCGGCTCTCTCGCCATTGCGGCTTGCGCGGCGCCGAGAACGACCGCGAACGTTGCGTCGACTCCCAACGGAACGCCGCGTGTGGGACCGGTGCGCGGATCCGTGATCGTCGTCGGTGGCGGCGCGATGGGGCCGGAGGTTTACGCGAAATTCATTGAGCTCGCGGGTGGGCCAGACGCGGTAATCGTAGACGTGCCGACCGCCGGCGGTGATTCCGTCTACCCGCCCACTTGGCGCGGCGGCGACGGATTCAAAGCCGCGGGCGCGAAGCACGTAGTGGTGCTCCACACGATCAATAGAAAGCTTGCCGACTCCGACAGCTTTATCGCGCCGCTCAAGACCGCGGGCGCCGTGTGGTTCGAAGGCGGAAGGCAGTTTCACCTCGTTGATTCGTACGGCGGCACCAAAACAGAGCAGGCGTTCCGCGAAGTGCTGGAGCGCGGCGGCGTAATCGGCGGCTCATCGGCCGGCGCGTCGATTCTCAGCAGCTACATGGTTCGCGGCGCGCCGTCGAACGACAACTTCATCATGTCGTATCCGGGCTACGAGAAGGCGTTCGGATATCTGCGAGGCGTTGCGATCGATCAGCATGTTGTGGCGCGCGAACGTCTCGCCGATCTGGCCGACTCGGTCATGCCGCGCCACCCGGAACTGCTCGGCATTTCCGAAGACGAAGGCACCGCGTGGGTCGTGCAAGGAGACTCCGCCGAGATCATCGGGCGCGACAAAGCGTTCGTGTACGGTGGGAAGGATCCGACCGACGCAGGCAAGCCGTTTCTCACACTCTATCCCGGGGACAAGTACAACCTCGCCGCGCGCCGCGTCACGCATCGCGCGAGCAGCGAGACGGCGGTCTCACAGAAGTTCGTGGATTCGCTTTTTACTGAATTTTCCAGACCTGGCGCAGCGGCGGCGACGGTTCTCGTCGCGCAAGACGGAAAAGTTTTCATCGACGCCGCCTACGGCATTCCGCCGCAGCGGAAATACATGCCCGCAACGACGATTCCGAATTTTCCGCTGCTCGGGCTTTCCGCCGGCTTCAATGCGTCGGCCATCATCGGGCTCGAGCGTGACGGGAAACTCAAGTACGAGGAGAACTTCCCCGACGGCTCCGGGCAGACCATTCGCGACGCGCTGCTGCGCCTCGAGCAGACGGCGGCGAGCAAGCGCCAGATGGTCGCGCTGATCGCGAGGAAAGGCGGCGCGTCGTACAACGCACAGATCACCCGACGAATCTTCACGCCGATCGGTATGCACAAGACCGTCGCAGACACCGCCACAGGAGAGTTCCAGTCGAACGTCGACGAGCTCTACCGCTGGGAACTCGGACTCACCGCCAACAAGGCGTTCCGCGAAGGCGCGTTCGGCTGGCGCGTGGACCAATACAAAGGGCTCACGCGCGAGAGCGAGTTCGGCACCAGTGATGGAAAGCGAAACGCGTTCGTCCGCTTTCCGTCGAAACACGCCGCGATCATCATCCTCACCGCCAGCCCCACCGCGAATACGCAGGCCATCGCCGATCGCATCGCCGACAGGCTGCTGTTTCCTGACGCAAGGTAGGATCGCACATGACCGCTAATCGTCCGCTCGCACTCGTCACCGGCGCGTCGAGCGGCATCGGCGCCGATCTCGCGCGCGAACTCGCGCGCAACGGTCACGATCTCGTGCTCGTCGCCCGCCGCGCTGACCCCATGCGCGCGCTGGCCGAAGAACTCAAGCAGTTCGGCGCGACGAGCACGGTGATTTCGTCAGACTTGAGCAAGCCAGGCGCCGCGAGCGCGCTCGCAGGCGAACTGCAGTCGCGCGGGCTCGTAGTCGATGCGCTGATCAACAACGCCGGCCTTGGCGCCGGGGGGCGCTTTCACGAATCGGATCCAGTTCGTGTGTCCGAAATGCTCGAGGTCAATGTGGTGGCCCTCACGGAACTCACCCGCGCGCTGCTGCCGGGAATGGTCCAGCGCGCTCGCGGCCGCGTGATGTTCGTCGCATCGACCGCCGGATTTCAGCCTGGGCCGTCGATGGCGCTCTATTGCGCAAGCAAGGCGTTCGTCCTTAGCCTCGGCGAGGCGATCGCATACGAACTGCGTGGCACCGGCGTGACGCTCACCGTGCTGTGCCCGGGTCCGACCCACACGGAGTTCACCGATGTCGCGAAGACCGGATCGTCTGCATTGTTCGACAGCCCCGTCGCTTCCGTGATGACGTCGGCCGAAGTCGCGCGACAGGGTTACAAAGCGCTCGCCGCAGGGAAGCGAGTTCACATCTGCGGGTTCATCAACAAGATGGTCGCCGCATCAGGACGCTTCTCGCCGCGTGCAATCTCACTCCCGGTGACCGAGGCCATCTTGAAGGCGGAAGCGTAGCAAGCATATATAAGGAAGGGTTCGAACCGTCCCCCACCCGGTTTCACCTGGAGAGAGGCCATGTCTGAGAAAAACCCTTCACGCCGTGATTTCGTCGAGACTGCCGCGAAGTCCGCGCTCGCAGCCGCCTTCGTTCCCGCGGGATTTCCCATGATTGTGCCACGCCATGTGCTCGGTGGTCCCGGGTATCAGGCGCCGAGCGACACAATGAACTTCGCCGTAGTGGGATTCGGCGGAATGGGTTCCGGAAATGCGGAAACGCTCGCGCAGGCTGAGAATCTTGTCGCGGTGTGCGATGTCGACCTGCTGTTCTCCGAAAAGAATGTCGCCGACAAAGCCAAGAAGAGTGACGGCACGCCGCGCCCCGAGGGCCTAAAGCTCCGCGAGAAGTTCGACAAGGCCGCGAAGTATCGTGACTTCCGCGAGATGCTCGACAAGCAGAAAGACATCGACGGCATCGTCGTCGCGACACCCGATCACAACCATGCGATTGTGGCGATGGCCGCGATGCAACTC
>JANYIJ010000044.1 GCA_025362095.1 Gemmatimonadota bacterium | reverse complement strand
ATCGATTCTCGAAGGTCTGCGCCGCGTGAACAAGCCTCGTCTCGATTCGATCCGCAACGGCGCGGACGATGACGGATCCGGCACGGTCTCGATTCTCGAGATCGCAGCAGTGATGTCGCGCGGCGCGCATCCGAAGCGCTCGATTCTCTTCGTCAGCCACACCGCCGAAGAGGCGGGCCTTCAGGGATCGCGCTGGTACACGAGCCACGCAACTGTGCCGGTCGACTCGATCGTCGGCGAGATCGATCAGGACATGGTGGGGCGGGGCACCTACACCGATTTTCCGCGCAACGGCGGCACGCTTGCGGCAACGCCAACGTATATGGAAGTCGTCGGCGCGAAGCGATTGTCGAAAGAGTTCGGCGATTCGCTCGAGGCGGCGAACAGTCGCGAACCGCTGCCGTTCGCGTTCGACTACACCTTCGACGCGCCCGGCCATCCGCTGCAGTACTATTGCCGCGCCGATCACTACAACTACGCGAAGTACGGGATTCCCGCGGTCGCGTTCTCACGCGGCGAGCACCTCGACTATCACCAGGTGACCGACGAAGCGCAGTACATCAGCTATCCCGATCTCGAGCGCGTGACCCGGATGGTCTATTCCGCGGCGATGGTGATCGGCAACATGCCACATCGGCCGCGGCTCGATGCACCCAAACAAACAAATCCGAATTCGCCGTGCAGACAGTAACCTTACTTCTTCTCGCGCTTCCCGTCCGTGCACGTGACGCCGCTTCCCGCCTTCGACACGAACTCGGCCGGACGCGCCTGCCCCGGCGACCCGAAACAGAAGGTGACTGTGTCGCCGCTGAGTCGGTAGATGCCGTACTGTTTCTTCCCGGCGGTGAATCCGCCGGTCATGTCATAGTCGATCGTCTTCGGTGATTTTGCGGCATCGATCGAGAAGTTCGCTTTCATCTAGAGCATCCCCGTCATTGTGATCGTCGTGACGTTCCCCTCGGCCACACGTTTCATGCCGCTCGCCATCAGCGACGGCATCGCCGCGCCATCCGCAACTCCTGCTATCAACGAGAACGTACCTCGCACTCGCTCCATCTCCTGCTCGGTGTTTGGTGCGGCCTGAGCGCCGCCGCGGGCGGACGCGATCATCGTGAGAATGCACAGCAGGCCATGCCGCGAGCGGTTCGTCATTCTCTCTCCTTCGAAGCGATGGTTTTGCCGTCGCTCGCAGCGGCGGCCGCGCGCAGCCTGCGTGCACGCAGCATTGCGCCGAGCGCGCACGCCGGAAGAACGATCAGCATGAGCGCGATGCGATACCACAAAGGCGATCCATCATTGCCGTCCATATAGACGAGCATCAGCACGCTGGCAAAAACGCAGAGCAGTCCGAGCGCGAGCGCCGAGAGCATCGGTGCTCTGCCGCCAACCGCGGCCGCGACGTAACCGGCCGTCACGGCGCCAGCGGCGCCTGCGAGCAGCGAGATGATTGACGTCAGCCAGAGCTGCGACGTGAGGTCCATGAGCCAGCCGTCGCTGAACACCACAACCACAACGAGCACCACATATCCGAGGACGACGGATGCAATCAGCCGCAGCCATCCGCGTGCGCCCGCGAGCCGCAGCGACACTATCGAAAGCGGAAGCACCGACCGCGCCACCTGCGACCAGTACCACCCTCGCGCCGCGCCGATGCTGTCGCTTTGCGCCATCGTCGCAAAATCCTCTGCGAGATCGCCCAGCGCGGCGTCGCACAGCGCGCGATCGCTCACGATCGTTTCCGCGAACCACTCGGCGACGATTGGCGGCCGGAGTTCGCTCACGCGAGGCTCATGTGCGCGGGGACGCCCTTCCAGAGCGCGGATGCGAGCTCGCGTGCATTCCGCAGGGCTTTCGATCCCGCCGCGGTGACGAGATACACGCGCTTCGCGCGGCCGCCGCGCACCGCCGTCGGCTCGGACATCTCCGAGGTGACGAGACCTTTCTCTTCGAGACGCTGCAGCGTGACGTAGATCGCGCCGACGGCGTAGTCGCGGTGTGCGCGCGCGGAAAGATCGCGCCGGATCACGGCGCCGTATGCGTCGTCGCCGTTGCGCGCGACGCAGAGGAGGACGGCGAGCTCGAGTTCACCAATGCCTGGGATTCTCATATGAATTCATAATGTAGAACATATGAACAAAGCGCAAGGGGCCGGTGGGAGGCTACAGCCGCCGTCAGTCTACGGAAGACCTGTCGCCGTGAACGTCACGGGTGAGGTCGGCAGCCCCGCGGCCGTCGCACTCACCGTCTGCGCTCCGAGCAGTGCGCCGAGCCTCCACGTATTCGTTGCGACGCCCGATCCGTTCGTCTGGGCGATACTGCTGCCGAGCGTTCCACCGCCGGTGAGCACCGCCCACGTCACGGTCGCGTTCGGCACCGGATTCGAATACGTGTCTGTCACTGTCACCGAAAGCGGCGTTCCCAGAAGCAGCGCGATGATGGCCGACTGATTGTTGCCGCCGCTGATCGAAACGCTCGAAGGCGCCGCCGCATCGATATTAAACGGAGTCGACTCCGCCGAGCTCAATCCGCCGGCGGCGGCGGAGAGTGTGTAGCCGCTGAACGCCTTTGTAATGGAGACATTCGAGTAGGTCGCGACTCCGGCCACCGCGTTCACGGAGCCGCCACCAGAAAGCGAGGCGCCGCCGGGACGCACTCCGAATGTGAGCACAACATTGTTGGTGAACGACGTTGCGACGTTGCCGCTCGCATCGAGCGCGGTCACCACGAGTGCGAACGATCCGCCTGCCAGCCCCCCGGCCGGTTGCGAGGTGATCGCGAGATGGGTCGCAGCTCCCGCAATAGCCGTAGCAGAAAACGTCGCGGGCGATCCCACCAGACCGCTCGCCGTCGCGGTGATCGATTGCGCGCCGGTGAGCGCGCCGAGTGTCCACGAAGTACTCG
>JANYIJ010000157.1 GCA_025362095.1 Gemmatimonadota bacterium | reverse complement strand
ATCGATCCTGCGGTGAGAAAGAAGTTCATCGAGACGACAGCGAGCGTCGACAGTGAAGGGCAGAAGCGGCAGCTGGAGCTCGCGGCGTCGTCGTCGCTGATCGTCGAGCCGCATTTGTGGGCGGGCGTCGGTCTCGCGCGCAGCGGGGTCGGCGTCGCGATCGTCGGCGATCCCCAACAGGTCGCGGCCAAACTCCGCGCGTATCAGGCGCTTGGAATAAGCACGTTCATTCTCTCAGGATATCCGCATCTCGAGGAGTGCAGGCGATTCGGCGAACTGGTCATGCCTCTGCTGCAGAAAGGCGTGAAGATGAAGCGTGAGGGGGCAAGCTCGGCGCTGGCCATGGGAGTCGCTCCAGTCACATGAAAGCTCTTCGACATATCCATCTCTGAGGTGCACCTAATGAAATTCCTTCGTGCAGCCATTCTTCTCGCGCTCGCGTCGTCGGCGGCCGCTGCTCAGCGAGTGCAGGTTACCATCGCTCCGAGCGTCGCGAGCGCCCCGATGACCGGCCGCGTGTTCGTGTTCTTCTCGAAGACCGATGCGCGCGAACCGCGACTGCTCGGCGGCTCGTACGGCGGCAGCGTGCCGTTCTTCGGTCTCGATATCTCGGCGCTGAAGCCCGGCGCTGCGGCGACCATCGATGCGACGACTCTGGGCTATCCATACGAGACGCTCTCGAAAGTTCCCGCGGGCGACTACTACGCGCAGGCGCTGCTGAACGTCTACACCGAGTTCAAGCGCGCCGACGGCCACACCATCTGGGTGCACGATGACCAGTGGGAAGGGCAGCACTTCAATTCGTCGCCGGGAAATCTCGTGAGCGACGTTGTGAAGGTGCATTTCGATCCCAAGTCGAAGACGCCGATCACGCTCACGCTCGTGCGCGCCCTGCCGCCGGTGGTTGTGCCGCCCGATACCAAATGGGTCAAGCGCATCAAGATCAAGAGCGAGCTGCTCTCCAAGTTCTGGGGCCGTCCCATGTACATCGGCGCGACGGCGCTGCTGCCGAAGGGATTTAACGAAGAGCCAACCCGGAAGTATCCCGCGATCTACAGCCAGGGCCATTTCGGACTCGGCCCGCCGTTCGGATTCACAGAAGATTCTGCGGGCGCGGGACGCGGCGGCCGCGGAGCCGCCAACACATCGGTGAACCCGTTCGCCGAATTGCCAACGAGCGCCCGCGAGTCAGGCTACGCGTTCGCGCAAAAATGGAAGAGTGATGCACTTCCGCGCTTCGTCGCGATCACCTGGCAGCACCCCACGCCGTACTACGACGACTCGTACGCCGTGAACTCGGTTAACAACGGCCCGTATCAGGACGCGCTGCTCACCGAGCTCGTGCCGCTGCTCGAAAGACAGTTCCGTTTGGAATCGACCGCGAACGCGCGCTTCCTCACTGGCGGATCGACGGGCGGCTGGGAGTGCGTCGCGCTGCAGGTGCAGCGGCCGGATTTCTTTGGCGGCTCGTGGTGCCTCTATCCCGATCCCGTCGATTTCCGCCGCAATCAGCTCGTGGACATCTACAACGACACGAACGCGTTCGTGCCCAACGGCGACACACCGCCGATTCCCGAGCGCTACATGATGCGCACGCCCGAGGGGCAGCCGCAGGTGACGCAGCGCGAGATGAGCCGGCTCGAAGCCGTGCTCGGCAGCCATGCGCGCAGCGGCCAGCAGTTCGACGCGTGGGACGCAGCGTATGGGCCGATCGGCGCCGACGGCTATCCCGTTCGGCTATGGGACCGCCGCTCCGGCACGATCAACAAAGCCGCAGCCGCGTATTGGCGCGACAAGGGATACGATCTGACCTGGTACGTGACGCACAACTGGGCGAAGATCGGCCCGCAGCTGCAGGGGAAGATGCACGTGTACGTCGGCGACATGGACAACCACTATTTGAATCTCGCCGTCTACGCGATGGAGCTGGAGTCAGCGAAACTCACCGGCCCGAAGGCCAACTTCGTTTTCGACTACGGCCGCCCGATGAAGCCGCATGGCTGGCAGCCGATGACCAACGCCGAGCTCGTGCAGATGATGGAGAAATTTCGCGCGGAGCGGCGCGTGCAGCCGTAGGAAGAGCGAGAGCGAGGGAGCTAACGAATTCTCGCGACGCCATTGCCGGGGGAAGGGAATCGATCGAACACCGCAGGATCGTGACCCGGCACGATCAAGCGCGGGTTCGCGGCGAGCTTCGTCATGCGGTCCTGCGCGGCGAGGTTTGACGCGGGATCGAGCGTCTGGGCGATCGGCAGATGTTTGTCGAGGTTCTCGTACAAGTACATGTTGTCCGACGCCAGCACGACAACTCCCGACGCCGTGTTCACTCCCGCGTACTGCGACTGAAACGTGTGCTTGCCGCCCGTATAAACGGTGATGCCGGGAATGATCTCGCGCGCGTCACCATCAACGAGATTCACGCGGCCCGCGAGTTTCATCTTGTACAGCATCGTTGCGTCCGCGGTGTCGATCGCGTTCGCGAGGCGCTTGCCGGCTGAATCGATGTGATGCTCGTACTCTTCCTTCTGAATCCAGATTTTCGCGTTGGGAAATAGATCCGCGCCGTCGACGTGATCCCAGTGCACATGCGAGATGATGATGTCGGTCACCGCCTCACGCTTCACACCGAATCGCTCGACCGCCTCTGCGGGAGTCGAATAATTCACCGGCTTCCAGCGCTGGATCAGATCGTCGCGCTTGAAACCCGCGTCCATCAGGATCATTCGGCCGTCGGAGCCTTTCACGAGCCAAACCGTCATCGCGATATCCAGCCGGCGCGACGTGTCGGCGCCGGCGATGAGTCCGGATACCCGGAAGGGAATCGACGCGTAGCGGATCGCGTAGACCTCGTACGTTGGCGCAGATACATTCTCAGTGGCACCAACTGACGCCGTTGCTGTAATAAGAGCAATCCAGCGGGCGATGCGGCTCATGGCGGATTTCCTTTTCGAGTGACTCGCGGCAGGACTTGATTCCTTGCGTCACATCAAACTTCGCGGACTCCCGTCGATTGCGATAGCGCGTCGCGCGCTGTGTTTCTCTGCGTTCGCGAGCGCCGCGCTCGGCGCGCAGGCGACCACCACCGGCACCACCGGCACCACCGCCACCATCGACGCCAAGATCGTCGATCAGGTGGGGCGCGGCATTGCCGGCGCCCAAGCCTCGCTCGCGCCCGTGGGCCGTCACGGCGTGAGCGACGACGAAGGACTCATTCAGTTCGCGGATCTCGGTCCTGGCACGTACGTGATTTCGGTTCGGCGCATCGGTTTCGAACCGAAGTCGGCTCGGATCGGAGTGAGCACCGCGTCGCGCGATACCGTCGTGCGAATCACCATCACGCTCGTGGCGATTCCGCGAGTGCTCGACTCGATCCGCGTCACTCAGAGGGTCTCAGGTCTGCGTTACTCGGCGGTGGTGTTGGATCAATACGATCGTCCCGTGCCCGGCGCCGAAGTAATCGCGATGGGGATCAAGAGCGATGTCGTCACTGACTCTGCCGGCCATTTCTCGATCGCCGGAATCGGACGCGGCGCTGTAATCGTTCGCGCGCGGAAAATGGGTTTCGCGCCCGCGCTTCAGTCGATGCGAATGCTCGCCGATCGCAGCGACACGCTTCGCATGCGGCGTCTCGCGGCTTCGCTGACGCCAATTCAGATCAACGAGGCGAGCGGCTTTGGAAAGGACTGGTGGGCGTATCGCGAGCTGCAGCAGCGCATGGCATGGAAGAGCCCCATGGGCGGCGCGATCTCACGTGAAGAACTCGACGCGCGCGGAACGCAGGATCTCTGCGACGCGCTTCCGGGCACTGCGAGCGGTGTGCACTACAGCATCCACAATGATCAGTACTGCAAGAGCTTTCCACGCGGGATCAAGAACCTGCTCATTGACGGCGCGATGTGCCGAAAGGGTCTGCTGGCAGATTACACAGCCGATGAGGTCGAGATGGTCGAGTTCATTCCCGCCGACAGGCTGAGCAAGATCACGATGGGGAGTCTGACGTCGCGCCAATGCGGTCCGCCGACGTACGTGATCTGGATGCGCAAGCCGCCCGTAGTGGACTCCGGGCCTCCCGCGAACGACGTTCC
>JANYIJ010000015.1 GCA_025362095.1 Gemmatimonadota bacterium | reverse complement strand
CGCGCGGCCTCGATGCTCACCGGCAGCGCGACGCTCGACGATGCCGTGGAGAACGCAAGCATCAGCACATCGCCCGTCTTTCGAAAGAATTCAACAATGCCCAGCCGTGCGCCGGCGCGCAGCACGGGCACCAGCACCACGGCGACATGCACGATCATCGCCGCGACCACCACCGCGCAGTAGAGCGCGAGGCTGCGCAGAAGATCGAGCCCCGATTTCGCCACTGTCGACGCGATCAGCAGGAACACCGCCCCCGGAGCGAGCGTCATCAGCCATCGAATGACGACCATCGAGAGTTCGTTCACGCCGTTGAAAAAGCTCAGCACGGCGCGCTTGCCATCAGTTTGTATCGCGGTGGCGGCGGCGCCGAAGATGCAGACCGCGACAATCAGCGGCAGCAGTTCGCCTTGCGCGGCCGCCGCGAACGGATTCGACGGGATCATGGCAAGCAGCGACTGCGTGAGCGACGGCGCTGTCATCTGTGCTGCGGCCGTACCGTGCTGTTCGAACTGCGTCGTGAGCGAATCGCGCGTCGCCGGATCGAGGCCGGCGCCCAGCCGCGTCAGCAGCGCGGCAGCGAGGCCGATCGTTGCGGCCGCGATCGTTGAGCCAGCGAACCAAGCGAGTGTCTTGCCGCCGATCCTTCCCAGCGTGCGCACATCACCAAGCGATGCAACTCCCACGAACAGACTCGACACGATCAGTGGCACGATGGTCATCGTCAACAGCCGGATGAACATCGTTCCGAGCGGTTCCAGAGCAAGGAGCGCGCGGCGCAGCGCGTCGAGATCGGCCATGCGCGCCGCGATGCCGATCGCGATGCCGGCGACGAGCCCGATGAAGATCTTCGTCTGAAGTTTCATCGGCATCTCATCTGGCAACCCGCAGTTCCGCCAGCGTCTCGGCGAGCACTTGCAGCGTGCGATCCACATCTTCAATGCGAATGTCACCCATGTGGCCGATGCGAAACGCAGTGTCCTTGTATTTACCGAGCCCGCCAGCCGTGAGCACGCCGCGAATGCGCATGCCGTTGCGCAAATCTTTGGGGGCCACGCCAGCAGGCGCGGCGATCGCCGTCAGCGTGCTGCAGTATGCGCCGAGGTCGGGGCACTGCTGCGTGAGCCCGAGCTCCTCCGCGCCGCGGCGCGCGCGCTCGGCCATCTGTGCGTGCCGCTGAAAGACGCGGTCGAGACCTTCTTCGTGCATCAATCGCAGCGCCTCTGCGACTTGCAACACGATGTCCACCGGCGGCGTTCCCGGAGTTTCGGGGCACTCTTTGCCGATCTCAGCGCGAATCGCGGCGAAGTCCCAATAGTTGCGCGGCAGTTTTGCGCGAGATGCGGCGGACCATGCGCGTTCGCTGACGGCCGCGAACGAAAGCCCGGGGCTCGACATCAGGCATTTCTGACTGGCTGTCGCGGCGAAGTCCACTCCCCACGTATCGAACGAGAACGGCATGCCGCCGATCGACGAAACGCCGTCGACCATGACGAGCATGTCCGGGCGCACCATTCGAACGGTGCGGGTGACAGTAGCGACATCGTTGAACACTCCCGTCGACGTGTCCGAATAGGTGAGTGCGACCGCGCGCGCGGCGGGATGCGCTTCGAGCGCGCGGCCGACTTCGATCACGTCGACTCTTTTCTTCCAGTCTGTGCAGATCCGGTGCGCGGTGAGCCCGTACGATTCCGCCAAGGAGGCCCACAGCTCGCCGAACTTTCCGTTGCAGCAAACGATGATTTCGTCGCCGGCCGAAAAGAAATTGCAAATCGCCGCTTCCAGCGCGCCGCGACCGGTGGTGTGCACCGGGAGAACCGCGGAGCCCGTGCCGAACACCGGCTTGAGCAGTTCGATGACCGTTGCAAGTTCCGCAGAGAACTCGCGCGTGCGATGGTGGATCATCGGGCGCGCTCCGGCGCGCAGCACACGATCCGGCACACGCGTCGGGCCTGGCGTCATGAGCAGCAGTGGCGCCACGCCGTTCGTGGTCACTCGATCACGCCCTTCTTCCGGAGCGTTTCGTCGATCTCGGCCTTGAATAATTTGCCGGCGCCGATCTCGGCGATGCGCTTCTTCTCGCGATCCATCAGCTGGAATACCAGCTCGACGATCTCTGCGGCCATTGCACTTGGAACGACAGCAATGCCATCGGCATCACCCACGATGATGTCGCCCGGCATCACAACCGCTCCGCCGCAGCTGATTGGAACGTTGATCTCGCCGGGGCCGTCCTTGTCGCAGCTGCCAGGGCACACGGTGCGACTGAACGCCGGCATGCCGAGTCGCGTGATCCCGTCGACGTCGCGGATCGCGCCGTCAACGATGATGCCTCCGAGTTTCGCAGCGGCTGCGGTGTTGCACATAAGTTCGCCAAAAACCGCGCTCGTCGTATTTCCGCCGGTACTCACGACGACGATGTCACCGGGCGTCGCAACCTGGAGTGCTTTGTGCACCATGAGATTGTCGGCGGGCCGGCACTGCACAGTGACCGCCAGGCCAACGAGCGGCAGGCCGCTGCGACATTGAATTCCGGGATCCATGAAACCGAACCGGCCCATCGCGTCGGCGACGTTCGAGCTGGCGAGGCCGCGGTAGCGCGCAAGCAAGTTTGCGCTGATACGGGGCGGAGAGGGGAGCACCCGGAAGCCGGGGGTGCCTGCGTTCGGCATCGTTATCCTCTCTTCGGCACGCCGGCGCGCGCCGGCTCTGGGAACGCGTACCCGCGAACTCCGTGCGGACGGTACGGCGCTTCGAGTGATGCGCACTCTTCGTGAGTGAGGGTGAGGCCGACAGCCTTCAGCGCGGTATCGAGATGCTCCATCTTCGTGGCGCCGACGATCGGCGCGGCGACTCCGGGCCGGCTCATCAGCCACGCAAGAGAAACCTCCGACATCGACACGCCGCGCGCCTTCGCAACTTCCTCTACCGCATCCACCACGTTCCAGTCGTCCGGACTGTCGTACAGCTGCTCCGTGTACTTGTCGTTGCCGGCGCGCGCGGTGCCGGCATCGATGATCTTCGCGCTCGACGGCTTGGAGCGCGCGAGCAGTCCGCGGGCGAGCGGACTCCACGGCACGAGCCCCACGCCTTCGTTGAGACAGAGCGGGATCATTTCGCGCTCTTCTTCGCGATAGATCAGGTTGTAATGATTCTGCATCCCGACGAACTTCACCCAGCCGTTCTTCTCGGACGTTTCCAGCGCCTGCGCCATGCGCCACGCCGGACCAGAACTCGCCCCGAGATAACGCACTTTCCCCCAGCGCACGAGATCATTGAGCGCTTCCATCGTCTCGTCGATCGGCGTCTTCTCGTCGAAGCGATGGATCCAGTAGAGATCAATCACGTCGACGCCGAGCCGTTTGAGGCTCGCTTCGCACGCCTGCACCACATGTTTGCGCGAGAGCCCGCCCATGTTCGGGCCGCTCGTCATCGGGAAGTTCAATTTCGTCGCGAGGACGATCTCCTCGCGATTCGCGTATTCCTTGAGCGCGCGTCCCGTGACTTCTTCGCTCGCGCCGAGCGAGTACATATCGGCGGTGTCGAAAAAGTTGATGCCGCTCTCGACTGCTTTGCGGAAGAACGGCTTCGCGGCGGGCTCGTCGAGAACCCACGGACGCCACTTGGAACTGCCGTAGCTCATGCATCCCAGCGCGAGGCGCGAGACGGTGAGGCCGGTGCGGCCTAGCTGTGTGTATTCCATAGAGGGATATTTACACGGTTGGGTTCCGTTCATCCAATTCCCTGGAGCGTGTCGCGTGAAGGTGCTCGTGGTCGGCGGCGGTCCGGGCGGGCTGTATGCGGCGCTTTTGCTCAAGCGTCGCGATTCCGGCGCCGACGTCACCGTGCTGGAGCGCCATCGCCCCGACGACACATTCGGGTGGGGCGTCGTACTCTCGGACCAGACCGTCGCCAACCTCCGAACTGCCGATCCCGAAAGCGGGGCCGCTATCGCCGCTGCGCTGCACCATTGGGACGACATCGAGATTCATTTCGGCGGAAGCGCGGTGCGGTCGGGCGGACACGGTTTCAGCGGCATCGGACGAAAAGCAATGCTTGCGATTCTTCAGCAGCGCTGCCGCGCGCTTGGCGTCCGGCTCTGTTTCGAGAACGACGCGTCACCCGAATCAGTGGTCGCCGTGATCGAAGCGGAGCAATACGATCTCGTGATCGCCGCCGATGGCGTTAACAGCCGGATGCGCGAATTTTTTGCCGCAACCTTCCGTCCGGATATTGACGTGCGCCGCTGTCGCTACGTGTGGCTCGGGACGCCGCGACCGTTCGACGCTTTCACGTTCGCGTTTGCGGAGACACCGGCGGGGTGGTTCCAGGCGCACGCATACCAGTTCGACGGCGGAATGAGCACGTTCATCGTCGAGACGCCGCAGGACGTGTGGGAACGCGCCGCGATTCCCGCGATGACCGACGCGGAGTCGATCGCGTTCTGCGGGACGCTGTTCGCCGACGTGCTCGAGGGCGCGCCGCTCTGGGGCAACGCCGATCATCTTCGCGGCTCTGCGCAGTGGGTGCGGTTTCCGCGCGTCACCTGCGCCCATTGGGTGCATTGGCTCGAGACCGGCGGGCGGCGCGTGCCGGTGGTGCTGCTCGGCGACGCAGCGCACACGGCGCACTTCTCGATCGGCTCGGGGAGCAAGCTCGCGCTCGAGGACGCGATCGGACTCGACGCGCAGCTGGCGGCGCATCCGGCCGACCTCGCGATGGCGCTCGAGCGCTATAAATCCGAGCGATCGGTGGAAGTGTTCAAGCTGCAAAACGCGGCGCGCAATTCCACCGAATGGTTCGAGCACGTCGAGCGGTACGCGCAGCTCTCTCCTCCGCAATTCGCGTACTCGCTCCTGACGCGTTCGCAGCGGATCTCTCATGAGAACCTGCGCGAGCGCGACGCCGAGTACGTCGGCGCGTTCGAGCGCTGGTTTGCGCAAGAAGCGGGAGTGGACGTTGCGCCGGAAGTCGCCGCACCGCCGGCGATCTTCACGCCGTTCACGGCACGCGGCGTGACGCTTGCGAACCGAATCGTGGTATCGCCGATGGCCCAGTACTCCGCCGCGGCAGACGGCGCGCCTACCGATTGGCATGTTGTGCATCTCGGCGCGCGAGCCGCCGGCGGTGCGGGGCTGGTGATGACGGAGATGACCTGCGTCGCACCCGACGCGCGCATCACGCCGGTGTGTCCCGGCATGTGGAGCGACGCCCACCGCGACGCGTGGGCGCGCATTGTCGGCTTTGCGCACGAGCGCACCACCGCGAAGATCGGACTTCAGCTCGGCCACGCCGGCGCAAAGGGCGCGACCAAGACGATGTGGGAAGGCATCGACGAGCCGCTCGATGACGGCGGCTGGCCTCTGATTGCGGCGTCGGAGGTGCAGTATCTCGAGGGAGTATCGCAGACGGCGCGCGCGATGACCGCGGCCGATATGGATCGCGTGACCGGAGAGTTCGTGCGCGCCACGCGGCTTGGCGCCGAGGCGGGATTTGACTGGCTCGAACTTCACTGCGCGCACGGCTACCTGCTCTCGGGATTTCTCTCGCCGCTGACGAACAGCCGCACCGATGAATACGGCGGCGATCTCGCGGGCCGTTCCCGCTTTCCGCTCCGCGTCTTCGGCGCGATGCGCGCCGCATGGCCGCCAGACCGGCCGATGTCCGTGCGAATCTCCGCGCATGATTGGACGGACGGCGGCAACACTTCCGACGACGCGGTGGCGATCGCGCGACTCTTTCGTGTGGCCGGCGCCGACGTGATCGACGTCTCGGCGGGACAGGTCGTGAAACGGGAACGTCCGGTGTTCGGCCGGATGTGGCAGACGCCGTTTGCCGATCGCGTGCGACAGGAGGCGGGGATCGCGACGATTGCCGTCGGCGCAATTACCGATGCGGATCAGGCGAACGGCATCATCGCTTCGGGACGCGCAGATCTCGTGGCGATTGGACGTCCACATCTCGTGAACGCGGCGTGGACGTTGGTGGAGGCCGCGCGACTGCGCTACAGCGGCGCGAGTTGGCCCGTACAGTACCTGAGCGGCAAGTCGCAGCTCGACCGCCTGATCGAGCGCGAACGCGCCACGGCATCCGCAGATGGCGCACCACAAAGGGGAGAACTCACGTGAACGCGCTCGCATCCCGGCACGCCCTCGTCACCGGCGCGAATCGCGGCATCGGCGCCGCTGTCGCCCGCGCATTGTCCGCCGCCGGCGCGAGCGTCACACTGATGGTGCGCGACGCCGCGAAAACCCGCGACGCTGCCGCGTCGCTCGCCGGTCGCCATCTCATCGTCGAAGCGGACGTCACCGACCGCGCGGCTTCGCAGGAGGCCTGTACTCGCGCCGCGGCGCATTTCGGCCCGATCGATATCCTCGTGAACAACGCGGGTACGGCCGAGAACGCGCCGTTCCTCAAACTCGACCCGGCGGCGTTCGAGCGAATGATGGCCGTGCATGTCCTCGGTGCGGTGTACACGATGCAGGCCGTGCTGCCGTCCATGATCGAACGCGGTGCCGGACGAGTCGTGAACATCGCCAGCATCGTTGGCCTCGTCGGCGCGCCGAACGTGAGCGCGTACGCGGCGGCCAAGCACGCGCTCGTGGGGCTCACACGCTCCGTCGCGATTGAGATGGCGCCGCGCGGGATCGCGGTCGACGCGGTCTGCCCGGGATACACCGACACCGATCTCGTGAGCGACGCTGTTGAACGCGCCGCCGGCCGAACCGGACGCAACCCGCAGGAGATCGTCAAAGCGCTGCTCGACGGCGCAGCGCAGTCGCGAATGATCACGACCGACGAAGTGGCGAAGACCGTACTCGAGTTGTGCTGCGCTCCGGTCGGCTCAGCGTCCGGCCGCACCATTCTCGTCGACACGGCGGAGCAGCCGTTTCACTTTCCCGGGACCACCACATGAGTTCTCTCGACCCGATGTCCGCCATGCGCCACCCGATGGCTCCGCTCACACCCACACATTTCGCGTGGGACACGGCACACGACGGCCGTGTCGGCATCGTCACGCTGAACCGGCCTGCGCGCAAGAATCCGCTCACGTTCGAAGCGTACGCGGAGCTGCGAGATCTCTTTCGCGCCCTGCCGTACGCATCCGATGTTCGAGCGATCGTGCTGGTTGGTGCGGAAAATAATTTCTGCTCGGGCGGCGATGTGTTCGAGATCATCGAACCGCTCACGCGAATGTCCGTGCCGGAACTGCTCGCCTTTACGCGCATGACGGGCGATCTCGTGAAAGCGATGCGCGGCTGCCCTCAGCCCATCATCGCGGCGGTAGACGGCGTGTGCGCGGGCGCGGGCGCGATTCTCGCCATGGCGTCGGACATGCGCATTGCGACTGCGCACGCGCGCACGGCGTTCCTGTTCACGCGCGTCGGGCTCGCCGGCTGCGACATGGGGGCGTGCGCGTTGCTGCCGCGGCTCATTGGACAGGGACGTGCCGCCGAATTGCTCTACACCGGAAGATCGATGGACGCCGCGGAGGGCGAGCGGTGGGGATTCTACAACTCGATCGTCGAACGCGACGCGCTGCTCGCCGACGCGGTGCGTCGCGCGGGGGAGCTCGCGAACGGTCCGTCGTTCGCACACGGAATGACCAAGACGATGCTGCAGCAGGAGTGGAGCGTGTCGGTGGAGCAGGCGATAGAGATGGAAGCGCAGGCGCAGGCGCTGTGCATGGGCACGCGAGACTTCCGGCGTGCGTTTCAGGCATTCGCCGCCAAGAAGCCCGCTGTGTTCGAGGGCGACTGACGATGACCGTTCCCGCAACGCACATGGCGTGGCCCTTCTTCAATGACCCGCACCGGGACCTCGCGACGTCCGCGGCAGCGTGGGTTTGCACGCAAACGGTCGAGACCGCTTCCGTCGACGAAACCTGTCGCGAGTGGGTTCGACGCATCGGCACGGCGGGATTCCTGCGCTATTGCGTGCCCGAGAAATGGGGCGGTGCGCTCCCGGAACTCGACTCGCGCTCGCTCTGCGTCCTTCGCGAAACGTTTGCCGCGCACGATGGCCTCGCCGACTTCGCGTTCGCGATGCAGGGACTCGGCTCGGGCGCCGTGACGCTCGGCGGGTCCGACGCGCTGCGCGACGAGTGGCTGCCGCGCGTGTCGCGCGGAGAGGCGATCGCCGCCTTCGCGCTGTCGGAGCCGGAGGCGGGCTCCGACGCCGTCGCGTTGCAGACACGCGCCGAGCGCGTTGCGGGCGGTTGGAGGTTGAACGGTGCGAAGACGTGGATTTCCAACGGTGGGATCGCCGACTTCTACTGCGTGTTCGCGCGCACGGCACCCGGCGAGAGCGGCAGCCGGGGGATCAGCGGGTTCTTCGTGCGCGCCGACTCACCAGGACTCACGATCGGTGAGCGCATCGAAGTGATGTCCCCTCATCCGCTGGCGACGATCTCCTTCACCGATTGCATCGTGCCGGAGGGCGCGCTGCTCGGCGCGGAAAGCGACGGTTTCGCGCTCGCCATGCGCACGCTCGATATTTTCCGCGTGTCGGTGGCGGCGGCGGCGACCGGCTTCGCGCGGCGCGCTCTCGATGAGACGTTGAGGCAGGCGCGGTCGCGAAAAATGTTCGGATCGACGCTCGGCGAGCAACCGCTCGCGCAGGCGATCCTCGGCGACATGGCCACCGATCTCGATGCCGCCGCCTTGTTGACATACCGCGCTGCGTGGCAGCGCGACACGCAACCCGGCCGGACTACGAGCGTCGCCGCGATGGCCAAGATGGGGGCGACCGAGCTCGCGCAAAAAGTGATCGACCGGGCAGTGCAGCTGCACGGCGGACGCGGTGTGCGGGTGGGCGAAGTCGTGGAGCGTCTCTACCGCGACATCCGCGCGCTGCGCATCTACGAAGGCGCTACCGAGGTGCAGCGTCTCCTCGTGGGACGAGAGACTCTGAAGGCCCATCATCTCGCGTGAGCTGACGCGATGAGCACGCCTCTGCATCCCAGCGGACATGTGGACGGCTTCGCGCGCGCACAGCTGCCACCGCAGGATGAGTGGCCGTACCTGCCGCTCGACGGCGTGTACGCCGCGCCGCCGCGACTGAACGCCGTCGTCGAGCTGCTCGACCGCGCCATTGGCGAAGGGCATGGCCACCGCATTGCGCTCGTCACGCCCAAGCCGGAGGGCGGCTGGGACGAGACGACCTATGCGGAGCTCTCCACGCTTGTGGATGCGCTGGCCCGCGTGCTCGTCGACGAACTCGGACTCGCGAGCGGGAATCGCGTGTTGCTGCGCGGTTTCAATGGCCGTTGGATGGCGGTGGCTTGGCTGGCGACGCTCAAGGCCGGAATGGTTGCGGTCACCACGATGCCTTTGCTTCGATCGAAAGAGCTTCGTGTCGTGATTGAGCGCGCATCGTGCGACGCTGCGCTGTGCGATGCGCGCCTGATCGAAGAACTCTCCGCCGCGGCAGTGGGCGCGCT
>JANYIJ010000013.1 GCA_025362095.1 Gemmatimonadota bacterium | reverse complement strand
ATCCGGCGTAAATCCAACCGTGGCCGCGTCGATCGCCGCAAGCAGATCGCCGACATATTTCTCACGCGGCAGCGCGGGCGGGAGCGGAATGTTCCACACACTTTTTTTCGGACCGCGATCGTCGGCCGCTCCCGTGCCGGGATACCACGGCCACTGATGCATCGAGACAAAACGAATGTTCGGATCGGTCTCGACGAGCGCCTGCGTTCCATTGCCGTGATGAACGTCCCAGTCGACGATCAGCACGCGTTCGAGATTTTTTTTCTGTCTCGCATAATGCGCCGCGATCGCGACATTTCCGAACAGGCAAAATCCCATCGCCGATGCGCGAAGCGCGTGATGCCCGGGCGGCCGCACTGCGCAGAAACTGCGTGTCGTGCCTCCGGCGAGCGCGAGGTCTACGGCATCGAGCACGCAGCCGACACCGGCTGTGGCCGCGTCCCACGAACCCTCGCTGGCGACGGTGTCGGCGTCGAGCTTGCCACCGCCCCGCTCTGCCGTCATGCGCACGAACTCCACATAGCGCGGGTCGTGAGCGAGCGCGATTTCGTCCGCGTTCGCATGGCGACCCTCGCGATGATCGAGCGATTCATAAAGTTCAAAATCGTTTCGCAGCGCGCGCGGAATCGCGCGCAGGCGGCCGACGTGCTCTGGATGACCCCAGCCCGTGTCGTGCCGGCCACAGTCGGCATGCGAGATGAATGCGACAGATTTTGTGGAACTGAGCGAGTCGGTCACCGCGCACCCCTCCAGCGTCGTGATCCCCACTCGGCCAGCAGGAACAGCAGGATGACCGGAAGAAGCCACGCGGGCAGGCGGCGCGGCGCGGCGGATTCCGGCGCCGCTGCGACGGCGGGTCCGAGCGCGTCGATCAATCGCGCCAGCGGCGCACCCTCTGCAGCCGGGGATTCGTCCGCGTGCGCGAGCGGCGTGGCGGCGACGCTCGCGACGATTCGCGACCACCACGCGCGATGCGCCGCCACCGCATCAGCGCCGCCCTGCATGCGCCAGCGCCACGTTTCATCGAATCCCGCCTGAAGCACGCGGCCGGCCCCTTCGCGCCGCGCGGCAACGGTGAGCAATGATCCGCGCGACGCAATTTTCAGCGCATCACCGCGCAGCGACTCGAGCGGATAGAGCGCCATCGCGTTGGTCGGCTCCGCAATATCGAATGCGCGCGTGGTGCCGATCCGACGCTCGCCGATGCGCGCCGGCGCGATCGGGCGAACGAGCGGCGCGTTCGCCGCGATTCCGAGAAGGACCAGCCCGCCGCCATCGCGGACATATCGCGCGATCGACGCCCCCGCGGTTCCAAGCGTCGTGTCGAGCGCAATGATCGCCGAGTAGCGGCTCGTGTCGATTGCGCCGGCCGCTCCCTGCAGCACCTCCGCGCCGGGCGCAACGAACACGCGCTGCTCGACACTCCACCCCTGCTCTTCGAGCGCGGCGACGACGAACTTCGCTTCCCATCCCGCGCGACCGAGCACGAGCACCGGATGCAACGGCGCCGGCGACGGAACGCCAACAGGCGCGCGCGCCGATCCCGAGCGTGCTCCGAGCGCGCCGGACGGCGCGCCGACGGTGACGGTCGAGCCTCTCGCGGCGCCTGCCGCTCGCACGGTGTCGAGCGCGGCGAGGCCGTCGGAAAGCGATACCTCGGCGGCCGAAGCCACCGCGATGCGCACCGGGCCGCCGGGTTCCCGCCCGCGCGTCGCGACTGCGGCCAGTGGAGTGATGGATGCAGCGCTCCAGCTCACATGTGTTCCCGCGTGCGCCACTGCAGCGAGCGCGTCGCGATCCGCGGGCGTTGGGGTGACGTCGATGTCTATATGCAGCGACTGTTCGCTCGTCGACTGAATCGCGGGCATTTCGCGCCCAAGGGACGACGCGCGCACGCGAATGGAGTTCGCCGCGCCGACTCCGGGCCGTGCGCGCCAGATCGCGAACGCGATCAGCACAAACGACGCGGCGCGCAGTGCGCGCTCGAAACGAATCACCGTGCTATCTCGTGAGGGCATACACGATGATGTTCACGCCAAACTTCGTGTTATCGATCGAGAGAAAGCGCTTGTTGTCGGGATGGTAGCCCCACTCAGAGCTGTAGTCCTTGCTGCTGTAGAGCACCGCGATGCGGTCGCCGCGCTGGACCGCGAGCAGATGCTTGTGCACGAGGTTGTCGCCCCAGCCGTTCAGTTCATGTGTCGTCGTTGGCGGGCCGTCCTCAAATTTGAAGAACGACGAGTACAGCGCGTGCGTATTGGCGAGCTCCTTGAGCGGCGCAATTGCCCGAGTGATCTCCTCCACCGCGCTCTTGTGAAAGACGCCGTCGACGTCGTGGTTGTGATCGTCTACGAAAAGCATGCCGCCGCGGTCGCAGTATTCGCGCAGCATGCGCCGTTCGAGATCTGAGAAGCGCACCGGGAGATGGCCCGTGAGATACGCGAGCGGATATTTGAAGAGTTCCGTCGATCCGAGCGGCACGGTGACGCCGGTGGGCGCGACGCTGATCGATGTGTAGCGCGCGACCGAGTCGATGAGATTGGCCGACACCAGAGGCGCGGAATCCCAGTCACCGGAGTCGTACTGCACGGTGCAGAAAGTGAAATCGGGCGCGGTGCTCACGTTTTGCTCATGGCGGCGAGCCCCAGGCGCTGAGTGCAGTGGACGCCGCCGGCGCCGACGCGATGGCGCGGCGCGCTCGAATCAGCGCGTTGGTCGCATCGTGTCCGCCGCGAAGCGCGTTCGCGGCGGCTTCAATAGCGCGCGCCGCCGAGATATCGCGATCGAGCAGGTCGAGCCGGAGCAGCAGCAGCGAATCGACCGCGGCCGACGGCGCGGTGCGAACGAGCAGCAGCGCGGCGTCAAACCGTTCGATGCGCTTGTCGCGCGCCGGATCGGCCGCGAGGCGCGGTGTGCGCCCCGCCGGCTTCCCCTTATCGGTGCCCTGGAGGCGCACGCGTTCGATATCCACCACGACGGCCCGCGTGCGCCCGCGCAAATAAATGCGCTCGGCGGAGCGCGCGGCCTGAAGCGCGTCGAGCGCCTTCTTCATGAACGGAATCGCTTTGGCGGGATCGCCGACTTCGAGTTCGCTCGACGCGCTCCACATCGCGTTGTACGCCTCGAGCAACGGGCGGTTCACTGCGAGGAGCGGCGTCTCGTCGTGATCACCTTCGAGTGCCGTTCCGGCTGCTTCGTTCGCCACGCGGTCTGCGGCGGCGAGCACCGAGTCGGCGTTCACCGGCTTGTCGAGCCGTTTCTGCACGGCATCGCCCTCTTCACCGGTGTCTTCGCCGAGTCGTGTGAACACGATTTCGCCGATGCGCTTGCGCAGGCGCGTCTGGTCGAGCGCGATGCTGCGCGATTCGGTCACGAGTGCGGCGCGCGAAATGTTCGGCCGTTTCTTTTCAAGCGCCTGCGCCATCATACGCAGCATACGCTGGCTGAGCGCGTTCTTTTCGGCCTCGGGGGGCGGCGCGGGGTCCACGGCGACCGAGTCGTATTCGTCGGTGCGCGCGATGCGAAGCGTGCGCGTGTCCGACGTGCCGACGCCCGGTCCGGAGACATCGTTGCGATCGCGAACGACGGCGCGGAGATGCAGCATGTCGCCGGGCTGCAATCCAATCGAGTCGAGCGAGATGCTTGCGGCGAGTTCGCCAGTCTTCGAGGAGAATGTCGCAGCGCCGAGTGTGCGTGACTTGAAGGTGAAGTTCTCGCCTCCGCCCGAACTGACGATCAGTTCGAACGCTCCCGAAGCGAGACCGTAGTCGTCCGTCGCGGTGGCCGTGAGGCGAACGCGGCCGGTGGCTCTGCGCAAAATCGAATCGCGCGCTGGAAGTGTGAGCACCACCACCGGCGCAGAATCGGGAGCGGGTTCCAGCACGAGCAGCCGCTCGTGCGCGGCGGCGCGAAATCGAACGGCGGTTGGCGTCGCGGGCATCGCGAGCGAGAGCCGCCAGCGATCACCGTTTGGAGTTGCCGTCGTGCGCGAGTCTCCGATCGTCGCGACGACCGCCCCGTCGCCCATCACTCCCTCCACGATCACCGCGCTTCCCACAAGCGAGCGCACTGACGCGGGATTGTCGAACGACTCGGCGCGGAGCGAGGCGTAGGCGGGCGGTGTCACGCGAACGACCACAGTTGCGAGCGGGTTCGTGCGCGATCCGGCCCGCGCGCGATCCAGCGCGTCGCCGGCGGCCGGACGAACGACTCGCGCGACGGCGCCTGCCGGCAGCATCAGCAGCACGAGCGCGGTCACGACCACCGCGATCGCGGGGCCCGTGAGCGCGCGACGCGCGGCGGTCTTCACCACCGGTTCGAACGGCACCGCTGCCGCGGCGCGCTCGATCTCCGGCACGCGTCCCGAGTAGCGGGGATCAACCGCCGTCACCAGCGCGTAGCGGAGCGCCGGAAAGCGCGATTCGATCCACAGCGCGGCGCTCAGTGCGTCGGAGCGAATTCCCAAGCGACGCAGACGTCGCATTATCGGGAGGAGCGACGCAAGCAGCGCTGCCAGCGGCACCAGATCGCGCGCGCCAGCGGGCAAGGCGACGAATGCATCTGCGGTCGCCGCGAGCAGCAATACTGCGAGCGCGACCGCCACGCCGCGCAGCACCACCGCTGCGATGGCCGCGGCGCGCAGCGTGCGCCGGGCGCGCTCGACGCGCTCGACAATCGTCACGCGGTCACCGCCATCGCACCGCGACGGACGAAGAGTTCGCCAGCTAGGAGCAGCAGGGCCGCCGCCAGTATCCAGGGCGCGAGCGGCGAGCTCTCATCGGTGGAGCGGAGCGACCCCGCGGCTGCCGCCGGCCCATTTCGCGCGAACAACTGCGCCACCGAGTCCGAAGCAGGCACGCTGCTGTTCGCGTCTCCGCACGGAGCGAGCAGCGACTGCGCCACCGCGACAAACGCAGGCTGCAGCGTGATGTCCCCGGCTGACGGCACGCCGACGCCGACTATCCGCATGCACCCGCGTCGGAGCGCCGTCTCGACAGCGGCCGGTGCACCGTCGGCCCAGCGGGCGATCGTACGACTGCCGGCCACCGGCTGCGGCACTGCCAGGCGCTCAAGTGGTGCAACGAGCGTCGCGCTCCCCGCCCAAAGGCCCTGCGCGGCGGGTGACGCTGTTCCTGCGCGCGGCCAGAACACGATTGCCGTGCCAGCGCGTGCCGCAGCGGAATCGGATGCGTTCGGGAAGGCGCGGACCACGCGCACCGCCTCGGCCGTCACGCCGCGGCCAGCTCGCACGCTCAGCGCCGCGATCGCCGGCCGCAACGCGTCGTCCGGTTCGCCGCTCACGAGCGTGATGGCAGAGCCCACCCGCGGCGCGGAAGAGGTGCGGACCAGCCGCACTCGCCCGGGCCAGCGGTTCGCTGCTTCCGCGCTCGCTGCGTCGATTTCATCTGCCGTCAGCGGCGAGATGATGACCAGTTCGACAGAATCCGCCGTCTGCGCCAGATCGCGGGCCGCGCGCCGCGCGCCGACCAGGCCGGCGGAGAGCGATCCGCGCGCGCGGACTGTCGCGAGTGCGCGCAGAGAATCCGCCGCGCCCCGCGTTACGATCGTCGCCGCGGAATCGAGAAGCACCACCGCATCGCCATCCTTCAGGAGAGCGGCCGCCGAGTCGCGCGCATCTGCGAGTGCCCCGCGCGACCGGTCCACCACGAAGACGCGAGCGAGCGACGACCCACGCGAACGCGTCACAGGTCCGGCGAACGCCGCCCCCAGCAGCAGCAGGGCGAGGCAGCGCAGAACCAGCAACCACACATCTGTGGGCCGCGCCGCGCGCGATGACGCGCGCGCGTCACCCGGCGGCACAAATCGCGCCGTCGGCAGCGTAGCGGGCGGCGGGCGCTGCGTCGTGATCAGATGCAGCGCGATCACGCCGAGCACCCCCGCAGCAGCGGCGGCGAACCAGAGCGGCGTGAGGAAACTCACGTGCGCGCCCCTGCGCCCCCGGGAATCGCGACGAGCTTGCGGATCATCATATCCACCGGCTCGTCGTCGATGATCTCGTGATACGCGACGCCGTCGTCGCGCCACGCTCGCGCGACATCCGCGCGCCACGCATCAAATGCCTCGCGATATGCCGCTCGGGTGGCGCTCGTGAGCGGACGCGTTACCGAAGCATCTTCGGGATCGGTCGCGAGCATCGCCGCGCGCGGCGGTTCCAGCTCGGCGCGCGAAATCACGTGCACCACGTGCACCTCCCCGCCCGGCGCGACGTGGGCGCGCGCCGTGCGCCGGAGCCCCGCGAGATCTCCGAGGCAATCGGTCACGAGCAGCACGCGCGCCGGCGCGCCGACGAACGCGCTCGCCAGCGACGACGAGCCCGCGGGAATCGTCGCGTCGAGAGTCCGCGCGATTTCGGCCACCACACCGCGGCGCGTGCGCGGCGACAGCCTCGCGACGCCATCCTGCGCGGCAATCGCGAGCCCGACCGGATCGCCGCCCGCGTGCAATACCGCCGCGCACGCGACCACGATCTCACGCGCGGCTCGCCACTTCGTCCAGTCGGCGATGCCCTGCTCGCCGTCGCGCTTTACTGCATAGGCCATCGACGCCGAAGCATCGACGGCGATCAGCGTGCCGAGCACGGCGCGATCGGGCGCCAGGCGAATGAACGCGCGATCACTGCGCGCGAGCAGCTTCCAGTCGAGACGCCGCGGATCGTCGCCCTGCCGATACGGGCGGTACTCTGCGAATTCGCTCGCCACGCCGCGTGTTCGCGCGAGATGCATGCCGGGCGCGCCGCCGAGCACGGGACGCCGCGCAGGCCACCTTACGCCGCGCACCGATTCCAGCAGCGCGCCGTACGGTCCGACCGCCATCGCTAAAGCCTGAGGTCGCTGCGCGGCGCGGTGACGCCCGCGAGCAGATCCTCCACGATACGCTCGGAGGTCACGCCCTCCGCCTCGGCCGCGAAGTTCGGAAGCACGCGATGTCGCAGCACCGGGCGCGCGACGCGCCGGATGTCTTCGGGCGCAACGGTGAGGCGGCCTGCGAGCAGCGCGGCGGCCTTTGCGCCGAGGATCAGCGCCTGCCCCGCGCGGGGTCCTGCGCCCCAGCGCACGTACTTTCGCACGAGATCGGTCGCAGTCGGCGAATCCGGACGCGTCGCGCGTGCCAGCGCCGCCGCGTATTTCAACGCTGGTTCGGCGGCCGGCACTTCACGCGCCATGCGCTGCAGCGCGCGCGCCTCGGTCGCGTCGATCACCGGCGAGAGCGGCGCGAGTTCGACGCCGGTGGTCGCGCGCAGAATCGCGATCTCGTCGTCTTCGCCCGGGTAGCCGATGCGAATGTCGAACAGAAAACGGTCGAGCTGCGCCTCGGGGAGCGGATACGTTCCCTCCTGCTCGATCGGATTCTGTGTGGCGAGCACGAAAAACGGCTCGGGCAGCGCCATGGAATCGCCCGCCACCGTGACGCGATGTTCCTGCATCGCCTCGAGCAGCGCCGCCTGCGTGCGCGGTGGGGCGCGGTTGATTTCGTCTGCGAGGAGAATGTTCGCGAACACGGGGCCGCGCACAAAACGAAATGTGCGCTGACCGGTGGCCGTATCCTCTTCGAGAATTTCCGTGCCGGTGATGTCGCTCGGCACGAGATCGGGCGTGAACTGGATGCGCCGGAACTCGAGGTGCATCGCTTCGGCCACGGAGCGGATCATGAGCGTCTTCGCGAGCCCCGGCACTCCAACGAGCAGCGCATGTCCGCCCGCGACCATCGCCATGAGAATTTCGTCGAGCACGTCGCCCTGCCCCACGATTCGCTTGGCGACTTCGGAGCGCAAACGCACGGCGGCCGCGAGCAGCGCTTCGCGTTCGGATCCTGCGCGGGATGTGACTGCGGCGCTCAGCGGACGGCCCGGCGACGGCGCAGCGTCACGAGATATGTGGAGCCCTCGCGCGCGCCGCTCTCCGCAAGCGAGCCCTGCTCGCCAAGCACTTCCCACCCGCGAAGCTTCACCACGTAGTCGGTCGGCTCTGCATTGCCGAGCCCGAACGCGGTGAGCGCGTCGCGCTTCAACGTTGCGACGGGAGTCTCCGGCGTCACACTGAATGCCATGCGATCCCACCGCTCGAGCAGCTGCACGCGAACGTTCACGCGACGGCCTCCGCTGCGGGTGGAAGCGACGCGAGAAAGCGCGCGACCTGCTGGTCGAACATGTACGACGACGCCGAGACGGACGTGCCGCCCGCATTCGGCGCGACGCCGATCGCGATCTCCTCGCCGCCGAGGCCGCGAAGCGTGAGGTAGGTGGGCCCCGCCTGCTCGGGAAACGCCGAGTAGATGCCCGAGCGCTGGGCGAAAAATTCTTTCGCAGCGGCGAGAACCTCAGCGGAGCTGAGCGTTGTGCGGACTTGCTGGAGCGTGCGGCTGCGCTGCTGGTTTCTCACGGTCTGTCCTCTTGAGGTGCGTATTCGATCGGAAGCGTGAGCGTGAACGTGGAGCCTTGTCCCGGCGCCGATACAAGTTCGATGTCGCCGCCGAGCAGGCGGGCCACGCCGCGTGAGAGCGCCAGTCCGAGCCCCGATCCACCGTAGCGGCGCGTGGCGGTGCCGTCGACCTGACGGAACTCGTCGAACACGAGAACCTGCGCCGATGGCTCGATGCCGATGCCGGTATCCAGTACGCTGTAGACCACCCGGCCGTTGGCAACGTTTACAGAGGCGCGAACCTCTCCGCGCGCGGTGAACTTGAACGCGTTGGAGAGTAAACTAACGAGGATGCGCGTGATTTTCCGGCGGTCGGTATGCGCCGCTGGGAGCGCGAGCACCGGCTCCTCTGCAATGAGCTGCACGCCCGGGGGAAGCCCCTTGGCCAGGCGCATCGCTTCGCGGAGCGGAACGCGCGGATCGAAATCTTCGATCATCACTTCGAGCGTCCCGCGCCGCAGCGCCGTGAACTCGAGCAACGCGTCGATCACCTCGAGCAGGCGCTCGCTCGCGGACCGCGCCTGACCGAGCTCCTCGGACTGCTCGGCCGTGAGGGGACCGGAGATTTTCTCCGCGAGAATCGAGAGGTAGCCCATCACCGCGGTAAGCGGCGTGCGCAGCTCGTACGAAACGTTCGCGAGGAACTCGTCCTTCACACGGCGTGCCTCCACCACGGCGACATACTGCCGCTCCAGTTCGGCGTTCGCCTCGACGAGCGCCGCGTTCGTGCGGCGCATCTCGTCGAGGAGTCCGGCCTTCTCCGCCGTCGCGGCCATCTGATCGGCCACGATCCGCAGCAGTCCCCGTTTCTCCGGCGTGAATCCGCCCGGATCGCTGAAGTAGAACGTGACGGTGCCGAGCACGCGGCTGGCGGTCTGCAGCGGCAGCGCGACGATGCTCCGGAATCCCAGTTCGTTCGATACGTCCCGCCAGTCTTCGAGATCGGGATCGGCCAGCACGTCGGGAATTTCGATCGCGCGCCGCTCGCTCGCGGCCTCGCCGCTCGGCCCGAACCCGACGCGCACGCGCATATCGCCCAGCCATGGACGATGGTGCTCCGGCCAGTTGAACGCGGCCACGAGCCGCATGAGTTCCGACGCGCCGTCGACGAGGTAGACTGAAGCAAAGCTCGCGCCCACCACCGGGCTCACGCGATCGAGCGCGAATTGAAACACGTCCTCGGGCCGGTCGGCACGCAGGAACGCGTGCACGATTTCACGGATCGCGATCAGTTCGCGCTGCGCCGGCGGTTCAGCGACCGCCGGAGCGAAGGGCGCGTTTTTTTTTGCCGTGGCGTAGCGGCGCCGTGGCATCGACTAGCGGGCGGCTCCCACCGCAGCGTAGAGCCGCGCCTCGAGCAGCGGCTGAAGGCGTTTGGTGACAGGACCCGGCGCGCCGCTGCCGACGGGCGCGCCATCGAGCGCGACCACCGCGGTAACATCCGTCGTGGTGCCGCAGAGGAAGATCTCCGACGCGCGGAGCAGCTCGGCCTGCGAGACCGGCTTCTCGACGAGCGCGATGCCGTTCTCGTGCATCAGGTCGACCACGACCTGCCGTGAGACTCCCGGCAAGATCAGGTTTCCGAGCGGATGCGTGCGAATGTCGCCATCGACCACCACAAACGCGTTGGTCGCCGCGCCCTCGGTGACCACGCCGTCGCGCAGCAAGATCGCCTCGTACGCGCCCGCCTCGGTGGCGGCCTGCCGCGCGAGCACCGCTCCGAGAAGGTTAACGGTCTTGAGATCGCAGCGCAGCCAGCGGAAATCGGGGAACGTGATCGCCTTCACGCCTGATTCACGATCGGCGCGCGGCACCACGAACCGTGAGGCGACCGCGTAGACGGTAGGCGCAGTGCCGACGGGCGGAAAGTGATGCGTGCGCGGCGCGGCGCCGCGGGAAACCTGCATGTACACGATCGCCTCGCCCTCGGCGAGGTCATTCTCGTTCACGAGGCGTTCGCACACGACCTTCAGCATGTCGATCGCCGCCGGCTCGAACGCGATGCGAATTCCGGCGAGTCCGCGCGCGAGGCGCGCGGCGTGCGCGCCCCACTCGAAGATCCGGCCGTCGATCACGCGCACGACCTCGTAAATGCCGTCGCCGAAAATGAAGCCGCGATCTTCGACCGAGATTGTCGCCCGCTCTTTCGGAACGAACGCGCCATTCAAATACACCGTCGTCATGATCTGCGCTCCTCTAGAAAACACTCAAGTCAGCAGTCCTTCGATCGCCTTCACGAGCGGCGCGAACGAGAGCGATTTCTTCGCCACCCGCTGCGCTTGCTCCTCTGCGAGCTCGCGCTGGCCCTGCGAAAACAATTCCTGCACGATCCACGGCCCGGCCCGAGGATTGCGCCACCAGTCTTCGTTGAACCGTTCGACGAGCGTTTCGGCGAGCAGCGCCTGCAGCTGCCACGCGCGAAGGTATCGCGCCGAGTAAAAATGCGGGTCCACGTCGACGAACGCATCGGCACTCTGATATTTGAACCCGGTCGCGCTGGTCAGCGTTGCCACGTAGAGCTCGGGGAGCGCCGACCATGGTACCGCGCCGCCGTACAGTTCCACCTCGTAGATCAGCTTCGCGCAGTATCGCCGCAGGAACTGCAGTTCCTCGAATCCGGCGGCGCGCAGGTAGCGGGGCATGTCGCTCTTGCCGAGCTGCGTGTACCGTCCGAGCCAGCCGCGGTCCTTCATGCGGTGGTCGAACAGCATCGCATAGCCTTCGGTGATCGAGTTGTCGCCGAGCCAGCGGTATTCGAACGGCAAAGCGGAATCGATATTCGCGAAGTGCAGCGCGTGACCGAGCTCGTGGAGCAGCGTTTGCCAATCGTTCTGGCCGCCATGCGGGCGGAGAACGAGATAGACCTCGTCAGGGATCGCGACGGGCGCGCAAAATGCACGAGCGCGCTTCCCTTCGCGCTCACCGGTGTCGTAGCGCACGCGGCCATTGGCATCGGGGCTCGTGCCCATCTCTACAACCTGTCCCTTCACTCGCGCCTCCATCTCGAGTGCGGGAAACGCCTGATCGAACTCCGGCACGCGCAGCAGCGCCGTCGCGTCGGCGCGGGTCGCCTCCGACGGCGTGATCCCCAGCCCGCGCTTCAAGAACTCCGGCAGCACGTCGTCCCACATCGGTTGCGTGTCGCGCAAAAACGCTTGGCACTCATCTCGCAATCCCCGCACCGAAATTCCCGCGAGCGCGTCGAACGTGTCGAGATAATTCGGGGCGACCGTCATTTTCTCGACGAGTTCTTTTTCGCGCGCGAGACGCTCCTGCCGCATCGGCGCCAGGCCGCACTTCACCAGCTCGGCGCGCGCGTCGTCGAGCGCCCGGCGCTCCTTCGCGTCACGTGTGTTCGCGATGGTGATCGACGCGCGCCGGTACGGCTCCGCGCCGCCGTCCGCGAGCGGAATCATCGCGGATCCCTCCCACGCGATCTCGCGCTCTTCGAGTGGAGCGAGTTCGCGTCCGACGCGCGACTCGATCAGCCATTCCACCAGCATGCGGCCTGATCGGTGTTCGTCCGATCCGGGCGCCGACTGCCCGAGCAACCCGAGCGCGAGTTCAAGCGACTCGTCGCCGAACGCGTCACGGTGACGCTCGTAGATCGGCTGCAGCTCGGCCGCCGCCTTGAGGCCGGCGTGCGATGAGTAATACTCGCGCGACACGTCCTGCAGGAACGCCTCTCCCTTTGCGCGCAGCTCGTCCAGAGCGCACACCGAGGCGTTCACGCGACGGGAACCTTGCGGCTGTCCGCCACGGAGATATCTGCCGCGAGATACCGCGCGATCACATCGGCCGCCTGCGATGCGGCCACGCGAATCTGGCCCATGTCGTCGCGGAACCGGATTGTGACATCGTGGTTCTTCGTGGAATCCGGATCGATCGTGATGCAGAACGGCGTGCCGGCTTCGTCCTGACGGCGATAGCGCCGGCCGATCGCGCCGGCTTCGTCGTAAAAGACCGGAAACCGTTTGCGCAGATCGTCGGCAACGGCGTGCGCCATCTCGGGCTGCCCGTCTTTCTTGGTGAGCGGAAACACGCCCGCTTTCACCGGGGCGAGCGCCGGGTGGAATCCCATGACCACGCGCCCTTCTTCCTCACCGGGCACGGTCTCCTCGCGATAGGCATTCACCAGCAGCGCGAGGAGCGTGCGGTTCGGTCCGCACGCCGTCTCGATCACGAACGGCAGGTAGCGCTTGTTCGCCGCCTGATCGACGTACTCGAGTCGTTTCCCTGAGAACTCCTGATGCTTGCCGAGGTCGAAATCGCCGCGGTTGTGAATGCCCTCGATCTCCTGAGAGCCGAGCGTCCCGCCGAAATCGAATTCGATGTCGAACGCGGCGCGCGCGTAGTGCGCGAGTTCCGTGGGCCCGTGCGGATGGTACTGCAGCCGCGCTTCATCGAGCCCCAGCCCGCGATGCCATGCCATACGCGATTCCTTCCACTTCTCAAACCACTCCATGTCCGTGCCCGGCTCGACGAAGAACTGCATCTCCATCTGCTCGAACTCACGGGTGCGGAAAATGAAATTGCCGGGGGTAATCTCGTTACGAAACGACTTACCGATCTGGCAAATGCCGAAAGGCAATTTCTGGCGCGACGACTGCTGGACGTTGATGAAGTTGACGAAAATCCCCTGCGCGGTTTCCGGGCGCAGATACACGAGAGCGGAGGAATCCTCGAGCGGACCCATGTGGGTCTTGAACATCAGATTGAACTGGCGCGCCTCGGTCAGCTGACACTCGGTGTGTTTACCCGAGCAGGGAGGGCTTCACGCCACAGGGACTCTCATCGAGCTTGTCCTGGCGGAAACGGCCTTTGCATTTCTTGCAGTCGACCAATGGATCCACGAAGCCGGCCACATGGCCCGACGCTTCCCAGACGCGCGGGTGC
>JANYIJ010000001.1 GCA_025362095.1 Gemmatimonadota bacterium | reverse complement strand
GGTCGCCTGCGCGGCGTTCGAAACCACGCCCTTGCCGAGCTGCCCGGCGTCGCCGAGACCCCAGCAGTAAATCGTGTTATTGAGCGCTGCGATGCCGCACGTCTGGAAGTTGCCCGACTGCACATCGGCGAACGCGACGGTGGCGGTCGCGGTGAAGCCTGCGGTCAGTCCTGTGGACGATTCGCGAGCCCTGAGGAACTGTGTGCCGGCGCGCGCGCCGAGCGTCCACGTCGTGGTTGCCGTGCCGGTGGCATCGGTGCCCGTCCTGGTGGCGGAAACCTTGCCGCCGCCCATGGTCGAGTCGTTCCATGTAATGCTGTCGCCGACGATCGGATTGCCGAACTGGTCGGTGACGCGAACTGAAAGTGCCGTAAGCGCGGTCGTGATCGGCGCGACCTGTCCGGCGCCGGAGACGATCGTGATGATGCGGCCGGAGTCGGGCGTCGAAAGCGCGTTGAAGACGATCGGCGGCAAGCCGGTGACCGAAGCGCTCACTGTCTGTGCGGTGACGGTGTTGCCAAGCGTCCAGTTCGTATTCGCGGTGCCGTCTGCGGAGGTCGTGTCGGTCAGGGGCGTGACGCTGCCGCTGAGCGCGCCGGCCGTCCATGTGACCTTCACTCCAGAAATGTTGTTTCCAAACGAGTCGGTGATCTTGACGACTAGCGGGAGCGCGAGGGGCTTCCCGACGCGCGCCACCTGATTGTTGCCGCTGACGACCGTGAAGCCCGTTCCCGCGCCGGGAGTGGCCGTCGCGGTGAAGCTCGTGCTGTCGGCAACGAACGAGCCGCTCAGCCTGGCGACAGCCGTCTGCGGTCCGAGCGTGGTGCCGAGCGTCCACGTGGCAGTCACGAGCCCCGAAACGTCGGACGTTCCTGTGGCGGGGGTGATAGTGCCTCCGCCGGTCTTCACGGCGAAAGTCACGGAGGCGCCCTTTACCGCGAGCCCGCCAGCATCGATCACCTTGACGGTAAGGAGCTGAGAGAGCGCGGCGCCGATCTGCCCTGTCTGTGAGTTGCCAGACACGAGCTGCATTTTCGCGGCGAAGGCCGAGTTTTGCGGATCTGCTGGACCTGTCGTGGCTTCACGGCAGCCGCCAAGCATGGCGACCGCCGCGAGCATCACTGTCACTGATCCAGTCGAGAATAGTTTGCGGCCGTGCATCATTACTCCGTGCTCCGTGCTCAGTGGGTCTCTTCGGAGATTGACGAATGGACATGCGCCACCGATACGCTCTTCACGTCGGCAACCAGCCTCCGACGCCATGAAGACATGGAACGCCGGAGCCTGTTCGTCTGCTCAAACAAGACGTCTCGGGGGGTCACACGGTAACGAAACCCCGCTGGGAGGCGGCTTTGGCCGTTGGCGGGACCCCCTTGGGAACCCCTTTGGAACCCTTGACCGGCTCCTTTTTCGGCCCGACCGCGGGGTTGGTCGGGATACTATTATTAACACCGTATGAGGCCTTCAGGTCCCGCTTCGGCGACCGCCACTCACGCTGGAATTACCGACGCCAGAATCGCCGCGGCGGAGACGCTGGCCGATCTGCGCGCCGGCATGCTCCTGGACGCCTCGTTCGAGCATCGCAGTGCGGGCCTCGACGCCCGCGATCGCCGCTGGACGCAGGAGCTCGTCTACGGAATGCTCCGGCGCCGGAATTTGCTCGACGCCATCCTCGGCGAGCGCGTGCGCGGCGGCCTCGTGCGGCTCGATCCCGATCTCACCGATCTGCTGCGCCTCGGCGCACACCAGCTCTTTCATATGGGAAGCGTGCCGCCGTACGCGGCCATCGCGCAGACCGTCGAGCTGGCCAAACAGCGCCACGGAATAGGCGCGAGCAAGCTCGCGAACGCGGTGCTGCGCCGGCTCGATCGCGAGCGCGCTGAACTCAACCCCGAGATCCCGGCCGATCCGATCGCCGCGCTTTCGCTCACGTTCTCGCACCCGCGGTGGCTCGTCGCGCGCTGGGTTGCGCGGTTTGGCGCGGAAGAAACAGAGGCGCTGCTCGAGGCAAACAATCATCAGGCCCCGCTCGTCGTGCGGCCGTTCGGCGTCGTGCGCGAACAGCTCGAGGCGAGTCTCGAGGCCTCCGGCGTGGAAGTGCACGATGCGCCGCTTGCGCGCGACAGCCTCGTGCTTGGCGGCGGCGTGGGCCTGCGCGATCTCGGCGCGTTCCAGCAGGGATTGTTCTTCGTGCAGGACCCGGCCGCGACGCTCGTGACCCAGTACGCGGCGTTTCCTGCAGGCGCGCGCGTGGCGGATTTGTGCGCCGCGCCGGGCGGCAAGGCGGTGGAACTCTCGCGCGGCGCGCAGTTCGTGATTGCATCCGATGCATCGTTTGCGCGGCTCGGGCGGTTGCGCGAGACCATCTCGCGGCTTGAACTCCGCAATGTGCAGCCGCTCGTGAGCGACGCGCGTTCCGGCGCGATCGCGCCTGTTGATGCGGTGCTGGTCGACGCGCCGTGCACGGGCACGGGAACGTTCCGCCGCCATCCCGACGCGCGCTGGCGGCTGACGCCGAACGACATCGCGGTGCTCGCCGCCACACAGCGCTCGATCCTGCACTCCGCGGCTGCGACAGTCGCACCGGGCGGGCTGCTCGTCTACAGCACGTGCTCACTCGAGACAGAGGAGAACGACGCACAGGTGGAGACATTCCTCTCGGCCCATCCGGAGTTCAAGCTCGAACCGCCGCCGGAAGGCACGGTGCCGGCGGCTGTGCTCGACGCCGGGCGCCTTCGCGTGCTCCCGCAGCGGCATGGAACAGACGGCGCGTTCGCCGCGCGCATGCGCAGGAGCGCGAGCTGATGTCGTCGCGCGCATTCGCAAAGAAAACGCGCATCGCACCGTCATTGCTCGCGGCGGATTTCGTGCGGCTCAAGGATCAGATCTCAGAGGTCGAAGCGGGCGGTGCGGACTGGCTTCACGTCGATGTAATGGACGGCGTGTTCGTTCCGAACCTCAGCTTCGGCGCAAAGGTGATCGAGACCTGCCGCGCGATTTCGAAACTGCCGCTCGACGTGCACCTGATGGTCGAGCAGCCTGAAAAATATTTCGACGCGTTTGCGAAAGCCGGCGCGAGCGTGATGACGATCCACGTCGAGACGGCGCCCCACCTCCACCGCCAGCTGATGCGCATCAAGGAGCTCGGCTGCGCCGCGGGCGCCGTGATGAATCCGGGCACGCCGCTGGATTCCATTCGCGAGGTTGCGGCGGACCTCGACCTATTGCTCATCATGAGCGTGAATCCGGGATTCGGCGGCCAGTCGTTCATTCCGGAATCGCTCGACAAGATCCGCCGCGCGCGCGCGCTGCTCGACGAAGTCGGCAGCTCCGCTGCGCTCGAAGTGGACGGCGGTATTCACCGTGAAACGATCAACGCGTGCTGGCGCGCGGGCGCCGACACATTCGTGGCAGGCGTCGCGGTGTTCTCCGCGAAGGACCCGGCGGCG
>JANYIJ010000217.1 GCA_025362095.1 Gemmatimonadota bacterium | reverse complement strand
GTCGCGAAATCGGCGTGGCCGGCGACGATCGCGCGCCTCACTGCTGGAGCGGGAGCGCTACTCGTCATCGTCCTGCAAATAGCGGCCCACATCGGCCTTCTTCTGCATCGAATCCTTCAGTCGCTGGTTGAACGTCTCCGCTGAGTGAACGCCGCTGTAGCGCAGCAGATGATTCATCGCGATCACCTCGGCGATGACCGTGATGTTTTTTCCCGGGTTCAGCGGCACGGTGATCTTTGGCAGCTCGACATCGAGAATCGTCGTGGTCTCGCCATCGAGGCCGGTGCGGTCCACCGCCGCAAGCGCGTCCCACTTTTCCAGCACCACGATCACTTCAATGCGCTTCTGCTGACGCACGGCATGAATGCCGAAAATTTTCGGGATGTCGATCAGCCCTACCCCGCGAATTTCCATGTAGTGGTGCGACAGCTCGTGCCCGCGGCCGATGAGTACGTCCGCGCTGCGCTTCGTGACCATCACGAGATCGTCGGCGACCAGCCGGTGCCCGCGCTCGACGAGATCCAGCACGCACTCCGACTTGCCGATTCCGCTCATGCCGGTGAACAGCAGCCCGACTCCGAACACATCGGCGAGCGATCCGTGCAGGTTCGTGGTGGGCGCGAACTCGGCCTCGAGAAACGGTGTTATGCGTTTATAGAATTCTTGTGTCTTGAGCTTCGACCGAAGAATCGCGACGCCCGCCTTCTTTGCTTCTGCCTCCATGCCGGTGGGCAGGTCCAGTCCCTTCGTGATCATCACGCAGGGAACCGGATATGAGAGAAAGAGACGCAGGATCTTGGTGCGCTCCTCCTCGCCGAGCGAACGCAGATAGGTGACTTCGGTTTCGCCGAGCACTTGCACGCGAGATTCCACAAAACGGCCGACGTAGCCGGCGAGCACGAGTCCCGGGCCTGACGCGTCGGCCATGGTGATCTGCCGGTCGAGTCCCTTGAGACTCCCGAGCAGTTCGAGCTGCAGCACATCCTTCAGCCGCTCGTACATCCTGCCGACCGTGAGTGGTGCCATGCTACCGTCGCCTCCCGCTCTGAATGACGCCCATGAGGTGCGCCTCGGTTTCGTCGGTCGCGCGGTCCCAGGTGAAAGTCTCGGCAAACGCGCGCGCCTTCACACCCATCGAGGTGACGAGTTCGCGCGAACCCGCGAGCCGCTGAAACGCGGCGGCGAGTCCCTCGATATCGCCGTGCCGCACGAGAAATCCCGTATCGCCGTCACGCACCGACTCGCGAATCCCCGGCGAGTTCGACGCCACAACCGGCGTGGCGCACGCCTCGGCCTCGACGTTGGTGAGTCCCCACCCTTCTTTCGGTGATGCCAGCGCGACCGCCCACGAGCGCCGCAGCAGCGAGAGCTTCTCCTGCTCGCTGATGAAGCCAAGAAACCGCACGCGCGCACCGAGGTCAAGCGACGTGGCAAGCGCTTCAAGCGTGGGGCGATAGTCGCCTGCGCCAGCGATCTCGAGCATGGCGGAGCGATCATTCAATTTCGCGAACGCTCGAATGACGAGATCGACACCCTTGTACTTCTTGAGACGGCCGACGTACGAGAAGACTGGATGCGGCGAGCGTTCGGCCGCGTTCGGCGTGTAGTGATCGAATGACACGCCCGGATGAATCACCTTGACGTGATCGCGCGCGATGCCGCGGTGAACGAGATCGTCCGCTGTGCCGTCGCTGATCGCCTGAAAGGGTACGTTGGCGTACACCAGCGGCAGCGGACGCTCGCTGAGCCACACCGCCGTGGCGAGCGGCCATGCCAGCTCCTGAAACGCCGTGCCGCCGAACAGGTGTGGCACGCACGCAACCGTCCGCGCCTGCCCGCCCCAGAGCGGAGTGTACAGCGGCGCCTTGTTGATATCCTCGAACAGAATATCGAACGGCTGATCGCGAAAATGCCGCGTCCAGTGGCTGCCAACCTTCAGCGCGAACGTCTGCCGAGTGCCCACACGATGCACGTCGATGCCCGAGAGCGTGGCGCGCGGGGGGCAGTCCGGCCAGCCGCCGCAGAGCAGCGTGACTAGGTGGCCGCGCGCCGCGAGCCGCTCGAAGATTTCGTGAAGGTGGATTTCCGCTCCGCCAGCGAGCGGATTCTCCTTGTCCTGCCAGTTAACGACGAGAATCTTCACAGAACCATCACTTGAGACGGCCCATCCGTCGAGCAAGCGCGTCGAGGACGCCGTTCACGAATCGCGCGCTCTGCTCGCTGCCGAACCGTTCTGCGAGCCGCACCGCTTCCTGAAGCACTACGCGCGGCGGCGTCTCGCCGGTTTGCAGCTCGGCGGCGCCGAGCCGCAGCACGCAGCGCTCGATCGCGCCAATGCGCTCGATCCGCCAATTCGTGGTGACCTCGGCCAACTCCTTGTCGAGCGCGACGCCGTCGGCCGCGACGACCCGCAGGAGCGTCATCGCGAACTCGCGTTCATCGGTCGCTACGGCGAGATCATCCCAGATCAAGGCGGAGACGCGGAGCAGATCCTCATTCGCGCGAAGGTCCCACGCATAGAGCGCTTGCAGCGCCCGCGCGCGACCGCGCGATTCAACTCTCGCCATCGTCCCCCGAGTCATCGTGTGCGTGATCGAGGCGCGCGAAGAGATCGACCATCTCGAGCGCCGCGAGCGCGGAATCGTATCCCTTGTTGCCGTGCGCGCCGCCCGAGCGCGCCTCGGCCTGTGCGTCGGTGTCCGTCGTGAGCAGGCCGAATCCGATCGGCACGTTGAACTCGCGCTGGAGCTCGGAGAGTCCGCGCGATGCTTCACCAGCCACGTAGTCGAAGTGCGGCGTCTCTCCGCGGATCACCGCGCCAACGGCGACGATGCCGTCGTAGCGGTCGCTCGCGAGCAGCCGCTCAACGGCGGAGGGAAGTTCCCACGCGCCGGGAACCCAGACGACATCGATGTCGTCGAGTTTCACTTTGTGCTTCACGAGGCAGTCGAGCGCGCCGTCGACAAGCTTCGTGGTGATCTCCTCGTTGAAGCGGCTGCCGACCACGGCAAATCGGCGGCCGGTGCCGTTCGGTTCCCCGATGAATTCCGCCATCAGAGCGCCCGCAGGTGGCCCAGCTTGCGGCGCTTCGTCTCGAGATACTCGGCGTTGTCCGCCGTGTCCGGCGCGACGAGCGGCACGCGCTCGTCTACCTTGAGGCCGTAGCCTTCGAGGCCGACAAGCTTCTTGGGATTGTTCGTGATCGGCTTGATGGATTTGAGGCCAAGATCGAGCAGGATCTGCGCGCCAATTCCATAGTTGCGAAGATCGGGCGCAAAGCCGAGCCGTTCGTTGGCCTCGACGGTGTCGGCGCCCCGGTCCTGCAGCTCGTACGCCTTGAGCTTGTTGAGCAGACCGATGCCGCGTCCCTCTTGATCGAGATAGACGATCACGCCGCGCCCTTCTTTCGCCACAAGCTGCATGGCCGTGTGCAGCTGCCAGCCGCAGTCGCAGCGCAGCGAGTGGAACACGTCGCCGGTGAGACACTTCGAGTGCATGCGCACGAGTACGCCTTCGCCACTCGAGATATCGCCGTAGACGAGCGCGACGTGCTCATGTAAATCGACGTCGTTGCGATAGCCGATGATCTTGAATTCGCCCGCCTCGGTGGGGAGACGCGATTCGGCGACGCGATGCACGAGCCGTTCGTTCTGCAGCCGGTGCGCGACGAGCTGCGCGACCGTGATGAACGTGAGGCCGTGCGTCTGCGCAAAGCGGTCGAGATCGGGACGCTTGGCGGTAGCGCCGTCGGCATTGAGGATTTCGCAGATCACGCCGGCGGGCTCGAGTCCCGCGAGTCGCATGAGATCGACGGCGGCCTCGGTGTGCCCCACGCGCTGCAGCACGCCGCCTTCGCGGGCCCGCAGTGGGTGCACGTGGCCGGGACGGCGCAGGTCATTGGGGGCGGCAGTCGGACTAGCGGCGGCCTTGATCGTCGCCGCCTGATCGCTCGCGCTGATGCCGGTCGTCACTCCAAATCGCGGCGCGGCGTCAACCGTCACGGTGTAAGCGGTGCGCAGCGCATCGGTATTCTCCGCGCCCATCATCGGCAGTTCGAGCTGCGCGATTTTCTCGGCGCTGAGCGCGAGGCAGATCATCCCTTTCGCGTTCATGAGAAAATTCACCATCGCCGGCGTGATGAACTCGGCCGCGCCGATGAGATCGCCTTCATTCTCGCGGTCTTCATCGTCGGCGACGACGATGAACTTGCCCGCGCGCAAATCTTCCAGTGCCTGCTCAATGGTGCCAAACGGCATATCACTCACTCCGCGGTCGCCGCGAGATGCGGCGCCAGCATGCGTTGTACGTACTTGCCGATCACGTCGGCCTCCACCTGCACGCGATGACCGGCGCGCAGCGAACCGAGGGTCGTGGCTTTCAATGTGAAGTCAATGAGAGACAGCTGAATCGTGTTTTCGCCAGTGATCGCGTTTACGGTGAGGCTCACGCCATCGACGGCGATCGAGCCGTGCAGCACCACGAGCGGAACGAGCTGCGGCGGTATCGCAATGTCGACGAGCAGCGCATCGGCGAGCCGCTGCACTTCAACCACCTCAGCCACGGCATCCACGTGTCCCTGCACCATATGTCCGCCAAGCCGGTCACCGGCGGCAAGCGAACGCTCGAGGTTCACCCGGCGGCCGGCTTCCCAATCGGCCATCGTGGTGCGGCCGAGGGTGGTGAGGACTGCGGCGACGGTGAACCAGCCTTCACCGAATTCTCGAACCGTCAGGCACGCGCCGCTCACCGCTATGGATTCACCGGGGGTGAGATCGCGGAATGAGGTGCGGATGCGGAACTCTCTTCCCGCGTCAGTTGCCTGGACGCGATCGATCGTTCCGACGTCGGTTACCAATCCAGTGAACATTCTCGGATAGTTAAGAACGAGTGTACTGTTTTCTGTTGGTCGGTGCTGTGTAACCAATTCGTCCGAGTTGCTAATCGCGACGACGAGTTAGGTGGTCAGGACTGATTCGCAAACAGAGCACCGACCAACGGAAAACAGTTCACTCGTCGGACATTCTGGTCGCGAATATCGTCATAAGATCCGCGCCAAACTCGCGCCGCTCAATGACCGTGAGTCGTTCGAACCCGCCCACGCCAGAAAAGGCCGGAAGCGCGCCGGCACCAAGGATCACCGGCGCCTGAAAGATAACGAGTCTGTCCACCGCTTTGGCCCCCAAAAGGGCACTTGCGAGGATCGACCCGCCCTCCACGAGCAGAGACCGAACTCCGCGCCGATGAAGGACTTCCAGCTTCGGGAGGATATCCGGGGCGCTCTCCACGCTCACACCCTTGGCCTCGAGCGCGCGAACGCCGGCGGCATCGGCCTGGTCTGTCATGACGAGGGTCGGAATGCGCTTGGCGGTCTTCACCAGGCGGGAGCCAAGCGGGAGCCGCCCCGAGCGGTCGAACACCACTCGAAGAGGCGCGACGCGAGGCCGCTTGCCTTGTCGAACAGTGAGCTGCGGATTGTCAGCGAGCGCCGTGCCGATCCCCACCGCGATCGCGTCGCTATTCGCGCGCAGCCGGTGGACGAACTTTCGCGCGAGCTCGCCGGTGAGCCACCGCGGCGAGCCGGGTGCTCCGGCAATCGCGCCGTCGAGCGAGACCGCGAGCTTGAGCGTGACCCACGGCCGCATCGCGCCGGTCGCATTGAAAAAGAACGGCGCGTTGAGCTCGCGCGCGGCCGCTTCCTCCAGGCCGAACTCCACCGCGATTCCCGCAGCGCGTAGCCGTTCAGCGCCGCCACTCGATTCCTTTCCCGGATCACGCACCGCCGCCACGACGCGATTCACTCCCGCCGCAATCAGCGCGTCTACGCACGGCGGAGTTTTCCCGTGGTGATTACACGGCTCGAGCGTGACGAACAGATCGGCGCCGCGCGCGCGATCCCCCGCGTCCGCGAGCGCCGCGACTTCGGCGTGCACCTCGCCGTACTTCGCATGGAATCCCTTCCCCACGATCACACCGTCACGAACGACGACGGCGCCGACCATCGGGTTCGGCGCCGTCTGCCCCCATCCGCGCTCGGCGAGCGCGAGAGCCCGGCGCATCCACGCGCGCTCGTGGCGCTCGCGCGTGGATGCCGGGACTTTTGTGTCGCTCATCCGCTAATCAAATCCTATTTGCCCCAGCCGAAGCGCAGGCCGAGTGTCGCATACTGGTGCGAGGCGTTCGCCGGCGTGTCAAAGGTATTGAACGTCGTCGCGCTGCCGCCGGTCACCTGGCCGTATTCACCTTCGAGCTTGAAGATGAAGAGGTTCATATACAGGCCGACGAACATGCTCGTGCGGGTCATGGAGAACGTTCCGGGCTGGTTGCCCGAGCCTCCGAACGGTCCGTTTACAGTCGCAGCGATCGTCGAAGAGGCGTCGTACTTGTCTTGTCCCAGACCGGCGGAGATTCCGAAAATCAGGAAACTCTTCGCGGCCGTGACGCGCCAAGCGGACGTGTTCACAGAGAAGTTGTTCAGCGCGAGCGTGCCGCCCGGACTCGATCCGGACGCGTTTACTGTCGTGCTGAACGAAACCGTGGGCAGGTCGCGCTGCACCCATGCGAAGGATACGCCGGGTGTTACCACAGACTCTTCGAGCAGTCCGACGCGGAATCCGTAACCGAACTTCTCGTTGCTTCCGTTGACCGTGAAGTTACCCGTGTTGCCGCTTCCGCTGTTGTCGCTCTTGATGTTCGGCAAGTATGTCATCGTCACGATGGCGTCCACACCACCGACGTGCGTGACACCCAGCGAGAGGCCCCGCCAGAGTCCGACACCGGCATCCACTGACGCGGCCGGAATCCACTGGGCCTTCGTGGTGAAGGGATTTTTCTGTTTTCCGGAGGTGCTCAGCGGCAGGTTGTCGAACTGCGGAAGCTGGCCGTTCACGGCGCTCGCGCGAATATCGATCGAGAAACGTCCGAGGCCTCCGAGCACGCCGCCCTGTCCGAGCGTCGGATTGCCGCTCGCGAGCGCAGTTGAAAGCTGCGGCGTCATGTAGTTCAGCACGTCAACCGCCTTCTGACACGCGTCAGCGGAGGCAGTCGGACACTGCGCCTGCACCGGCGCCGCGATGGCGGCAGCGAGCAATCCACCCACGAGCACACGAAACTTCATCAGTTGGTTCCTCCATTGAGGATGACACGACCTGCCCCTTTTGTGATCTCGCCCATCGTCCATGCAGGCACGCCCTGAGCGTTCACATGTTCCTGTATACGGGACGATTTCGCGGTGTCAGAGATCACAACCATACCGACTCCCATGTTGAACGCCCGGAACATCTCCTCTGTTTCGACGGCGCCCTCCTCAGCCAGCACCTGAAAGAGATTGGGGATTTTCCACGTCGAGGTGTCTACCAGCGCGTCCATCGTCGGGGGGAGAACGCGGTTGAGGTTTCCGGGGAGCCCGCCGCCGGTGATGTGTGCCATCGCGCTGACATCACCGAGCACGGGCCGGAGAAGGCCGAGGTAAGACCGGTGGATGGCCAGCAGCGTGTCGGCCACCGATGTCGTTGACCCGGGGAACGGGTCGTCCCACGCGATTCCCATCCGTTCCACGATCTGACGCGCGAGCGAAAAACCGTTCGTGTGCAAGCCGCTGCTCGCAATCCCGGTGAGCACGTCGCCTTCCTTCACGCGCTCCGGCCCGAGCACCCGGTCTTCCTCAACGCAGCCCACAATAAATCCAGCGAGATCGTAATCCGGCGGCGTGTACAACCCCGGCATCTCGGCGGTCTCGCCGCCCATCAGCGCGCATCCGTTTTCGCGGCACCCCGCAGCAACGCCCGCGACCACCGCCTCGACCGTCTTCGGCACCAGCGCGCCAAACGCGACGTAGTCGAGAAAGAAAAGCGGCTCTGCGCCCTGCACCAGAATGTCGTTGACGCAATGGTTCACGAGACAGTGGCCGATCGTATCGTGGCGGCCGGCTTCGATCGCGACTTTGATCTTCGTGCCCACACCGTCGGCGCTCGAGATGAGAAGCGGCTTCTTCATGCCCTCCGGCATGCGAAACATTCCGCCGAATCCGCCGAACGCGCCGCGCGTCCCGGCGGTGTAGGTAGACTCGACGAGCTTGGTGATGCGATGCTTCGCGTCGTCGGACGCATCGATGTCGACGCCCGCCCCGCGATAGCTGAGCGGAGTGGAGGGCTTTCCCGCCTGGGTCATCGCTCGAGCGATTTGTTGAAGGAGACGAGCTCGTGGAATTCTGCAACGCGCTTCTCGATGTCGGCCGAGTTCACCTCGACCAGCCGCGTCACCGAAAATCCCTCCACCACAAACGAGCCCATCGCGGAGCCGTGGATCATCGCGCGGCGGAGACTCGCGTCGCTCAGATCGTTGGTGCGGGCGAGATAGCCCATGAAGCCGCCCGCGAACGAATCACCAGCGCCGGTTGGATCGAACACCGACTCGAGCGGATAGGCCGGTGCGTAGAACACGCTTGAGTTCGTAAACATGAACGCGCCGTGCTCACCCTTCTTGATCACGACGGTCTTCGGGCCGCGCTCGAGAATCCAGCGCGCGCCCTGCACCAGATTCGATTTCTCGGTGAGCTGGCGGACCTCGGCGTCGTTCAACGTGACGAGATCGACGTGCGCAAGCAGCGTGATGAGATCATCGCGGCGGCTCTCGATCCAGAAGTTCATCGTGTCGCACGCGACGAGCTTCGGTTTTGCCACCTGCTTCAGCACATCGAGCTGGAGCCGCGGATCGATGTTGCCCAGAAAGACATACTTCGCGCTCTGAAACTGCGCCGGGATTTTCGGGCGGAAGTGCGAGAACACGCCGAGGCGCGTTTCCAGCGTCTCTGCAGAGTTGAGATCGTGGCGATAGCGGCCGCGCCAGCGGAACGATTCGCCCTTGGCGTGCTCGAGCCCGGCGAGATCCACGCCGCGGTCCGAGAGCGCCTTGAGCTTCTCTTCCGGAAAGTCGTCGCCGATAACGCCGACGAGCTGCACGGGCGTTTGATGGCTGGCGCTGGCGGAGAAATACACGGCGGAGCCGCCGAGGACATCGTCGGCTTTGCCGAACGGTGTTTCGACGGAATCCAGCGCGACCGATCCAACAACAAGAACGCTCATTCTACATTCGCTCGGGTGCAGAGATGCCCAACACGGAGAGTGCGTTCGCGATTACGATTCGCGCGGACTTCGCGAGAACGAGCCGGGCGTGCATGATATGATCGGGCTCGCCCAGCACGTGATGTTTGTGGTACCAAGTATGCACCAGCCGCGCCGTCTCGAGCAGGTAGTTCGCGACGCGGTGCGGTTCGAGCGATTCGGCGGCACCCTGCACGAGCTTCGGCCAGTCGAGGAGCAGCTTGATCAGCTCGCGCTCCTCGGGCTCCGCGAGGCTCTCCCAGTGCGTGCCCTCGGCGGTGATCGCGTTCACATCGACTTCGCCCACACGGAAAATTCCGGAGAGACGCGCGTGCGCCATCTGGACGTAGTAGACCGGATTCTCCTCCGACTGCGAGCGAGCGAGGTCCACGTCGAACACGAGCTGTGAATCGCCCTTTCGCATCAGGAAGAAATAGCGGACCGCGTCGCGGCCGACTTCGTCGATCAGATCGCGAACGGTGACGTAGCTGCCCGCGCGCTTGGAGATTTTCATCTCCTCGCCGCCTTTCATCACGGTCACCATCTGGTGCAGCACGTATTCCGGATACCCGGCCGGAATGCCGATGTCGAGCGCCTGCAAGCCGGCGCGCACGCGCGTCACGGTGCTGTGATGATCGGCTCCCTGCACATCGATCGCGCGATGGAATCCGCGATTCCACTTGGTCACATGATACGCGACGTCCGGCACGAAGTAGGTGAAAGTGCCGTCACTCTTGCGCATTACGCGGTCTTTGTCGTCGCCGTAGTCGGTGGTGCGGAGCCACAGTGCGCCGCCTTCCTCGAACGTGTGACCGGCCGCGGTGAGCGCCGCGACGGTCTTCTCGACGAAGCCATCGGTGTAGAGCGACGACTCGAGGAAATACGTGTCGAAATGCACGCCGAACGCCTGCATGTCGAGGTCTTGCTCGGCACGCAGTGCCTGCACCGCAAACTTTCTCACCGAATCGAGATCGTCACCGCTCGCATCGGAGGCGTGCTCGGCGCGATAGCGCGTGGCGATCTCGCCGATGTACTCGCCGTGATATCCACCTTCGGGGATCGCCGGAGTTTCGCCGGCGTTCGCGCGAAGGTGCGCCTGCACGCTGAGCGCGAGATTGTTGATCTGCCCGCCGCCGTCGTTGTAGTAGAACTCGCGCGAGACTTTCCAGCCGGCGTGCGTGAGAAGGCGCGAGATCGCGTCGCCAAGCGCGGCCTGACGGCCGTGACCGAC
>JANYIJ010000194.1 GCA_025362095.1 Gemmatimonadota bacterium | reverse complement strand
GTGAGACCGGCACTTTCTCCCCGTGCCCGAACCCGGAAATTCCACCCGCCGCCTGCTCGAACGCTTCGCGCTGATCGCGTTCGGCCTCTACCACATCCCGCTGTTTCTCAACAACTATCCGTCCCTCGGAGGCGGAGGGTTCAGCGATCACGGTCTCGCCGTGTCATGGGGCCACGCCTTCACGCCCGCCGGCATGTGGGTCGCGCGAACGCTCTTCCATATGACCGGCCCCATGCCCGCCGCGGTCGCCGGTGACAACGGCGACACCGGAGAAGAGTTCGGACGCCTCCTGCTCGCGATCGTCATTGGCTTCGTCGGCGCCATTGCGTGGACGTTCGCCGACAGAAAAAAGCCCGGCGGACGCTGGGTGGAAGGCACCCTCCGCGTCATGCTCCGCTATTCAATCGCACTAGGCCTCGCGAGCTACGCTGTGGCGAAACTTCTTCCCACACAGTTTCCGCCGCTCACGCCGAGCTCGCTCGAGAATCGCATCGGCGATCTCGCGCCGATGCGGCTGCTCTGGAATTTCATGCAGTACTCGCGGCCGTACGCGTTCTTTGGCGGGCTGATGGAGATGCTGGCCGTCGTACTCCTCTGCTTCCGCCGGACAGCGACACTCGGCGCGCTCACCTGCCTCGCGGTGATGTCGAACGTCGCGTTGCTGAATCTCGCATACGGCGTCCCGGTCAAACTCTACTCCAGCATGCTGGTGGTTTCGGCGGCTGTTCTCGTGCTGTACGACGCGCGGCGCCTGATTGCGATGCTCGTGAAGAACGAGCCCGTAGCCGCAGCGCCTGATGTGCCGGTTTTCACCGACTGCTTTTCGGCGCCGGTGCGCTGGACGATCAAAGTCGTTCTCGTGGGAAGCGTGATTCTATCCTCGGTGGTCGCCGTTGAGCCATCGTACGCCGCGCAGAAGGTGGCGCCGTCGCCGGTCGAGGGCGCGTGGGTGATCAACTCGTTCGCGCTCGGCGGAAAATCGCTCGACTCCACGGCGAATCCCGCGCGGTGGCGGCGGATGGTCGTAGAGCCCAACAGCATCACCGTTCGCCTGGAATCGGACGCGCTCATGCGGTGCAGACGCACCCCGGCGACTGATGCAGCGTCGCTCGTGTTCGCGTGCTCAAAGGGGCGGCAGGGTGACCTCCATTGGAAGCGGAGCGGTGACACGCTGCGGCTCGATGGCGTCTTCGACAGCACGAGGGTTGCCGCTTCGGGAATGCACACTGACTATCCATTGATGCAGAGCAAGTTCCGCTTGATCTTCGACCGGTAGCGCCCGTGACCACACCAGAAACCGCTTGGCAGCCGTTTCGTGAACCCCTTCGCGCGACGCTCACGCGCACCGTCGCCATCGCGATCGTGGTCGCGCTTATCGTCTCGCAGTCGATGCATGCACCCGGACTTTTGCCGTTGCTCGCGCTGCTGTTCCTATGGCCGTCGTTCGGCGGCCACTGGGTGGATCTGTCCTTTTTGAACTGGCTCCGGCCGCGCCTCTCCTCGTCGCGTCCCCTACAGGTCGCGGCGCGGCTGCTGGTCTGGTTCGCAGGCGGGACCGCGCTCGCGGTGGGGATGTTGCTCACGCTGATCGCGTATCTGGCAACGGTCGGCGGGCAGGCTGGCGCATCTAGTTCGTGGGCCAAATGGTGGATCCCGGGTGTCGCGTTCATCTGCATCGAGCTTGTCGCGCACGCCGCACTGCAACTGCGTGGCCGGCCGAGCTTCTTCGACGGGCAGGGCTAGATCGCACGTCCAACATAGGATGACGTCCGCAACTATTGCCGTTGCCACTCTGGGCCCCGTGAGCAATTCTTAATGGCGATGCTATGCCCTAAGTGCGAGAAGGAAAGCAACAACCTTCGGGTTTGCCCCTTCTGTCAGACGCCGTATCCGACGGATCGCGAATCGCGCGGAACACCGCGCATGTCGCGCGCCGTCACCGCGCCGCGCGGCACCACCTCGATTCCATCGCGCGCGTCGGGCGACCCGCGGATCGCGATGGAGAATTCGCGGAAAAAACGCTGGGTACTTATTGGCTTTCTCGCCGCTTTCACGGTCGGGTACTACTTCTTCACGAAGGAACCCTCGGTTCCCGTCGGCGTCACGATGCCGAATCTCATCGCAGGCGCGATGACGCCCACCGAGGCTGCGGGCATCCTCAAGCGCGCGAACGGCGGCGCAGTGCCCGAAGTCAGGGACGGCGATCTCATTGTAAAGGTCGTCACCGGGTTTCCGGACCGGCGCATGGGACAGATGGCGCTGGCGCAACAGTATGCGCGCGCCGACGAGATCGTGAGCGGCAAGAAGCGCTCGATCAGTTTTCTCGATCCTGCAGGGCAGAAATTCGCACACGCCGACGCCGTGAAGGGCGTGGTGATGACGCGCTGACCCGGGCACAGTGATGCGAAAGCACGTTCTCCTCTACGGCCTCATCGCCGGCGTGCTTATCGTCGTTCTGCAACTCATCGAGTATCGCTGGCTCGTGATCGAGCACTCGGTCGAGATCTATGGGGGACTCGTCGCCGCGGTGTTCGCGAGCCTCGGCATCTGGCTCGGCCTCAAGCTCACGCGGCGCACTGAAACCATCGTCGTGCGCGAGGTCATGGTGCCCGCGCCGGCGAACTTCGTGCGCGATGACAGCAAGGTCGAATCCCTCGGCATCACACCGCGTGAGCTCGAGATCCTTCAGCTGATCGCCGAAGGGCTGAGCAACAAGGAGATCGCCGGGCGTGTGTTCGTGAGCGAGAACACGGTGAAGACGCATTCGAGCCGGGTGTTCGACAAACTCGGCGCCCGCCGCCGGACGCAAGCCGTGCAGCGCGGAAAGGAGCTGCGGCTGATTCCCTAAGCTGCGTGGCCGCAACTTTCGGGTGATTTTGCGCGATTTCTCCAAAAATCATACGTTCGGGTGACGCGCTGGGCAGGGGTCGGCCGGTAGAATCGGCCGTCCCCAACTTCTTGGAGTAGCTATGAAAAAGATCGTGCTGACCTTCGGGTTCATCGCCGGTGGCGTGCTCTCTGTGATGATGCTCATCACCATGCCGTTCCAGGACAAGATCGGCTTCGAGAACGGCGCAGTCATCGGCTACGCGACGATGGTGCTGGCTTTCCTGATGGTGTATTTCGGCGTGAGATCGTATCGCGACAACGTGGGCGGCGGCCGCGTTTCGTTCGGCCGCGCACTCGCCGTCGGAACGCTCATCACGATGATTGCCACTGCCTGCTACGTCACGACGTGGGAGGTTCTGTATTTCAATTTCATGCCCGATTTCGCCGACAAGTATGCCGCAACGGCGATAGACCGGGTGAAGAAATCCGGAGCCTCAGCGGAAACGATTGCCGCCACCGAGAAGCAGATGGAACAGTTCAAGGTGGCCTACAAGAATCCGCTGATCAACATCGCGTACACATCGATTGAGCCGCTGCCCGTCGGACTCCTCTTCGCGCTGGTGACGGCGGGTGTGCTGAGCCGGAAGCGCAGGGGGAACGCTGAACCCGCCGTCACATGAAGACGCGAGAATAGCCTTACGCCATCGCGGGCGCGCCATGTCAATTGGCGCCGGGCTCGTCGCCGCGCGAAATTCTCTTATCCCGCTCCCCAAGAGGTTCCCGTGCACCCGGTTATACGCGCCGCTGCGGCCGCCGCGATTTTCACGCTCCCGCTCGCCGCACAGCAGGATGACGCGGCGCTGATTGCCAAAGCGAAGGCCATCCACGCCAAGGCCCTCAAGCTCGACACCCACGTCGACATCGATCCGTCGATGATGACCGATGCGACGCCGAACTACGTGACCGGCCACGCGCATCAGGTCGACCTGCCGAAAATGCGTAACGGCGGAATGGATGGAATCTTCTTCAGCATCTTCGTTGGCCAGTCGCAGGATTTCTCCGACAGCGCCTACGCGAAAGCGAAGGCCACCGACGTCGCGAAGTTCGAAGCCGTGCACTACATGGCCGAACATCTCGCGCCTTCCGAGATCGCGATCGCCTACACCGCCGCCGACGTGCGCCGCATTCACGCGCAGGGAAAACTCGTCGCGCTCATGGGCGTTGAGAACGGCTATGGCATCGGAACCGACATCACAAACGTCAAGAAGTTCTACGACTACGGGGCGCGCTACCTCTCGCTCGCGCACAACGGACACAACCAGCTCTCCGATTCCAACACCGGCGAGGCCGACGACGTCTGGAAATGGCACGGTGTGAGTCCGCTCGGCAAACAGGTGGTGGCCGAAGCGAACAAGTACGGTATCATGCTCGATATCTCACACCCGTCGAAAGAGTCGAACCTCTGGGTGATGCAGAACAGCGCGGCGCCGGTGATCGCGTCGCACTCGGGCGTGCGCGCACTGTGCGCGACCGCCTCGCGCGATCTCGATGACGAGCAGCTGCTCGCGCTCAAGAAGAACGGCGGCGTGATGCAGACGGTCGCGTTCGCGACGTACGTGAAGTGTGATCCACCGTCGCCGGAGCGGACGGCGGCGCTGAATGCGCTGGCGACCGAGTACGGAATTCCCGCCAATCAGATCGGCCGGCTCGGTGGCGGCGGCGGACGCGGCGCCGCGATTCCCGCTGGTGTCTGCGGCATCGGCTACGATCCAAATCCCGCCGCGCCCGCGGCAGCGCGAGGTGGCGGCGGTGGTGGACCCGGCCGCGGCGGACGCGGCAATCCACTCGCCGACATGGACCCGGCCAAACGCGCGGCGTTCCAGACGAAGCTCGACGCGCTGAATGCGAAGTATCCCGTTCCGGCGCGGGCGAATGTGAAGGATCTCGTCAATCACATCGACTACGCCGTGAAACTGATCGGCATCGACCACGTCGGCATCAGCTCCGACTTTGACGGCGGGGGCGGAATTGACGGCTACAACTGCACGAGCGAGGCGATCAACGTCACGATCGAACTCGTGCGTCGCGGGTACACCGAAGCACAGATCCTGAAGCTCTGGGGCGGCAATGTGCTGCGCGTAATGGAAGCGGTGGAGAAGGCCGCGAAGAAAGCTCAGGGAGTGAAGTCGTAAAGAACGGGAGCGCTGCGGGATACCAACCGGAGAGAATCAGATGGCTGAGTTGAAGACGAAAATGAACGATGCCTCCGTGTTGAAATTTCTCGCGGCGGTCACGGACGAAAAAGTCCGCGACGACTGTACAGAAATCGTCTCGATCATGGAGGCCGCGACCAAGACAAAGGGAAAGATGTGGGGCACCGCGATCGTCGGTTTCGGCGAGAAGGAAGTGCTGTATGCCGGCGGCAAGACCGCCATGTGGATGCGGATCGGATTCTCGCCGCGAAAAGGGACGATCGCGTTGTACGGGCTCGGCATTTCGAAACACGCCGATTTGCTTGCGAAGCTCGGCAAGCACGACACGGGTAAAGGGTGCTTATACATCAAGCAGCTCGCCGATGTGCATATGCCGACGCTCAAGAAGCTTGTCAAAGAATCGGCGAAGAAGATCGCGTAGCGAATGCGCTGAGCCGATACGCTGTGCGGTGATTCGGTGACGCAGGGCGCGATATGCGCGCGCACATTGCGCGCATGCCCACACCCGGAGAACGCCGCGCTCTCATTTTCATAGCATCCATCGCGGCACTCGGCGTCGCTGTCCGCGGCTGGAGAGAGATTCACCCGCCCAATCAGTCAGCGCTCGACGGCAATCGCACCGCGCTCGCGCGCCAGATCGCAGCCGTCGATTCCGCCGTCGCCGTTACCAGTTCGAAACGAAAGCCACGCGTCCCGCGCGCGTTGACTCCGCGCGCCGAGCCGGCTCCGCGCGCCGATACTGCCGTCCGTCGTCGGTCGTCCCAGCTGCCGTCTGCCGGCCGTCGTCCGTCGTCTGAAACGCCGCCCGCTGTCGGCCGTCGCCTGTCGCCTGAAAAGCCGCCGTCCGCCGGCCGCCGTCTGCCGTACTCTCCAAAGTGGCAGCAACCCCCAATCGACCTCGACATCGCCGGCATCGACGAAGTCACCGCGATTCCATTCATCGGCCCGGCGCTCGCGCGCCGAATTGTCTCCGACCGAATCGACAACGGACCCTTCGGTTCCATCACCGGATTGCAGCGCGTACCGGGCATCACTGCCGCCTTCGCTCGCCGCTTGGAGCCGTTCGTGACGTTTTCCCGCGCCCCCCGTCATGGAAGTGCGGGAGAGAGGCGGCCTCGGTCAAAAAGTGAGCGCCGTCCGGGCGGCGATTCGCGTCCTTGACACCACTCTCGCCGCCGGACAGCTTCACCAAATCGGGTTCGCCCATCTATAGTATGGGGGCGAGCCCGGTCTTTTCACTTGAAAAATCCCGACGACGAGCACTGACGCGACATGGCTTCTCCGGTACCCGCCAGCAACAGCGCCGAACGCATTGGTGATCTCCTCGTCCGCGAGGGGCTCATCACGAAGGATCAGTTGGAAAAGGCGCTCCAGGAGCAGCGCCAGAGCGGCACCCGCGTAGGCTACAATCTCGTCAAGCTCGGCTTCATCCAGGAAATCGAGCTCACCAAGACGCTCGCGCGGCAATACAAAATGCCGGCCGTCGATCTCTCGAAGTTCGAAGTCGATCCCAAGATCGTAAAGCTCATCCCCGCGGATCTCGCGGTGAAAAACCTCGTGCTGCCGCTCAAGCGCGACGGCCGCACGCTCACGGTTGCGATGGCGGATCCGACGAACTTCGCGGTCATCGACGACCTCAAGTTCATCACGCGCTACGATATTTTCCCGGTCATCGCGGGCGAGTTCACCCTCCGCAACGCGCTCGACAAAATCTACGAGTCGGCCGACGTGCAGATGTCGGCGCTGCTCGACGACATCGCTGGCCTCGACGGTGAAGAAGATCTCGAGGTCGTCGAGACAAAGGACGAAGAAGTCAACGCGACCGCGCTCGCCGCGCAGATGGACGAGGCGCCGGTCGTAAAGCTCATCAACGCGCTCCTCACCGACGCGGTGAAACGCGGTGCCAGCGACATTCATTTTGAATGCTTCGAGCACGAGCTGCGCGTGCGCTACCGCATCGACGGCGCGCTCGAAGAAATCATGAAGCCGCCCAAGAAAATGCAGGCGGCGCTCGTGTCGCGTTTCAAGATCATGTCGTCGCTGAACATCGCGGAGCGCCGCGTGCCGCAGGACGGGCGTATCAAGCTGAAGATGGGCAAGAAAGTCGTCGACTATCGCGTGTCCACTCTCCCGACGCTGTTCGGCGAGAAAGTCGTGCTGCGAATTCTCGACCAAGGCAACCTGACGCTCGATCTTGAGAAGTTCGGCATCGAGCCACGAGCCGAGCGCGAACTGATGGAAGCGGTGTCGAATCCGTACGGCATGGTGCTCGTGACGGGCCCGACAGGATCGGGCAAGACGACGACGCTCTATTCCGCGCTCTCGAAAGTGAACGCCATCGACGTGAACATCATGACCGCCGAAGATCCCGTCGAGTACAATCTGTACGGCGTGAATCAGGTGCTCGTGCGCAACGAAATCGGCATGACGTTCGCCGCAGCGCTGAAGGCGTTCCTGCGACAGGACCCGAACATCATCATGGTGGGCGAGATCCGAGATCTCGAAACCGGCGGCATCGCGATCAAGGCGGCGCTCACCGGCCACATGGTCCTCAGCACGCTGCACACCAACTCCGCACCCGAAACCGTTACCCGTCTCTTAGACATGGGTCTCGAGCCGTTCAACGTGAGTTCTGCATTGAACCTCGTGCTCGCCCAACGACTCCTCCGCCGCATCTGCGGAAATTGCAAAGTGAAGTACGAGCCCGACGACCTCGAGTTTGACGCGGCAAAGGTCAAGCGCGACATGAGCTTTCGCGATCTCCGCTTCACCGAAGAGGCGCTCGTGGGCGCGAAGCGTCGCGCGAGCAAAGAAGCGGCGCCCTTTCTGACGAAGCTCAGCCTCGATACAAAGTTCGGAGAGCTCCCCTACTTCAAGGGGACCGGCTGCGAGCAGTGCAACGGCACAGGGCTTAAGGGCCGTCAGGGTCTGTACGAAGTCATGTTCATGACGCCCAAGCTGAGAAAGCTGATTCTGATGAACGTCGGCGCCGCCGAAATCCGCGATGGCGCAGTGGATGAAGGCATGCTCACGCTCAGAATGGACGGCTGGCTGAAGGTCTTGAAGGGTATCACCACGCTCGAACAGGTGATCCGCGAAACCGCCGCGTAAGCTGTTGCAGTTGATTTCGCTCTCATGCGTCATCGCTACTCCGCTCTCCCCGATCCGACCCGAGTTCCGCATTCCTCATCCGCACCCCGCATCGAGTAGTTAATGACCGCTCCTATCCCAACTGGCTTGAATCTCCGAACTCTCCTCGAGGAAATGATCGAGCGGGATGCATCTGACTTGCACATCACCGCCGGCGAACGCGCGAAGATGCGCATCGACGGCGATATCGTGAATTCAAAAAACGATTACGTCCTCACGCCAAAGGACACGCTGCAAATCGCCTATTCCGTCCTCACGGAGCAGCAGAAGAAGCGATTCGAAATGGACGACGAGCTCGACTTCTCGTTCGGCATCCAGGGCCTCGCACGTTTCCGCGGCAACTGCTTCAAGCAGCGCGGCTGCGTATCGATGGTCATGCGTCAGATCCCGATCAGCATCAAGACCTTCAAGGATCTCAATCTTCCGCCGATCATTGCGAAGATGGCGGAAAAGCCGCGCGGTCTCGTGCTCGTAACGGGTCCGACGGGTTCCGGAAAATCGACGACGCTCGCTGCGATGATCGACAAGATCAATCGCGAGCGGAAAGGCCACATCATCACCGTCGAAGATCCGATCGAGTTCATTCACAAGCATCAGAGCTGCATCATCAACCAGCGCGAAGTCGGCACGGACACCAAGAGTTTTGCGAACGCGCTTAAGTACGCGCTGCGCGAAGATCCCGATGTGCTGTTGATCGGCGAAATGCGCGACCTCGAAACGATTCAGGCCGCGCTCACGATTGCGGAAACCGGCCACTTGGCGTTCGCGACGCTGCATACCAACAGCGCGGCCGAGGCGATCAACCGCATTATTGACGTCTTTCCGAGCCATCAGCAGTCGCAGGTGCGCACCCAGCTCGCGTTCGTGCTCGAGGGCATCATCACCCAGGTGCTTCTCCCGCGGCGCTCGGGGAACGGGCGGGCAATGGCGGCGGAGATTCTGGTCATCACACCGGCCATTCGATCGCTCATTCGCGACGACAAAGTCCATCAGATCTACTCGTCCATGCAGTCGGGCAAAAAGCACGGCATGCAGACGATGAACGACGCGCTGTACCAGCTGTACATGGCGCGCGAAGTGGACGAGGACGAGTGCCTGCGCGTGTCGGGCGATCCCACGGAGTTTTACCGGCTGATCGGCAAGACGATGGTCGAGGGCGACACGGCTCCGCAGACGGGGCCGAAGGGCGCGATGACGCCGGGCGGTCGCCGGTAGTCATATAAGAAGACTGACGGCCGAAGAACCAAGCACCAAAGCCGAGAGACGATCAACTCGTGGTTCAGCAGTCCATTAGGAGGAGTCCCCAGTGCCCAAGTATACGTACACCGCCCGCGACGCCAAAGGCGAGCTCAAGACCGCGACGATCGACGCGGCCAACCGCGAGGACGTCGTACAGCAGCTGAGACGGCTGCGGATGAACGTCGTCAAGGTCGAGGAGCA
>JANYIJ010000193.1 GCA_025362095.1 Gemmatimonadota bacterium | reverse complement strand
GGTTCGCGGCCCCTACCAATTCGCACACCTTGGTTAACCAACCAACAGTTAGTGGTTAACAGTTCACTCGTTTAAAGATCTCCCATCTCACTTCTCCCCCATCCAAACATCCTCGAGCACCACGACCGCCTTGGTCGCAACAACCTTCCCGTCGACCGTCAGAGTCGCAGTGTACGTCCCCGGCTGAAGCCCGCCCGCACCACCGCGGCCACCACCACCGCCACGCCCCGTCTGCGCGGCCGTGCATGACGGATCTGCGGGCCCTGCAACTGCAGCGCGGCCACCACCACCACCACCAGCAGCAGCAGCAGCTCCTCCGAGCAGCGGCTCCACCAGCGACCACTGCACCTTGTGAATGCCAGAGGTCTTCGCGGCCTCAGTCCGGCAGAGCGCGCGACCGGACGCGTCTGAAATCGCGACCTGCACACTGCCCGCGCCCGACTTCAGGTAGTAGTTGATCGCCGTGCCACGCGGGGCGTTCTCGCCGATGAACACATGCTGGCCGCCAACCTGCTGGCTCGCCTGATAATCGTTCTTGTACGCAACCGCGGGCCGCACATCGAACAGGTACGCGTCCGCCGCCTGTACTGCGGGCGTGAACTGCTGGAGCGCCGTGATGTCGTCGGCAATCCAGATGCTGCGGCCGTGCGTGGCGATGATCGCGTCGCCGTCGCGCGGGTGAATGAAAATGTCGTCCGTGCGAACCGTCGGAAAATTGTTCATGAACGGTTCCCACTTCTGCCCGCCGTTCAGCGAGACGAACATCCCGAACTCCGTTCCCACATAGAGCAGGTTCATGTTCTTCGGATCTTCGCGAATCACCTGCACATTGCCGGATGCCGGCAGCGTGCCCGCGATGCTCTGGAACGTCTTGCCGTAATCGTGCGTGACGTAGATGTACGGGTGCAGGTCGTCGCTACGATGGCCGTCGACCGCCACATACGCCGTGGCCGCGTCGAAGTGCGAGGCTTCCACGCGCGAAATCCAAAACGCGTTGTCGCCCGAGAGCGCGCCGGACGGAAGGCCCGGAAGATTCTTGCCGACTTCGGTGAACGTCAGCGCATTGTCGCGGCTCACCTGCAGATTGCCGTCGTCCGTGCCGGCCCAAACGATGCCTGGCAGAGCAGGCGACTCCGACACCGCGATGATCGTGCTGTACGACGAGATTCCGTCGTTCTTCGAGAGCTGCGCCATCGTGCCGGCGACGCCCATCACGTTGATCTTGCAGCGATCCACCTGCTTGGTGAGGTCGGCGCTCGCGACCCAGGAGTCGCCACGATTGTACGACTTGAACAGTCTGTTGCCGCCGTACCAAATGATGTTCGGATCGTGCGGCGAGAGCAGGAACGGCGTGTTCCAATTGAAGCGGTACGCGTCACCCGGCTGCGAATTAATCACGTTGCCCTGACCGCCGGCCCCGCCGCCGCCGCCGCCACCCCCGCGACCGCCGCCAACCGCGCGGCCATCGACGCACGTGGCGCCCGGCGCGGCGTTCGCGCCACGGCCACCCGCGCCGCCACCCGGCACCGGGCGAATGCTCTTCTGCGTGCCCGTCTTGAAGTCGTAGCGCGCGGTGTTGCCGTCCTGCGACTCGGTGTACACGATGTTGTAGTTCGTCGGATCAGCGGCCGTCTGGAAGCCGTCGCCGCCGCCGAGCAGATACCAATTCGAATTCAGAATGCCGCGAGCGGTGCGCACCGAACTCGGTCCGCCCCACGGGTTGTTGTCCTGAAGTCCGAACTGCACATGGTACGGGCGGCGCATGTCCGCCGTCACGAAGTACGCGAGACCAGTCGCCATCGTGCTGACGAAGTCCCAGTTCTTTCCCTGATCCCAGGAAACGTCGAACCCGCCGTCGTTTCCTTCCAGAATGTGATTCGAATTTTTCGGATCGATCCAGATCGCGTGCTGGTCAACGTGACCGGGCTCGCCGTAGCCGCCTGCGGCGTCGAGCGTCGCGAACGTCTTGCCGCCGTCGAGCGATTTCGCGACCGGAAGACCGGCGACGTAAATATTGTTGTCGTTCGAGGGATCGACGCGCAGCTGGCTGAAGTACATCGGACGCGCATTGCAGTTGCTCATGAGCTTCCACGTGCGGCCGCCATTGTCCGACCGGAACACCCCGCCGCGCGCAGCGTCGGGTTCCGGCGGCTTCACCGCGTCCGGCGCGGTGAGTGCTGCGATCGCGGCAGGACTGGCGTTGTTGCACCAGTCATAGCCGCCGCGGCCTCCACCACCGCCCGCAGCTGCTGGCGCGGCGCCTTCAGCTGCGACTGCCGCCACTCCACGTCCGCCGCCGAGCGGAACGTTCGACTCACCCGCTTCGATCTGCGCATAGACGACGTTCGGATTCTTCTGATAGACCGAGAGCGCGATGCGGCCGTAGGTTCCGCCCGGAAGACCGTTGCCGCTCAGCTTCGACCAGCTCTTGCCGCCATCCGTCGTCTTCCAGATCGCACTGCCGGGGCCGCCGCCGTTGAAGCAGCAGCTCGTGCGACGGCGCTCGTAGCTCGCCGCGTAGAGTGTGCCGGGATTCGACTTGTCCATCGCGAGATCGGTGAAGCCCGTATTGTCATCGATGAACTTGATCTTGTTCCAGTTCTTGCCGCCGTCGGTCGTCTTGTAGATCCCGCGCTCGGCATTCGCTCCGAACAGATGTCCTTCAGCCGCGACGTACACGACCTCAGGATTGCGCGGATCGATCAGAATGCGCGAAATCGTCTGCGTTTCGCGGAGACCGATGTGCGTGAAAGTCTTGCCGCCGTCTGTCGTCTTGTAGAGGCCGTCGCCGAACGAAGCGGTCTGGCGATTGTTCGCTTCGCCTGTTCCGATATAGACGACGTCCGGATTGGTCGGGTGAATCGCCATCGCGCCGATCGATGCCGAGCTGTAGGTCTCGAAGACCGGCTCGAACGATGTGCCGTTGTTGAGCGAGCGATACACGCCGCCCACGGCATAGCCGAGATAAATGATGTTCGGGTTGCTCTCCGACACTTGGATGTCGTCGATGCGTCCGCCCATGCTCGCCGGTCCGATCGAACGGAAGCGGACGCTCTGCAGAATCGGGTTCGTGGAGCGGTTGATCTCGGCGGCACCGCGGCCTGCGGCTCCTTGTGCGAGTGCGCCGGTCGCGCAGAACGTGAGCGCGACGCTCGCGCGGGAGAATCGAAGGAGCTGTGACATTTTTGATCGCATGGCTGCGTCCTGGTGGGGGAGAATCGCGCGCACGTCGTCGAGTCGATGCATCCTGATGCAGATTACAACGGCGAATGTGTGGCAACCGCTGTGACGCTGACAGAAGCGCTTGGCATTCTGTCATTTCACTGTCATGTTTATTTCAGAGCAATGGAGACCTGAATCGTGACTTCCCAGTTCGAGACACGCGTCGTGCCGCGCTCGGCGTATCGTTTTTTGCGGACACTCGCCGTTGCCGCGGCCATCGTGCTCACGATCGTCTCGCGGGCGGCGGCGCAGGAACTCCCGTCACGACTTTCCGACAGCACCTTCTGGAAACTCATCACTGATTTCTCCGAGCCGGGCGGGTTTTTCAGATCCGACAATTTCGTCTCGAACGAGATGGCGTTTCAGTACGTGATTCCCACGCTTCTGAAAACGACGCAGCCGGCCGGCGTATACCTCGGCGTCGGGCCCGATCAGAACTTCACATACATCGTCGCGCTCAAGCCAAAGCTCGCGTTCATCTTCGACATTCGCCGCGGCAATCTCCAAGAGCACCTGATGTACAAGGCGGTCATCGAGCAGTCGGAGACGCGCGCTGATTTTCTCTCGCGACTCTTCTCGCGACCGCGGCCAGCGGGGCTCGATACCTCAATGAGCGCCGCGGCCTTGCTCCACGCCTACGCGCCCGTTCGCTCGAACGACACGCTCTATCAAAAGAACCTGAAGGACGTGCGCGACTGGCTCACCAAACACCACGGCTTCGCGCTCGGCGACTCCGACCTCACCGGAATCGAATACGTCTACTCGGCATTCTCGGCGGCCGGTCCGGATCTCACCTACAACTTCGGGAATTCTCGCGGAGGATTCGGCGGCGGCTACGGTCGCGGAATGCCGACGTACGGTGATCTGATGGTGCAGACCGACGGAGTGGGGGCGTACCGCAGCTACATCGCGAGCGAGGCCAACTATCAGAGCCTTCGCGCGGCCGAGCTCAGCAACTCGATCGTGCCACTGGTCGGGAATTTTGCGGGGGATAAAGCCATCCGGACGGTTGGGGCCTGGCTCAAGGAGCGCCACGCGACGGTCACGGCGTTTTACCTCTCGAACGTCGAGCAATACCTCTGGAACCCGGGCAATGACGGCCGCAAGTTTTTCGAGAACGTGGGGACGCTCCCGCTGGACTCGGCGAGCACCTTCATTCGCGCCGTGTTCAATCAAGGCGGATACGGCGGCCTGCGCGGTCCCACGATCCTCGCCTCGATGGTGGATCAACTCAAGGCCTTCAGAGAGGGACGCATCACCAGCTACTACGACGCGATCAACGTCCCGAAGTAGCGGTTCGGTTCTCCAGTGCGTATCACATGTCAGATAGTTCCCCACCGTGAGAAACAACGTAGAATCCAGGAAAGGAGGCAGGATGTCTCGCAGGAGTACAGTCATGCATCGCATGTTCGGCGCAGCGCTCGTCACGATGGCGCTGATCGCGCCCGCGCGCGCCGTGCTCGCTCAGCAGAAGAACGACGAAGAGTACACAAAGCAGATCAAGCAGTTCATGCGCGATCCGCGGATCACCACCGAACTCGTCGATCATCTCCCGGCCTCGGCTACCGTGCCGACGCCGCTGAAGCATTTCGGCCACATCATCGGCGCGTGGGGCATCCTCGACAAGAGCGATGACATGAACGCGTACCTCGCGAAAATCGCAAAGGCCGCGCCGACTCGCGCCAAGTACTGGACGATCGGCAAGTCCGAAGAAGGGCGCGACATGAGCGTGCTCGTCGTCGGCAGCGAGGACATTATCAAGAACCTCGACAAATACAAAGAGCAGCTCACGCGGCTGACCGACCCGCGGAAGACAACGGAAGCGCAAGCGCAAGAGATCATGAAGACGGCCAAGCCGATCTACTGGATCACGAGCGGCATGCACTCGCCGGAGACCGGCGGTCCGGAAATGCTGATGGAGCTCGCGTACCGCCTGGTGGTCGAAGAGACGCCGTTCATCCAGAAGATTCGCAAGGACGTCATCACGATCATCACGCCCGTCGTCGAGACCGACGGCCGCGAGAAGGTTGTGGACGCGTACAACTATTCCAAGGCGCATCCGGGCGTGTCGCGCAACAACCTCATGATGTACTGGGGCAAGTATGTGCAGCACGACAACAACCGCGACGGCATGGGGCAGTTCCTCCAGCTCACACGCAACATCGAGAAGTTTGGCAACGAGTGGCATCCGACGATCCTGCACGATCTGCACGAAGCGCAGACGCTGCTCTATGCCTCGACCGGAACGGGCCCGTACAACGATCAGCTCGACGCGATCACGATCGACGAGTGGTGGACGCTCGCGGAGAACGACGTGATCGAGATGACGAAGCGCGGCGTGCCGGGCGTGTGGACGTATGGCTTCTACGACGGCTGGGTGCCGAACTACATGTTCTTCGTGGCGCACGCGCACAACGCGGTGGGACGCTTCTACGAAGTGCAGAGCTACGGTCCGGACACGTCAACCGTGCGCATCAACCAGAGCAAGGAGTGGTTCCGCCCGAATCCGACGCCAGCGGTCGTGGCGTGGGGACCGCGCAGCAACACGAACATTCAGGAGTCGGCGATCCTGTTCGCGCTGAGTCGCGTCGCCAAGGACCGCGACACGTTCCTCGAAAATTATTGGGTGAAGGCGAAGCGCGCTGTGGCAAAGGGTGCGGACGGCCCGACGTACGGCTGGGTGATTCCCGCGACGCAGCGCCGCAAGGCGGATGCAGCCGATGCTGTGAACGAGCTGCTCGATCAGGGGCTCGAGTTCCACACCGCGAACGCGGCGTTCAAGGCCGGCAACATAGACGTGAAGGCCGGCGATTACATCGTGCGCGGCGACCAGCCGTACCGCACGGTGGCAGATATTTATTTTTCGCTGCAGCGCTATCCGAAAGACAATCCGTCGCCGTACGACGACACGGGGTGGACGTTCCAGTATCTGCGCGACGTGGTGATCACGCCGATCACAGATAAGAGCGTCCTCGCGCAGGCGATGACACAGGTGAAGGGACATGTCACGGCGCCAGGCGGCGTGACCGGCAGTGGTCCGGTGATCGTAGTTGAGCACACCGGCGACAACAATCTGATCACGTTCCGCTACGCGCTGAAGGACACCAAGATGGCGGCGGCGGAAGATGACTTCGACGCGGTCGGTCACCATTTCCGCGCCGGCGCGATCATCATTCAGAACGCGAACGCCGCTGCGGTTGAAGGTCAGCTCAAGAAACTCGGCCTTTCCGGCTGGGCGATGGCGGCCGCTCCTGCTGTGAAGACGCACGATCTCGAGATTCCGCGGATCCTGTATCTGCACAGCTGGAACCGCACACAGGACGAAGGGTGGGTTCGCGCCGCACTCGAGACGTACGGCGTGCCGTTCACGTACATGGGCGACAAAGAACTCGCGCACATGCCGAACATCCGCGCGAGCTACGACGTGGTGATTTATCCGCACACCGGCGGCAACGCGCAGTCGAACGTGACGGGCGTCGCCATCACCGGGAAGGAACCGGTGCCGTACAAGAAGACGAAAGAAACGCCGGCGTTCGGCACGCCCGATTCCACCGATGACATTCGCGGCGGCATGGGCATCGACGGTCTGATGAACCTTTACAAGTTCGTGCAGCTGGGCGGCACGCTGATTACTGAAGGTTCCACGTCGACGTTGTTTCCGGAATACAACCTCACGCCGGGCGTCACGGTGGAAACGCCGCCCGCGCTGTTCGCGCGCGGCACGATCGTGCGCGGCGTGATCACGGATATGAAGAGCCCGCTCGCGTACGGCATCACGGACAAAGAACTGCCGGTGTACTTCAGCCAGGCGCCGGTGCTGAACGCTGGCGGTCGTGGCGGCGCGGGACGCGGCAACAACGCGCCGTACGCGCAGAACACGCAGCCGATGGCGGGCGAAAATCAGGTTCCGATTTCGCAGATCACCATCGGCGGAGCGGTGCCGGAAGCTGAAGCGCCCGCGGCAGGCGGCGCTGGACGCGGCGGGCGAGGCGGCGGTGGTGGGGGACGCGGAGGTCGCGGTGGCGCGGCACCGGCTGATCCGGCGGCGCCAGGTGGTGGTCCAGGTGGCGGCGGTGGGTTTGGCGGTTTCGGCGGAGCAGCGCCCGATCCGGCAACTCAGCCGCGCGTCGTGATGCGTTTCCCGACTGACACGACGCAGATGCTGCTCTCGGGCGCGCTCGCAGGAATGGAAGGACTATCGAACCGCGTTCAGCTCGTGGATTCGCCAGTCGGGAAAGGACATGTCGTCTCGTTCGCGATCCGGCCGTATTGGAGATGGCAGACGCAGGGGACGTATTTCCTTGGGTTCAATGCGATTATGAACTGGAACCATTTGGATGCGGGGAAGGCGGTCATCGTTCCGTAACTGCAAACTGCAGATGCGGGGTGCGGATGAGGAATGCGGGCCTAGGGCGGAAGGGAGTCATCGCTCCGTAACGCAAACTGCAGATGCGGGGTGCGGATGAGGAATGCG
>JANYIJ010000181.1 GCA_025362095.1 Gemmatimonadota bacterium | reverse complement strand
TTCGGTCTTCGGTCTTCGGTCTTCGGTCTTCGGTCTTCGGTCCAGTTACGTCGTAGCTCTCCGCTGAGCGGTCAGCAGCTGCTTGCGCCGGTCGTCAATCTTGGCGCCCTTCTTCATCGACTCGAGAAAGATCCGCACACGCTGATCACGCAGCGCCCGCGTGAGATTCTCTCGCTGGGTCGGCTTCTGCGCCATCCACTTCGCGGTATCCGAGAAGATTCGCTTGTCGACGCGAATCACGTAGACGCCGGCGTCGGTCTTGATCGGCGCGCTCACGGCGCCTATCGGCAGGGACGGGCCGAACGGAGCGCCAACCGCCTCGCTGAGCATCCCGAGTTCCGGAACCTGCATGCTCCGTGAGAACGGGCCCACGCTCACCACCTTGAGCGACTGCGCTTTCGCCGCTGCTTCGAGCGTGCTGCTCGCTGCCGCCGCCGAGAATGCCTTTGCCTTGGGCATCAGCGCATCAAGCGCCTTTTGGTGCCCGACGATCGTCCGCAGTTCTTCCTTCACCGAATCGAACGCGCGCTGGCCGCCCTGACTGAGCGAATCGAGACGCACGAGATAATAGGCCTGCTCGTCGTCGAACATGTCGCTCGACTCACCGACCTTCGCGCCGCCGAACGCCCATGCGCTCGCGCTCGGCACGACGCGTCCGAGATACATCGCCGGCGCGCTTTCTTCGATTTTCAAAACCGACACGAGCAAGCCGAGCTTCTTCGCTGCGTCGTCGAACTTCGCAGCTTCCGTCGCGCTGGCTGCGGCTTTCGAGAGCGCGTCAGCCTCTTTGTCGGTTTTCGTCGCGGCGGAATCGCCCTGCTTGATGAACTTGAGAATGTGGCGCATGGAAATCGAGTCGCCTTTGTGCTCGTCCACGCGAATGATGTGATATCCGTATGGCGAGATCACCGGGCCGGAGAGCTCGCCGGGCTTCAGTTTGTACGCGGCGTCCTCGAACTCCTTCGCAAATGTGCCCTTCACGGACTTCTGGAGTTTGCCGCCGTCCTTCCCGCTCACCGTATCTTCGGACTCGCGCTTCGCGACGTCCTCGAACTTCGCGCCCTTCGCAATCTCTGCGCGGATCGCCTGGATCTGCTTGAGCGCGACCGCGGAATCCGCGGCGGTCGGGCGGCGGCTGATGGCAACGATCGACAGCGTGGCGCGACCCGGACGATCGAACTCTTTCGGGTGCGCGTCGTAATACGCGCGCATCTCGGCGTCGGTGACGGCGTCCTTCACTTCCTTCGTCACCTGCGGCGTGAAGTTCACCGCCGAGACGACCGCGGAGTCATGCCCGTCCTTCCACACGAGCCAGAGGCGCGTGTCGGGGACGAAAATGTCGCCGGCGATTTCGACGTACAGCTTTTGCTTGGGGAGTTCGTTGCGATAGAACGTCTCGAGCTGGGCGAGCAGTCCCTGCTGTCGCGCCGTGGGGCTCGAGAGAAAACGCTGATACTTGCTCGGGTCGAACTGTCCATCCGTCTGCAGCTCCGGCGCCTGCACGAACTGCGGGGGCGGCGAGTTTCGGGCCGCCGAAATAATCTCGTCGTCCGTCACCCGGATTGCGCGCTTGTCGTATTCCTGCTTGAGCAGGACGTCGCTGACGAGATCGTCGAACGCGCGCGTCTCGAGCTGTGCGCGCTCGTCGAGCGTGAGCCCGCGGCCGAGCTGCTGCTCCTGCTGCTGCACGAGCTGCGCGGTCGTGTTCTGCCACTGGATATAGCTGATCTCAGTGCCGTTGACCTTTCCGACTGCGGTGGAGGTCGTAATGGCGGCACGGCCCGAGAGCCCGGAGGTCTGGTAGAGCAGGAAGCCGCCAACGAAGGCGACGACGATGACGATCCAGATCCACTTCGCGTGATTCCGCATCTGTTGCAGCACGTGCGGTACTCCCTTGCAGAATTCGGTGGTGTACAGTGGTGTACAGAGGTCAGACAGAGCCTAAAAAAATACCGGAACGCAGGGGCTAAAATCAAGGGACTAGCGCACTTCTGATTGACTGGCGCTGAGCGTGGCGTGTACCTTGCAGATTACCTGTCTTAGCCCGTAGGCGTCACCTCTATTACACCATGGCTGCTTCCGATCGCATCGACGAGCTCAAGAAACGCTATGACGAAAACCCTCGCCGGTTTTTCGCCTCGCTCGCGAACGAATATCGGAAAGGTGGCGATCTTGAGCAGGCCATTTCGCTCTGCCAGACGCACCTCGCCGAGCAGCCGTCGAATATGAACGGCCACGTCGTGTACGGTCAGGCGCTGTTTGAGGCCGGACGTTACGACGAAGCCAAGGGCACATTCGAGAGCGCGCTCAACCTCGATCCCGAAAATCTTATCGCGCTGCGCCACCTCGGCGACATCGCCAGCACCAACGGCGCCAACGAAGAGGCGCGAGAGTGGTACGTCCGCGTTCTCGACGCAGATCCGCGAAATGAAGAAATCATCGCGCTCCTCGCGCACGTCGAAGAGCAGGTGAAGAAAGACAAGATCGGAGCGCCGATCGCGTCGCTGGAATCCATGGCTCCGCGCGAAGCACGCACGCAGGAGTTCAAGCCGCCGACGGTCATCACTCCGCTCTCCACCGCGTCGGTCGACACCGTGGTGACGCCCGCTGTCTCGATTCCGGCCGTTCCGCCGCGCGTGTCGCGCGAATCGATCGGCCTGATGGATCTGTCGTTCGATGTCGATTCGATTCCCGAAACCGCGGATGCCGATGCGACGCCGGTGAGCGCGCAGCCCGGAGTCGAAACAGATTTCCCGGCGTTCGAAGAAGTGCAGCTGGGCGTTCCGCTCGAAACACCGCTCGCTGCCCTGCCGGTGCCGGATGACATGATGATGGATCCGTTCGCCGATCCCGAGCCGGAGCCCGCGCTCGAGCCGGCGCGGCAGACCTTCGCGCCAATGCCGCCAATCGCCGAAGCATCGACCGGAATTCGCTCCGACGTCGACATGCTGTTCGGCGACTCGCTGCCCGCAGAGCCCGCGCCGCCGTTTGTGACCGAGACGATGGCCGAGCTGTATTTGCAGCAGGGATTCGTAAAGGAGGCGCTGGAGGTCTATCGCCAGCTCTCCGAGCAATCTCCTGACGACGAAAAATTGAAAGAGCGCGTGCGCAAGCTCGAGCGCGGCGAGCGCACCAGCGTTTCGCTCGAGGCGGAGCCCGTTCCGGAAGCGGAGCCGGAGCCGGTCGCGAGCAGTGAAGCGGTCAACGCTCGGTCGTATTTCGCCGCGCTCTCGGCGCGCAAAGCAGTGCAGAACAACGGCCGCGCGCACACCGCGCCGCGCATCTCTGCGCCGCGTGTCTCTGCGCCGCGTGTCTCCGCGCCGCGCATTTCTGCGCCGGTCGCCGCGATGGTAAACGTCACCTCGATCAACGAGCTGTTCGGCGCAGGCGACGTCTCCGCACAGGACGAACTCATCGCCGGGGCATTTGCCCAAGTCGCGGGCGCGGTCGAGATGAAGGGGGCCGCAGTGAAGGGAAAGCCCACCGCTCCCGCCGCAACGGAACTCTCGCTCGACTCTGTTTTTCAAGGAAGCCGACGCTCGCGTCAGCGCGACCGTTCCGCGCCAGTCGCAGAATTTGCGCTTCGACCAGTTTTTCTCTGCTGCCGGAGAAGAATCCGCGCCTCCCGCGCCGCCGGCCCCCTCAGCGCCAGTCGGAGAACCCGGCAGTCCCGCGGAGATCAAGCAGTTCCAGTCCTGGCTCACGGGGTTGAAGAAACCGTGAGGATCGCGGTCCTCAACGGCCCGAACCTCAACCTCCTCGGCACGCGCGAACCAGAGATTTACGGTTCCACCACGCTCTCGGAGATCGAGGCGCGCGTGCGCGACGTGGCGGGTGAGCTGAAGGTCGATCTCGCGTTCGCGCAATTCAATCACGAGGGCGATCTCATAGATGCAATCCACGCACTCGGCGGCCGCGGCAGCGCGGCTGGAGTGGCGCCGGAGCTGCGCGAGAAGGCCGACGGCGCGGTGATCAATGCGGGCGCCTGGTCGCACACGAGCCTCGCGCTCGCCGATGCATTGATCTCGGTGAAGCTGCCGTATGTGGAGTGCCACATCAGCAATATTTTTGCGCGTGAGCCCGAGCGCCGGCACACGGTGCTGGCGGCCGGCGCGCGCGGACTGCTCTGTGGATTTGGCGCGCACGGATACGAGATGGCCCTGCGTGGACTCGTGCACTCGCTGCGCGCCGGCAAGCGATGACGGCAGTGCGCGAGCGCCGGCTCGCGGCGCTGCGCACCGCGCTCGACGCTGCACAACTCGACGCGCTGCTCGTGAGCGCGCTGCCCAACGTCCGCTATCTCTCCGGATTCTCGGGCTCGAGCGCGCTCCTGGTGGTCACGGCTGAAGAAGCGCTGCTGCTCACCGACTTCCGCTACTCGATTCAAGCGAACGTCGAGGCCGGTGGAGTGGTGCGCGTGATCATCGAGCCGACGTCGCTGTGGTCGCGACTCTGGGCCGAGCTGCCGTTGATGCGCAACGTGGAATCGATCGCGTTCGAATCGGCGCACGTGACGCACGCGGATTATCAGCGGCTCGTCGAGCCGCCGCAGGGCGGCGCGCGGTGGCAGTGGCGTCCGTCGGTGAATCTCGTGGAGTCGCTGCGCGAGCGAAAAGACGAGACTGAGATCGCGCACATTCGCGATGCCGCGCGGATCGCGGAGCTCGCGCTCGAGCGCACGACGAAGCGCGTGAAGGCCGGCATGAGCGAGCTGGCGATCTGCGGACTGCTCGAAGGAGAACTGCGGGCCTGTGGAAGCGAGTCACATCCGTTCGAGACGATCATCGCCAGCGGGGAGCGCGCCGCGCTCCCGCACGCCCGTTCGTCATCGCGGACGCTGGAGTCCGGGGATCTTCTTTTGATGGACTTCGGCGCAGTCTCCAACGGCTACTGTTCGGACATCACGCGGACGTTTGTCGTGGGCAAAGCCACGGCAGAGCAGCGCGAGATCCATGACGTAGTTCGTGAATCAAACGCCACGGCTTCGGGTGCTATTCGGGCCGGAATGCGCGGAAAGGATGCCGATGCGCTTGCCCGGGGCTACATTGAGCGCCGCGGTTGGGGCGAGGCGTTTGGCCATTCTTTGGGACATGGAATAGGCCTCGAAGTACACGAAGCCCCCCGCTTGTCGAAGGCTGCAGACAGCCCGCTGCCAGTCGGGTCCGTGGTCACAATCGAGCCAGGGATCTACCGGCCGGGGTGGGGCGGAGTGAGAATCGAGGACGACGTTTTGTTGACTGCAGAGGGGAGGGAAATTCTCACCTCCTTTCCGCGCGAGTTGATCGAGTTGGGGTGAACGAGGGCTGGTATAGCCCCAGAGAACAGCAATTCAATCTGCAAACCAGACCTAGATGATCGATCTCCGATACGTAAAAAAGCTGGTCGAGATGCTCGACGAATCGTCCGTCGATTCGATCGAAATTTCGAGTGACAAAGGCATGAAGATCCGCATCAGCAAGACGCCGACGCAGCGAGGCACGGTGCAGGTCGCCGCGCCGATGGCGATGCCGGCCATGATTGCGGAGCCGCGCGTGAGCACGCCGGTCGGCATCCCCGCCGTGGCTGAACCGGCCGCCGCACCTGCCGCGCCTGCGCCGAAATCTTCGCTGCTCGAGGTGAAATCGCCGATGGTCGGCACGTTCTACGGCGCGCCGGAGCCCGGAGCGAAACCGTACGTGACCGTCGGATCGAACGTCGCCAAAGGCCAGATCGTCTGCATCATCGAGGCGATGAAGATCATGAATGAGATCGAATCCGAGCACGCTGGTGTCGTGAAGGAAATCGGTGCCACCGATGCGCATCCGGTTGAGTATGGACAAGTCCTCTTCCGGGTCGACCCAAATGGCTGATCCCACGAAAGGAACGCCGGCCGCATCGCCCACCGGCTCGAATCCGGCGGTGCCGACCGGTGCAGTGGCCGCGCCCTACAACTACAAGACCGTTCTGCAGAAGATGGTGCAGGACAACGCGTCCGACCTCCACCTGAAGGTTGGCCGTCCGCCGACGATGCGCGTCGACGGCGAACTGAAGCAGCTCGAACTCCCGCCGCTCAAGCCCGAAGATCTTCGCTCGGTCGGCGACCAGATCCTGCCGCCCAAGCAGCGCCGCGAATTCGAAACAGATAAAGAAGCGGACTTCGCGATCGGCGTGCCGGGCATCGGCCGTTTCCGCGTGAACATGTACCAGCAGCGCGGCTCGATCGCGTACGCGTTCCGCGCGATCGCGTTCCAGGCGATGACGATCCGGGAGCTGAACCTCCCGCCCGTGCTCGAAGAAATCGCGATGAAGCCGCGCGGACTCGTGCTCGTTACGGGCATCACGGGATCCGGAAAATCCACGGCGCTGGCGTCGATGGTCCAGTTCATCAACGAGAATCGCAAGGCGAACATCATCACGATCGAGGACCCGATCGAGTTTCTCCATCGCGATATCAACTGCAACATCAACCAGCGCGAAGTGGGCACCGACACGGGCTCGTTCGCGCAGGCGCTGCGCCGCGTGTTGCGTCAGGACCCGGACATCATTCTGATCGGCGAAATTCGAGATTTGGAAACGCTCGAAATCGCGCTCAAGGCCGCCGACACAGGACACCTGGTGTTCTCCACGCTGCACACGACCGACGCGACGCAAACGATCAACCGCGTGATGTCGTTCTATCCGCCGCACGAGCAGGCCGACGTGCGCTTCACGCTCTCCTCGGCGCTCTCGGCAATCGTCTCGCTGCGCCTGGCCCCGCGCGCCGACCGCTCTGGCCGCATCCCGGCGTGCGAAGTGCTCATCAACACTGCGGCGGTCCGCGACAACATTCGCGACCTCAACGCGTCGCTCAACATTCCCGACCTCATTCGCGAGGGCACTGTGCAGTACGGCATGCAGTCGTTCGACCAGTCGCTGATGAACTGGTACTCGAAAGGCGTCGTCTCGTATGAGAGCGCGCTGTTCTACGCCACGAGTCCGAGCGAGTTCGCGCTGAAGGTGCAGGGCGTGGCCAGCGCGAGCGACACGAGCTGGGACAACTTCCAGCAAGACGTGTCGAAGTAAGGTGTCCCTGCAAGCGCGCCAAGAGCTGGCGGATTCAGGCAACTGATGTTCAAGAAGATCCTGATTGCAAATCGCGGCGAGATCGCGCTGCGCGTCATCCGCGCGTGCCGCGAGCTCGGCATCGAGACCGTCGCCGTCTACTCCGAGGCCGACCGCGAATCGCTGCACGTGCGCTTCGCCGACGACGACGTGTGCATCGGTTCCGCGCCGGCGCGCGAGAGCTATCTGAAAATCCCGCGCATCATCGCAGCCGCGGAAATCACGGGCGCGGACGCGATCCATCCCGGCTACGGTTTTCTCGCTGAGAACGCCGAGTTTGCCGAGATCTGCGCGGCGAGCAAGATCACGTTTATCGGGCCGACACCAGAGCAAATCCGGACGATGGGCGATAAAGCGCAGGCCCGCGCCACGATGATCGCGAACGGCGTTCCCGTCGTGCCCGGCACGCCCGGCCCCGTTGAAGAAGTAGAGGACGCGCTCGCCTACGCGGTGAAGATGGGTTTTCCCGTGATCATCAAAGCCGCGGCAGGAGGCGGCGGAAAGGGGATGCGTGTCGCGCGCGATGCCGATGAGTTCACGCGCAGTTTCCAGATGGCGCGCAGCGAAGCGCTCTCCGCGTTCGGAAACGGCTCCGTGTACGTCGAGAAATATCTCGAGCGCCCGCGCCACATCGAGTTCCAGATCCTCGGCGACACGCACGGCAACTGCATCCACCTGGGCGAGCGCGACTGCTCGGTGCAGCGCCGGCATCAGAAGCTGATCGAAGAGGCGCCATCGCCCGCGATGACACCCGCGCTCAGGAAAAAGATGGGAGACGCGGCCGTGCTCGGCGCGAAGTCCATCAACTATGTGGGCGCGGGCACGATGGAGATGCTGCTCGACGAAGACGGTTCCTACTACTTCATGGAGATGAACACGCGTATTCAGGTGGAGCATCCGGTGACGGAAATGCTCACCGGCGTGGACCTCGTGAAGGAACAGATCCGCGTCGCGGCCGGTGAGAAAATGAGCATCACCGAGACGCCGCCCCTGCGCGGCCACGTGATCGAGTGCCGCGTGAACGCCGAGGATCCGGCGAAAAACTTCCAGCCCTCACCGGGGCGGATCGATGTGTTTCATCCGCCCGGCGGCAACGGCGTGCGCGTGGATACGCACGTGTACGCGGGGTACATCGTGCCGCCGTTTTACGACTCGATGATCGCCAAGGTAATCTGTCAGGGGCGCGACCGGCCGGAGGCGCTGGCGAAGATGCGGCTGGCGCTGGATACGTTCGTGGTGCAGGGCATCACGACGACGATTCCGTTTTTGGGGCGGGTGATGGCGGACCCGCACTTCGCGAGAGGGGAGGTGCACACCAAGTTCCTCGAAACGGATGGGGCGCACCTCATGGCGGAGCCGAAGCCCTAGCGTACGGCGAGTGAACTGTTAACCACTAACTGTTGGTCGGTTAACCAAGGTTTTCCGTCGTGACTTCAGGCGTGCTTGATAGTCATTTTCTCGGTATAGGTGCGCTCACTCGCCGAGAGAAAAATGCCCAAGAAGCCGCGCGGAAAGGTCGTCGTCAAGAACGAGATTCCAGACGCGCCTACTCCCGATCAAATAGCCACGCTCGCGCGACGCATCCACCTGCGCCGAGAGCTTGGTGGCATTGCGCTGATGCTCGGTGCGGTGTTCATCGCGGGATCGCTGCTCGCGGGTGGCGCACGCGACGGCGGGTCATGCTCCACCGCCGGCAGCATCTTCGGCCCCGTGGGCTCGTGCCTGCGCTCGAGCATCTTGCTCACGCTCGGCGCGCTCTCCGCGATCATTGTCCCGTTCATTCCCGCCGTCCACGCGCTCCGTCTTCTCGGCCGCATCGAGGAGAGTGAAGACCGTCGCTGGCTGTTCTTCACCGTCGGCCTTGCTGCGATCATCCCGCTGGCTGCGGCACTCGCTCGCGGCGCGACGATCGATGCGGCGCAGGTTGATCCTTACGCGGGACTGATCGGCAGCTTCGTCGCGTTCTATCTCGTGAAAGCGCTCGGGCTCGGCGGCGCGTGGGTTGTGATCGCGCTGGCACTCTGCGCGCTCATGGCCGGAACCCTCGCCTGGAATCCGATTCGCGTGCTGATTGGCGGCTCGGCCAAACGCAAAGCCGGCGAAGCGGCGGCGATGTCCACGGACCCTGCTGTCGTGGGAACGATTGCCACTGGCGCAGATGGCCTGACTCGCGCCGAGCATCTCGAACCGGACTCGAAAGAAATGCCGGCGCTCGATCTCTCGCTCATGGAAGCCGTGAAACTCGAGGCCGAGGAGGAGAAGGCCGTCGAGCAAGCCGAACTCCCGCTGGACGACGCGCACGCAAAGAAATCCGGGAAAAAGAAGAAGGCCACGAAAGCCGAGAAGGTCGCAGAGCATGCGGAGGCAGTTGCGGCCGCGATCAACGCAGCGGGCGATCCACTCGACGCGATGGCCGATGAACTGCCGCCGCCCGAGCTGCTCACGCCCGGGCCGCCGAGAAATACCGAACTCAGTCGCGCGCACCTCGACGCCATGGGCCAAAAGCTCATGGACGCGTTGCGCACATTCAAAGTGGACGGCCAGCTCGTCGGTCGCACGACCGGTCCTACTGTGACGCAGTATGAGATTGAGCCTTCACCGGGCGTAAAGGTTCGGCAGTTCGCAAATCTCGCGAACGACTTGGCGCTTGCGATGCGCGCGGCGTCGATTCGAATCGTCGCGCCGATTCCGGGGAAGGGAGCGGTTGGTGTCGAAGTGCCGAATCCCACCGCCGAAATAGTCGCGTTCCGCGAGATGATCGACAGCAAGGATTACCAGGAGACGCCGCGCGCGCTTCCGATAGCGCTTGGCCGCGATCTCGAGGGGAAGGTGGTGATCGGCGATCTGGCGAAGATGCCGCACCTGCTGATTGCCGGAGCCACTGGATCTGGCAAATCCGTTTGCGTGAACACGCTCGTGACGTCGCTGATCTATCGGCACACGCCGAAGACACTGCGCTTCCTGATGGTCGATCCGAAAATGGTCGAACTCTCCGTGTACAACGTGCTGCCGCATCAGCGGCACAAAGTCGTCACGGACAATCGCGACGCGGCCGCGCTGCTCAAGTGGGCCGTGATCGAGATGCAGGACCGCTACCAGCTCCTCGCAGCGAACGGCGCGCGCAACATTCAGGATTTCAATCAGAAGATTCGCGACGGCGCGGTAATGCAGAAGCCGAAAGATCCGAACGTCGGGTTCGAGGATCGCGAATACAAAGCGGGCGTGCTGCCGTATATCGTGGTCGTGATCGACGAACTCGCGGATCTCATGATGACCTGCGCCGCAGAGGTGGAAACGCCGCTGGCGATGCTCGCGCAAAAGGCCCGTGCGATTGGAGTACACTTGATCCTGGCAACGCAGCGTCCGAGTGTGAACGTCATCACCGGCCTGATCAAAGCGAACTTCCCGAGCCGAATCGCGTTCCGCGTGGCGAGCCAGATCGACTCGCGCACGATTCTCGACGGCAACGGCGCGGAATCACTGCTCGGCAATGGCGACATGCTGTTCATCCCGCCGGGCAAGAGCGAGCCGAGCCGCATTCAGGGCGCGTTCCTCTCGAACGACGACACCGAGCGCCTCATGAAGTGGTACGAAGCCCGCAGAGAAGCTCGAAAGGCTGCGATGGAAGCGCAGGGACTGATGCACATCGAGGAGACCGCGAACGAGCAGGACATTCTCGAGAAGGTGCGCGCGGCCGAGGCACTCGAGGCGGGCGCGGGTCAGGGTGGAGAGGAAGACGACAGCGATCGGGACAAGCTGTTCCGCGAGGCAGCCGAGGTGTGCGTGGCGAACCAGGGCGGGTCTACCTCGCTGCTGCAGCGGAGACTCAAGGTTGGGTACGGCAGAGCGGCGAGGATCATCGACCAGTTGCATCTCGCCGGCATTCTGGGGCCGCCAGATGGGTCGAAGCCGCGAGACGTGCTTGTGGGGTTGGAGGATGTGGCCCGCATTGCCGGGGAGCGGTCGGTCGCGGCGTAACTCCTGACAACGAGAGCCGGCCCGTCCCATCGCGCGGTCGGCGGGCGATAGCTAACTACGCTCGCCGCGACTTCGCTCACCGCCACTGCACCCGCGCGTCTTGAATCGCGAGAACCGTCGGAGCCGCAGCGAGCAGCACGTAGATGAGTGTCTGCAGCGGCCATGACGCCGTGACCGCGAGCGCGACAGCCATCGACGCGATCTGCGCTCCGCAGAGCACGGCGAATCGCAGCGCGCCCTGTGCTGCTGCCGCGCGCACGGCGCGATTCACGATGATCACGCCGGTCACCCACGTCAGCACGGCCGCAGCGGAGCCCGCGCTCGCGACGACCCAGAGCGGCGCATGCGCCGTGAGCGCCACGCCGCATGCCAAAATCACGAGCAGCGCGCCGCCGAGTTCGAGCGCGAATTGTTTCCGGACGAGGCCATGTGTTTGGAGCGTGCCGACGAGCACGACGTGCAGCGCGATCCAAAACGGCGCGCCCGCAACGAACGCCCGAACTATCGGCAGCGCACTCGTGTACGCTGGGAGCGTGCCCGCCACGACATGCTCGAACAGCGGCATGCCGGTGAGCGCGAGTCCGTACGCGGCGAGCGTCAGGGCGTAGAATCGACCAAGGAACAGAGCGCGGGTTTCTTCGGTCTGCCGGGCCGCGTGCGAGAGGGCCACGCGCTGCATCGTCTGCGTGGCGGATGTTCCCGCAACCGCCACGCTCGACGCGAAGCCATACAGGGCCATGCTCGTGATCGGCACGGCGATGCTCACGAGAATCCGGTCGGCAGACTGCGCGAGCCCGGCCGCGAGGTTGGCGCCGAGCACGTGATAGCCCGTGCGAAAGATTTCGCGAAAGGCGATCGGATGTTTCGCCGCCGGGTCGGCTTGCGGCAATCGCATCACGAGCAGGGCACCAGCGATCGCGGCAACAAAGAACGAGGCGGCGTACGCGTCGAGAATTGTCGCGAGCGAATGCACGGGCCCAAAGAGCACCGCGATCACGAACAGCGCCGGCGCGATCACCGCCACCGTGCCGGCGGCGCGAAACTCTCCGGCCGCCTGCAGTGCGTACGCTGAGAGCGTGGACGAGTTCACGAACAGCGCACACGCGCCAAACGCGAGCAGGAATGTCGAGATCGTCGCGCTCCCGGCCACCGCAGCACCGATCGCGCCAAGCGCGAACACAGCGGATTGCATCGCGATCATCCAGCGAACGAGGCGCTTCCACTCGCCGTGGATTCGCGCGGGCGCCATCCCGGACCAGCGCACGAATGCGCCGTCGGCGAATCCGAAATGGAGCACGCCCACGTACGCGACGTACACGAGAAACAGCCGGTACTCGCCGAAGGTCGGAACGTCCAGCCGCCGCGGGATGACGAACACCTGCACGGCGCCGAGCGCGACGACCATCGTGACCGCCGTTCCGAAGCGGACGAGGTCGCGGGCGGGCAGGGTGGGAGTTCTATCCGTCACGGAGTTGGATTGTAGTAGTGTGGAGCTGAAAATGTCACCGACTCTGCTCACGATCGCCGCGCTCGTGGCGGTTCCTCTCGCCGCGTTCGTCGCCATTCGCTGGCGCCGCGCCATGAGGGCGTCCCGCTCACGCGTGACTGATCTTCCTCCTCACCCCTCACCGTCGCGCCCTCGCACTCGAACGCTCCACTCCGCGGTGCTTTCGATGACACACGGAGGACTCGCTATCTGTACAATGCCGCCGTGACCAAAGCCACGAACGCGTTCGGCGAACTCGGTGAGCGAATAGCGGCCCGTTATCTCGAACAGAGCGGATGGAAAATCGTAGCGCGCCGATTTCGCTCTGGGCGGCGCGATATTGATCTCGTCGCGCAGCAGGAGAATCTGATTGCGTTCGTCGAGGTGAAGGCGCGCTCGGGCGACGAGTTCGGCGATCCGGTCGAAGCCGTGAACCATCGCAAGCAGCGCGAGCTTACGAAATCGGCGCAAACGTGGATCGACCGTCACGGGAGGGCAGGCGAGTCGTACCGGTTTGACGTGCTCGGGATTCTTCTGAAGGAGCGACGAGTGTTCGTGCGGCACGTAGCCGGCGCATTCAGCGCGGCTCGGTAGTCCTCTTCCGGCTTCCGGCTTCCGGCTTCCGGCTTCCGGCCAAGTAGCTTGTCCACAATGGCTTACGGTAATATGTTGATAACGTTCTGTATGTTGTTTTGTGATCTGTAGTTAGTCCAGGTTCCAACTTC
>JANYIJ010000160.1 GCA_025362095.1 Gemmatimonadota bacterium | reverse complement strand
CGAATACTGCTGGTCACTTGCAGCCTGACCGTTCTGCTGTGCGCGTGCGTCGGCGAAATGCCGACTGCACCGTCCTCGAGTGCTCGAGTCGGGGCCGACAGCCAACTGTCGCTCCTGAAAAAGTCATTCGGTCTCGACTTGGATTCAATTGAAGTGATCAAGGGCCCAGTAGCCTCGGCGATCTATGGAACCACCAATTGCTCCGCCATCATCATCGTCGTTAGCCGGAGACGTGCGGCGCCCGGAGTGCGCTAACTGGCGATGGTGATGATCGGAAGGCTGATGGCCGTGACCCTAGTTGCCGTCGGCGTGATGGCGTGCCATCGTGCCGCGCGCGTCGAGCCGTGGCCGCCACCGCACTTTCGCGTCTATCCGTCCAGCGACGGCCGCATCGAACTTGAGTTCAATGCACCAGCGCTTCTCGCAGCTGGCGACTCTATGGTGCTCAACGTTCGGCGCTTTCACTGTCATTTGGATGCTTGCTCCGGAGCGGCCGAGAACTGGCGTCCCGGGGCCCACTGGGAAGTCGATCGGCCGGAGATCGCGTCGGTGTCCGCGTCCGGGCGACTCCTTGCTTTGCGCGCAGGCTGGGTCTGGGTCACGATCACCAAAGGCGACACCGTGCTGCGCCGTCACTTGGAAGTGATGAAACCCGTCGCAAGTCTCACGTGGGAGCCACTGATCGCTCACGCGTTCGTTGGCGACACGATTCGAATGCGCGCGGTGGCGCGGGATTCAGCCGGCCGCGTTGTCCGGGTTATTCACGGTGCAGGTTCGCGCGGGTGCGACCTGGGAGGAGCGTTCTTCAGTGGGGGAGACCTGATTCCCAGCAGGCCGGGAGCATGCGAGGTGGACGCCGTCCTCGGCGCTCGCGTTGCCGCCGCCAAGTTCCTCGTTGAAGTGCGCCCGATCCACTGAGTCGCTGGACTTCCCGACGGGCAGCGCCCTTGCATACCCTGAGGGGGTATACTAACTTCAGGACGTGACCATAGACAAATGGATCGTCCTGATCGTCGCGATCTGCGCGATCATCGCGCTGAATGTGAACTTCATTCGGCGCATGAATCGTCGTGAGCGCGGCACGCGCGACGACGACAAGAAGCCAAGAGAGTAGGCTCGAATGCCCGGACCCGTCACTCTCGAAATCCCCGTCACCGGCATGCACTGCGCCGCGTGCGTCGGGCGCGTGCAGCATGCCGTAGAAGGCGAGGGCGTTTCCTCCGCGGTCGTGAACCTCATGACAAACAGCGCGACCGTTGCGTACGATCCCGCTGCCGTCACGCCCGAAGCGCTCGTCGAGCGCATCAAGACCACCGGCTACGGCGCGTCGCTTCCGGTGGGGACACAATCCGACGCCGAGCGGCAGGAAGAGCAGGACCAATCGCGTCGCGGTGAATATCTCGACTATCGCAACAAGGGCATCGCGTCATTGGTGATCGGCGCCGCGGTGATGGCCGTGCCGATGAGTTTCGCGATGACGCAACCGCTCTGGCCCTGGATCCAGCTCGCGATCACCACCGCCGTGATGCTCTGGGCCGGCCGCGCCTTCTACTCGCGCGCATGGACCGCCGCGCGACACGGATCTGCCGACATGAACACGCTCATCGCCGTCGGCACGGGCTCGGCGTATCTCTACTCGCTCGCCGCGACAATGGCGCCGAGTGCCTTCACCAGTTACGGTGTAGCGCCGAGCCTCTACTACGAGGCGGTGATCATCATCATCGCGCTGATTCTCGTGGGCAATGCGCTCGAGGCACGCGCCAAGGGCGAAACGGCAGGCGCGATCCGCCGATTGATCGAGCTGCAGCCGAAAACGGCCCGCGTGCTCCGCAACCTACAGGAACTCGACGTTCCGATCGGCGATCTCATCGGCGGCGATCTCATCGTCGTGCGCCCGGGCGAGCGCATACCGGTGGACGGAGTCGTATCGAAAGGCACGAGCAACGTCGACGAGTCGATGCTCACCGGCGAACCCATGCCAGTCGCCAAGAACGCCGGTGATCGCGTCACCGGCGGCACGATCAATCTCACCGGCGCGTTCCGGTTCAAAGCGACGACGCTCGGCGCCTCAAGCACCCTCGCGCGCATCGTGAAGATGATGCGCGAAGCGCAGGGCACGCGCGCACCCGTTCAGCGGCTCGCGGACAAAATCAGCAGCGTGTTCGTTCCAGTCGTTATGGCGATCGCGCTGATCACATTCACCGTCTGGTTCTTCGCCGGCGGAGAAGGGAGCTTCGTCCGCGCGCTCGCCGCCGCCGTAGCCGTGCTGATCATCGCCTGCCCGTGTGCGATGGGCCTCGCGGTGCCGACGGCGGTGATGGTCGCGACCGGCAAGGGCGCGCAGCTCGGTGTGCTCATCAAAGGCGGCGCCGCGCTCGAGCGCGCCAGCGAAATCACGACGGTGGTGCTCGACAAAACCGGAACGATCACAGCAGGGAAGCCATCGGTGACCGACATGATCCTCGCGCCCGGCGCGACGATCGATGAAAACACGGCGCTGATATTCGCCGCATCACTCGAGGCCAGCTCAGAACATCCGCTCGCCGCTGCGATCGTCGCACACGCGCGAACGAAGGAGATCATAGTCGCGAAGCCAAGCTCGTTCGAGTCCGTCACCGGCCGCGGCACGATGGGCGTGATCGACGGCAAGTCGGTCATAGTCGGCAACGCGCTCATGATGGCGGACTGGTCCGTCGATCCGGCGCCGCTTTCCGCTGAGGCAGACCGCCTCGCCGAAGAAGCAAAGACAGTGGTGTTCGTTGGCGTCGACGCGAAGCTCGTCGCACTCATCGCGATCACCGATCCGATCAAGCCGACCTCAATAGAAGCAATGAGCCGTCTAAGAGCGCTCGGCCTCGACGTCATCATGCTGACCGGCGAC
>JANYIJ010000148.1 GCA_025362095.1 Gemmatimonadota bacterium | reverse complement strand
GGTTCGTAGCCCGGGCTGATTCTTACACCTTGGTTAACCGACCAACAGTTAGTGGTTAACAGTTCACTTCGTTACGGTTGCTACGGCATCAATGCCTGCCCAGGACCACCAGGGTTGCCTCGATGGCACGAAATGCAATTGATGGCGCGCGGCGGAGCACCCGGCCGCGGCGCGAGTTTCGTGAGTTGCGTCGTGTTCACCGCTTCCACCAGCTCGGCCATGATACGCGCGGTTTTCTTGCGCGCGAGACTGTCGCTCGCCCACTGGTTCGCGACGTGGCAATCGACGCAGTTGCGGCCAAGTCCGCGGCCGTACGTCGAATCCATCATGACAAGGAACCGTCCGGCGGGCATCGCCTTGTTCATCGCAACCTGTACGTTCTTGAAGACCGTGCCGGCCGGTTCGTTTTCGCGACCGGCAATCTGCTTCATTAGTTGTGCATTCGAGGCTGCGCGAAGCGTGGCGATCGAATCGCGGCGCGCGGCGCGCTGTTCGGGCGTCATCGGCGGCGGACCGCCGCGCCCTCCGCCCGGAGGACCGCCTGCGCCCGGTGCTCCGGGAGCTCCAGCGGGCGCTCCAGCCGGCGCGCCCGCGGGTGCCGTCGCGCCGCGTCCAGCGGGAGCAGCGGATGCGGGAGCTGCTGCAGCTCCAGTGCCGGACGCCGGTGCAGGCGCGGCCGCCGGCTTCTGCTGCGAGCACGATGCAGCCGCGATCAACAGCAGCGGAAAGGCGGTGAATCGAATGTGCGAGCGCATGGTCACAACCTCGTGGGGGAAGACCGAACTCCGTGGAGCAACTTGCGCCACCTTCCCCGCTATTTCAAGTCACGCCCGATGAAAGCCTCGATCGCGGCCCGAGCCGTGCGCGCGGTGAAGCGCGCGTTGATCAGCAGAATCCGCTGGGAGTCGAGCGCCGTCTGCGAGGTGAGCAGATCGAGATACGACGATGCGCCGAGCGCGTAGCGGGATTGCTGGGCCGACAGATCCTCCTGGGCCGCAGCGATCTGGAGCCTCTGCAATTCGACCGTCTGCGCCGCAGTGCGAAACTGATCGATCAGTTGCGCGAGCTGCGACTTCGCATTGAATCGCGCGTCGCGAAGCACCGCCTCGGCGTTGTCGGCGAGGACCGTCGCCTGCATCGCGTTCAGTTCCCGGGTGAAGCCATTGAAAATCGTGTACCCGATGGAAAACGAATATTGCGTCTGCGTAGACGCCGCGGGCCCACCGCCCCAGTTGAACGTCGGTGACGTGAACCCGCTCGCGTTGTAGTTGTAGTTGGCGCGAACCTGCGGGATGTACTGCGAGGTCATCGTCGCGCGACGCCCCTGTTTTACCGCCTCCAGGTTCGCGGCCGCCTGCCTGATACCCGGGCCGTCATCGGCCATGCGCGCGAGAGAGGCGTCGTCCACGTCGAGTTTCGGAATGTCGCTGGTGTCGGCGGCGATCGCGGTCACGGGAACATTCGATGCCACAAGACGCGTGAGCGCCGCGTTCGCATCGCGCAGACTGGCGCGCGCGTTGAGCAACTGCAGTCGGGCGGCGCCAACCTGAATCGCCGCCTTTAGGGAATCCGTTCGAACGACCTGACCGATTTTTACTTTCGCCGCCGATGCGTTCAATGCGACCTGCGCTTGCTCGAGCGCGCTAGCGCCGGCGGCCTCAAGCTCACGTGCCTGAAGCACCGCGAAGTACTGCTGCTTCACCGTGGTCGCCACGCCATAGCGCTGAAGGGTTTCGTTTTCTTCATTCGCGCGCTGACCCGCCACCGCCTGCCGATAGCCGAAGTATCGCTGGCCGCCGTCGAACAGCACGATGCTCGCGTTGTATCCCTTGCCATAGTTCCAGGGATCGCCCTTGTACGGAAGAAGCTCTCCCTGCTGATAAATTCCGCCGGAGAAATTCGACGCGCCGTAGCTGACGCTGAGGTTTGGCAGATATTGACCGAGCGCATTCAGCTGCGTGAGCCGCCCGGTGCGGAGCGCATTTCTGGCGCCTACCGTCACGGGCGAATTGAGCTGCGCCAGCCGCACGGCCTCCTCCAGTGAAACGGGACGCGAGCCATCCGCGCCCTGCTGTGCCGGGAGAAAAGCAGGCGCGAAAATGAAAGCGACAACGGCGACGTGATTTCGGATCCGTCTCATGCTGCTTCTCCTGTCATGGTGCGATAAAGGGACGCAGTGCTGAATGGCAACTTGTATGCCGAGGCGATGCTGCCTCAACTCACTCCGCCACAGTGAGTTACGTCTGGCGAACCACTGCGGTTTCGAGACCCGGCGTTCGAATTCGGGAATCGGCGGTTCGAAAGCGAACACGGACGTCGGTGGACGACTCGCGGCGGCACGTCGAGCCGGATAGGTTGACCGTTCACCGCGCATCGAACAGGAGTCAAAATCGTGAGACGTTTTCCGGCCTTGATGCTCACCGCAGTCGCGCTCACCGCGCCGACTGTTTCACCGATTTCCGCGCAGTCGGTGCCCGCCATTCGATTCGACGCAAGCATCGATTTCCTCAAGATGCCTGCGAACCTGTACCTCGGCGAGGTCGCGGGCGTCGCAGTGAACTCGAAGGGACATGTGTTCGTGTACAGCCGCACCGGCGAGCGCTCGACGGTGCATGGCGCGACCGCGGCGCAGCTGTTCGAATTCGGCGCCGATGGCGTGTTCATTCGCGAGATCGGAAAAGAGCTATACGGATTTGCGTTTGCCCACACCGTTCGCGTCGACGGCGACGACAACATCTGGGCGACCGACGAAGGCACGAACATGATCATCAAATTCAATTCCGCCGGCCGCGTGACGATGGTGCTCGGGCGGCGCGAAGAAGCCGCCGAACCCGCCGCGCCGCGACCGGCTGGAGCGCCCGCGCCCGCTGCGGGCTGGGGCACGTTCAACCGCCCGACCGACGTCGCGTGGGACCCGCAGGGAAACACGTTCATCAGCGATGGATATGGCAACTCGCGCGTGGTGAAAGTCGATAAGAATGGCAAATGGGTGAAGACGTGGGGCGAACGCGGATCGGGTCAGGGCCAGCTGAACACGCCGCACTCGATCGCCGCCGACGCAAAGGGCAACGTGTATGTGGCGGATCGGGGCAACCGGCGCATTCAGGTATTTGACAGCGATGGAGGGTTCCTTCGTCAATTCACGATCGACGTGCCCTTTGCCGGCGAGCCGAACATCATGAATGGCGCGATGCCCGTCGCCGGTGCACCCGCAGGCGGCGGCGCCACGATGGCCTCGGGTTCGCCGTGGGCAATTTGCATCAATCCGGGAGCGAACCAGTTCCTCTATGTGGCCGACGCGGTGCCGGGCCGGATCTACAAAGTTACCCTCGAGGGGAAGGTGGTCGGGACGCTTGGCGAAGCGGGCAAGCAACTCAAGCAATTCGGCTGGATTCACGAGATCTCCTGCCCCTCCGAGAACACGCTTTACGTTGCCGAAATCCTGAACTGGCGCCTGCAGAAGCTCACGTTGCACCCGTAACCGACCCGAAGGTGCGGGAGGGCGGCCGCAAGCGACTTTCGCCTCTCGTGCGTAGAGGTAATTCGCGATGCTGCGGCCCTGAAGGAACCCGTTCAGCACCGTCCAACTTTCGAGCGAATATTCTCAGATGAAGCGTCAGCGACTCTCCGCGCACGGCACTCGTTTCACGGCCTTGGGCGTCGGAGCGATGTTTGCCATCAGCGCGTGCTCCAAAGCGCCGGTCAAGCCGCAGCGGCCCGCGATCTCGGTGGCAGTCGTGCCGGTGAAGAAGATGGCGCTCCCCTACACTGTCGAAGCGAACGGCATCGTCACGCCGATCCAGGCGGCGTCGGTCGCCTCGCAGGTCGATGGCATCATCGTCGACGTGCCATTCTCCGAAGGCGCCGAAGTGAAGAAGGGGCAGATCCTCTTCAAGATCGAACCGCATCAGTATCAGGCCGCGTACGACGTGGCGCTCGCGCAGCTCGCGCGCGACAAGGCCATCGCCGAGAACGCGAAGCGGGACTACGATCGCTTCGAGTCGCTCCGAAAGCAGAACGTCGTGTCCGCTGCCGACGCAGAGCTCAAATCCACGACTGCCGCCTCCACGCAAGCGGTCGTCGAGGCCGACATCGCCGCCGTGTCCAACGCGAAGTTCAATCTCGACAACACGACCGTTCGCGCGCCGATCTCGGGGCGCACCGGCGGCCTGCTCGTGAAGAACGGAAATCTTGTGCGCGCGGGCGCGTCGACTCCGCTCGTGGTGATCAACCAGGTGCGGCCGATCTACGTCCGATACTCGGTGCCGGGTTCACTGTTGCCTCTCGTGCTCCAGTACGGCGCGAAGGGCGGGCTGCCGGTGACGGCGATGCCGAGCGCGGCCTCGTCGCCGACTGCGCCGAAAGACACCGCGAGCCCGTCGATGGACGCCGCGAAGAAGGGAAATTCGCAAACCGTTGCAGTCGATCCGGCCGCGGCGAATACGGATGGATACGGCGTACAGACGTTCATCGACAACGCCGTGGACACGACGACGGGCACGGTGCAGCTGCGCGCGAAGTTCGACAACGCCGGCGGTTCGCTCTGGGCCGGACAGTTCATGGCGGTTTCGATGAAGCTGTTCACGGAGGAAGGGGCGCTCGTGGTTCCCTCGCAGTGCGTGGTGACCGGACAGCGCGGCACCTACGTCTACGTAGTGGACTCGGCGAGCACGGCGTCGCTGCGGATGGTGAGCGTCGAGCGCACGGCGAACGGACTCTCGGTGATCGCGTCCGGGCTCAGCGAGGGTGAGCGCGTGGTTTCCGACGGCCAGTCGCGCCTCACGCCCGGCGCTCCCGTTGATCTCCGCAGCGCGAAGGATTCGGCGGGCGGTGGTGGCGGCGGAGCCGGCCGGGGCGGACGCGGCGGCGGCCGGGGCGGACGCGGACGCGGCGGAAAAGCACCACCCGCACCGTGAAGCAGGCTGAAGCAAGCGTGATACGGAGATGAGCGGGGCATGAACCTCACCGGACTGTTCATCAAGCGCCCGGTCATGACGCTGCTCGTCATGATCGGGATTCTGGTGTTCGGGATCATCGGATATCAGCAACTTCCGGTGAGCGATCTCCCCACGATCGACTATCCGACGATCAACGTCAGCGCAAATCTCCCGGGCGCGAGTCCCGAGACGATGGCTGCGACGGTCGCGACGCCGCTCGAGAAATCGTTCTCGGCGATCGCGGGCATCGACGAGATCACCTCGAACAGCAGCCTCGGCTCCACCAACATCACGCTCACGTTTGCGCTCGACCGCGATATCGAATCGGCCGCGCAGGACGTAAACGCGGCGATTTCCAAGACGCTGGCGTTCCTTCCGCCGAACATCCTGCCGCCGAACTATCGCAAGCAGAATCCGGCGGCATCGCCGATTCTGAACATCACGCTCACGTCGAGCGTGCTGTCGATGCAGGACATCGACGAATTCGCCGAGACAACAATTGGGCAGCAGCTCTCCATGGTCGAGGGCGTCGCGCAGGTGAACGTGATGGGCGCGAGCAAGTACGCGGTGCGCGTGCAGCTCGATCCGGCAAAGCTCGCGAGCCTGGGCATTGGCGTCACGCAGGTTGCGAACGCGATCAAGAACAACAACGTGCTGCTCCCGACGGGCGTGCTCTACGGCAAGGACAAGACGCTCACGATCCAGGCGACGGGGCAGATGTCGAACGCCGCCGACTTCAGGAAGCTGATTGTTTCCTGGAAGAACGGCGCGCCTGTGCGGCTCGGCGATCTCGGAAACGTGCTGGACGACATTCAGAACAACAAAGGCGGCGCGTGGTTCGGCAACGACCGCACCGTGTTCCTGATGATCAACCGCCAGCCCGGCACGAACACCGTAGACATCGCGAAGAAGGCAAAGGCCGTGCTCGCGGAAATCGAGAAAGGACTGCCGAAGACGCTGAGCGTGCACATCCAGTACGACCGCTCGGTGTCGATTCAGAATTCCGTCAACGACGTGAAGTTCTCGCTGCTGCTCGCGCTCGGGCTGGTGGTGATGGTGATCTTCGTCTTCCTCCGGAACGTGGTGGCGACGCTGATCCCGAGCTTCACGCTGCCGATGGCGATCGTGGGCACGTTCTCGATCATGGCGCTGCTGCATTTCAGCATCGACAACCTGTCGTTGATGGCGCTGACGCTTGCGGTCGGGTTCCTGGTCGACGATGCGATCGTGATGCTCGAGAACATCTATCGTCATCTCGAGATGGGAAAACCGCCGATGCAGGCGGCGTTTGACGGCGCGCGCGAAATCGGCTACACGATTCTCTCCATGACGCTGTCGCTCGCATCGGTGTTCATCCCGCTGATGTTCATGGGCGGCATCATCGGCCGGCTGTTCCGCGAGTTCGCGATCACCATCGCGGTCGCGGTGCTCGTCTCCGGATTCGTTTCGCTCACGCTGACGCCGATGCTATGCAGCCGTCTGCTCAAGGCGCACGGCACGGTGAAGCACGGCAAACTGTTCGAGGCGACCGAGCGGATCTTCGAGGATGCGAAGGAAGCGTACGCGCGTTCACTCGGCTGGGTGATGCGCCACCGTCCGGTCACGCTCGTGTTTTCCGCGGTGATCCTCGCGTTGATCGGCACGCTCTGGACGATCATACCCAAGGGACTCTTCCCGCCCGACGACACGGGATCGCTGAACGGCACGACCGAGGCCGCACAGGGCACATCGTTCGGCGATATGGTGCGGCTGCAGAAAATCGCGATGGAGCGACTCGCGAAGGACACAAATATTGTGTCGTTCACGTCATCGCTTGGCGGGTTCGGCGGCAGCGGCGGAAATCAGGGAAATCTCAGCGTCACGCTCAAGCCGCAGGGCAAGCGTCCGACGGCCGACGCGATGGTCGTCGAGCTTACGCGCCGGCTCAGCGGAATTCCGGGACTCGCCGTGTACTTCCAGAACCCCCCCGTGATTCGAATCGGCGGGCGCTCGGCGAAGACGCTCTATCAGTTCACACTTCGCGGGCCCGACATCACGCAGCTGTACGCGGAGTCGGCGAAGCTGCTCGCGAAGTTGCAGGCGGAGCCGATGCTCAGCGGCGTGACATCGGACCTGCTCAACCGCAGTCCGATCGTTCGCATCCGCATCGACCGCCATCGCGCGCTCTCGCTCGGCGTCACGCCGGCGAGCATCGAGAACGCGCTCGCGAACGCCTATAACCAGCAACAGGTCTCCACGATCTACACGCCCACCAACGAGTACTGGGTGGTGATGGAGACCGTGCCGTCGGCGCAGCTCGACGCCACCGCGCTTCAGAAATTCTACATGCCTGGCTCCGGCGGCAAGCTTGTTCCGCTCGCCGACGTCGCGACCTTCGAAAATGTCGTAGGGCCACTGAGCATTCCGCATTCGGGGCAGATGGCGTCGGTGACGATCTCGTTCAATCTCGCGCCGGGCATCGCGCTCGGCGGCGCGGTAGATCACGTGAAGCAGGTTGCGACACAATCGCTGCCAGCGAACATCACGGCGGCGTTCAACGGCACGGCGCAGGCGTTCGAGCAATCGCAGAAGGGGCTCGGCCTTCTCCTGCTGATCACCGTGTTCATTATCTATCTGATTCTCGGCGTGCTGTACGAGAGCTTCATCCATCCCATCACGATCCTCACCGGGCTTCCGTTCGCCGCGTTCGGCGCGCTGTTCGCGCTGTACATCACGAAAGTGGAGCTCGGCGTTTACGGATATGTGGGAATCATCATGCTGATCGGCATCGTGCAGAAGAACGCGATCATGATGATCGATTTCGCGATCGCCACGGAGCGGGCAGAGCACTCGCCGCCCACCGAGGCCATCATGCGCGCGGCGGTCGTGCGGTTCCGGCCGATCATGATGACGACGTTTTCCGCGATCATCGGCACGCTGCCGATCGCGATCGGCGTCGGCGCGAGCGCTGCGTCGCGGCGGCCGCTGGGCATCGCCGTTGTGGGCGGGCTCGTATTTTCGCAGGTGGTGACGCTGTTCGTCACACCGGTGTTCTACACATATCTGGACGAACTGCAGTCGTGGTTCGGTCGTGCAGGCGCGCGTGCGCCGAAAGGCAGCGCGCTCGAGCCCGGCCTCGCGCACGCGTCCACGTCCGCGGGAAACTGATCGATGAATTTCACGACCCTGTTCATCAAGCGTCCGGTCATGACAACTCTCGTTATGATCGGCATTCTCGTGTTCGGCATTGTGTCGTACCGTCAGCTGCCGGTGAGTGACCTGCCGAACGTCGATTTTCCGACGATCACGGTAACCGCGCTGCTGCCGGGCACGAGCCCGCAGACCATGGCGGCGACAGTGGCGACGCCGCTCGAGAAGTCGTTTTCGACGATCGCCGGCATCGACAACATGACGTCGACGTCCAGCCTCGGGCAGACGCAGATCGTCGTACAGTTTGCGCTCGACCGCAACGTGGACGCGGCCGCGCAGGACGTGCAGGCGTCGATCGCGCAAACGCTGCGCCAGTTGCCGCAGGGAATTATCCCGCCGTCGTACCAGAAGACGAATCCGGCAGACGCTCCGATCATGACGCTCGCGCTCACCTCGAGCGAAGTGCCGCTCTCAACGCTGGATGAATACGGCGAGACCACGATCGCACAGCGCCTCTCGATGGTCGGCGGCGTGGCGCAGGTGCTGGTGTACGGCGCGCAGAAATACGCAGTGCGCCTGCAGATGGATCCGTCGGCGCTCGCGACGCGCGGCATCGCGCTCGAAGACATCATGACCGCCGTAACAAATCAGAACGTGAACTTGCCCACGGGCGTGCTGTGGGGCCCGAAGACCGCGCTCACAGTGCAGGCCACGGGCCAGCTCGACAGCGCGAGCGCGTTCGGCGACATCATCGTCGCGTACAAGAACGGCGCGCCGGTGCATCTGAGCGAGGTCGGCCACATCACCGACGACGTGCAAAATAACAAGACCGCGAGCTGGTATAACGGCTCGCGATCGATCGTACTTGCGATTCAGCGCCAGCCGGGCACGAACACCGTGGATGTTTCGGCGCACGTGAAGGAAGCGCTCGCAAAGATCCGCACCGAGATTCCGCCGTCGGTGAAGGTCGATATTCTGTACGACCGCTCCGCGACGATTCAGGCGTCGGTGGAGGACGTCACTTTCACGCTCGAGCTGACCCTCGCGCTGGTCGTGCTCGTGATCTTCCTGTTCCTGCGCAACTTCTCCGCGACATTCATTCCGAGCTTGGCGCTGCCGATGTCGATCATCGGCACGTTCTCGGTGATGTACCTGCTGAACTACAGTCTCGACAATCTCAGTTTGATGGCGCTCACGCTGGCGGTCGGATTTGTCGTGGACGACGCGATCGTGATGCTCGAGAACATCGTGCGCCATCTCGAGATGGGAAAACCAAAGTTGCAGGCCGCGATCGACGGCGCCTCGGAAGTCGGGTTCACGATTCTCTCGATGACGTTCTCGCTCGCCGCAGTGTTCATTCCGTTCCTCTTCATGGGCGGAATCATCGGCAAGCTGTTCCACGAGTTTGCGGTGACGATCGGCGTCGCGATTCTCGTGTCGGGATTCGTGTCGCTCACGCTGACGCCGATGCTCTCGAGCCGTTTTCTGCGCTCGTCGCATTCGGACAATCACGGCAAGCTCTACCAGACGAGCGAGCGTTTCTTCGACGCGTGGCTCGGACTCTACGAACGCACGCTCGCGTCGGTCATGCGTCACCGGCCCGCGACACTGGTCTTCTCGTTTGTGATCCTCGTGGCGACGGGCTACCTGTTCTGGTCCACGCCGAAAGGCCTCTTCCCCACTGACGACACGGGCCAGCTTCTCGCGACGACGGAAGCGGCCGAGGGCGTGGGTTTCGACGCGCTCGTCGCGCACCAGCAGGAAGTCGCCGCGGCAGTGAGGAAAGATCCCGACGTGAAGTCCGTGACGTCGTCGGTCGGCACCACGGCTGCGGCAAACCAGGGACAGCTCACGATCGACCTCAAGCCGATCACCGAGCGCAAGCGCAGCGCCGACCAAATCGGCCGCGACCTTTCAAGAACACTGCAGTCGGTGCCGGACATCACGGTGTTCGTGCAAAATCCTCCGGCGATTTCGATCGGTGGACTCGCGTCGAAGAGTCTCTATCAGTACACGCTGCAGGGCGGCGATATCGTCACGCTCAACAGCGCCGCCGCCCAGCTCGAGGCGCGTCTCCGGCAGCTGCCGATTCTCGCCGACGTCACGAGCGATCTGCTCATCGAGAATCCGCAGGTCACTGTCGAGATCGACCGTGAGGCGGCGGGCCAGCTCGGTGTGTCTGCAGCCGAAATTGAGAACAACCTGTACGATGCGTTCGGCCAGCGTCAGGTCTCCACCATCTACACCTCGACCAACGAATACTGGGTGGTGATGGAGCTGCTCCCGAAGTATCAACAGGACGTCGACGCGCTCGGCAAACTCTGGGTGCGCTCGACGCGGGGGCCACTCGTGCCGCTCGGCGCCGTCGCCAAATTCACGTACTCCGTCGGGCCGGTCACCGTGAATCACTCGGGCCAGCTGCCGTCGGTGACCATCTCGTTCAACCTCGCGCCCACGGCTTCGCTCGGCACCGCGGTCGACGCGATCACCAAGGAGGCGGCAACGCTCCTGCCGCCGAACGTCTCCGCGCGTTTCGCGGGCACCGCGCAGGCGTTCATGGCCACGCAGCAGGGACTCGCGCTGTTGCTCGTGCTCGCCGTGTTCGTGATCTACATGATCCTCGGCGTGCTGTATGAGAGCTTCATCCACCCGATCACGATCCTCACCGGACTGCCGTTCGCCGCATTCGGCGCGCTGGTCACGCTGATTCTCTTTGGCCTCGACCTCGACATCTACGGATTCGTCGGCATCATCATGCTTGTGGGCATCGTGGAAAAAAACGCGATCATGATGATCGACTTCGCGATCGAGACGGAGCGCAACGAGCACAAGCCGCCGGCCGAGGCGATCCTGCAGGCGGCGAGTGTGCGATTCCGGCCGATCATGATGACCACAATGGCCGCGCTGATGGGCGCGCTGCCGATCGCATTTGGCTGGGGCGCTGGCGCGGAAACGCGGCGTCCGCTCGGCGTCGCGGTGGTGGGCGGACTCGCGTTTTCACAGCTGGTGACGCTGTACGTAACACCCGTGTTCTACACGTACCTCGACGAACTGCAGACTTGGCTGCGGCGCAATCGCGTGAAGGAAGAAGCGCCGATCGAGGTTGGCGGCGCGCATCCCGTGAGCGCCTAAGCAAGGCCTACGCAGCGCCTGAGTTCGGATCTGGGACGCCATGTCCCAGATCCGCACAACCATCATATGAAGGGTCAGTGTCCAATCGCTGACGCCGCCGTGAGTTAGTCGAGCACTGCGGCGGCACGTTTGATGCTCTGCGTGTAGGCGGGGAATTGCCGATACCAATGCGGAGTGCGGATCTCTTATGGAAACCTGGCTGAAAGACTTCGCGTTTGGCATCCGAACGCTGCGAAAGAATCCGGCGTTCGCGATCACCGCGCTCGTGACACTCTCGCTGGGCATCGGCGCGAGCACTGCCATTTTCAGCGTTGTGAACGCTGTGCTTCTCAAGCCGCTGCCGTACGCACAGGCGGATCGGCTGGTGATCGTGACGTCGGACATGCGGAACAGGCATGTGACCGACTTTCAGATCGCGCCGGGCGATTTGAAGGACATGTGGGTTGAGGTCAAGTCGCTGAGCGGAATCGCCGGCTTAAACACATTCCCTGTTTCGCTCATCGAAGACGGAGTCGAACCGCAGCAGGTGCGCGGGGGCAACGCGACGGTGAATCTCTTCTCGCTCCTTGGCGTGAAGATGGCTGCCGGACGCGACTTCAACGACAGCGACGCGACGCCGCCGCCGCCCGCACTTCCTCCGGGGGCGGCGTTCCCGATCGTCGCGCCGCCGCCGATCACGTTCAGCGCGATCATCAGCTACCAGTTCTGGCAGCGCCGATACGGCGGCGACCCGAAGGCGATTGGAAAGATCGTGAGCCTGGGAAACAATCGCGCCGAAATCGTCGGTGTCGCGGCGCCGAACTTCGAGTTGCTCTTCCCTGCGCGCATGAGCATCACGCGCGTGCCCGATCTTCTTCTTGCGACGCGGATCAACTTCGACGCCGCCTCGCGCATCAACGTGCAGTTTCGGCTCATCGGCCGCCTGCAGCCGGCGTCGAATCTCGCTGCGGTTCAGACGCAGCTCGATGCCCTCGGCGCCGACCTGCGCCAGCGCTTCCCAATCAAGAACACGGCTGGCGTGTATTTCCGCGCGGAGCCGATGCATGAGAATCTGGTCGCAGATGTGCGACCGATCGTGCTCTCGCTCATGGGCGCCGTGGTATTCGTGCTGCTCATCGCCTGCGCGAACGTCGCCAACCTCATTCTCGTTCGAACGTCACGCCGGGAGCGCGAGCTCGCCGTGCGCGCCGCGCTTGGCGGAGGCCGCGCTCGGCTCGTCCGACAGATGCTCGCGGAAGCGATCGTGCTGTCTGTGGGGGGCTCACTGCTCGGGATCGTTCTCGCGGACGCGGGCGTTCAGCTGCTGCTGAGCATCGGGCCTGCGAACCTTCCACGCGTGGAGGATGTCAGGCTGGATGCAACCGTTCTGATGTTCACGATGCTGGCCGGTCTCGTCTCCGCAGCGGCATTCGGCATCGTGCCGGCATTGCGGGCGTCGCGGCCGGATCTCATCGGCGTGCTGCGCCAGAGCGGACGAATGTCGGAGCTCGGCGGCGGACGCTTTCTGCGCAACGGAGTGGTGATGGCCGAGGTGGCGCTCGCATTCGTGCTGCTGATTGGGAGCGGGCTGATGGTGCGAAGCTTCATCACGCTTGCGAACACGAATCCCGGATACGATCCAAACGGCCTGTTCACTTTTAGCGTTCAGATTGCGAGACGAACGCCCGACGAACGCGCGGCGATCGTCCAGGCGGTCCACCAAAAACTCGCGGCGATTCCCGGCGTGACCGCTGTCAGTTTTGTTTTTCCGCTCCCGCTCAACGGTAACGAGGCGAACGTGCGCTACGGCACGGAGAGCGCTGTCTCCGATCCCGCCGCGTTTCAGCAGGCGAATCTGTTCATTGTGATTCCGGGTTACTTCGACGCGATGCGCACCAAGATCCTCGAGGGCCGCGATTTCACCGAGGCGGACAACATTCCGCTCGGCCACGCGATTCTCATCGACAACCTGCTCGCCGCGAAGGCGTTTCCCGGTGAGCACGCGGTGGGGAAACGAATTTTTATGCGTTCGCGGTCGAACGAGCCGGAGTGGATGGACGTGATCGGCGTCGTGCAGCATCAGCGCCATCAGGGACTCGCGACCGACGGCCGCGAGACTGTGTATATGATCGACGGGGAGTTCGGATACGGCACGGGATCGCACTGGGTGCTTCGGACGAACGGCGATCCGGCGCTGCTGGCCGGCCCGGCGCGCGCGGTGATGGCGTCGGTCGATCCGCTCGTGCCCGTTGCGGAATTGAAGCCGATGTCGGACTACGTGAAGGCGGCTAGGGCGCCGACGCGCTTTGCTCTCATTTGCATCGGGATTTTTGCGGGAATCGCCGTCGTGCTTTCCGGCGTGGGACTCTACGGAGTTCTCTCGACAGTGGTTCGTCAGCGCACAGCGGAAATCGGCGTCCGGATGGCGCTCGGATCGTCGAAGCAGGAGATCTTTCGGCTCGTCATCGGGCAGGGGATGCGGCTGAGCCTTTCCGGCATCGCGCTTGGACTGGCGGCCTCGCTCGCGCTCACGCGGGTGATGCGCAGCATGCTGGTTGGCGTCGCGCCAATCGATCCGGCGACCTTCGCCGCGGTGGCGCTGCTCTTCGGAGCAATTGCCTCAATCGCCTGCTGGCTTCCCGCGCGGCGCGCCGCCGGGCTCGATCCGATCGCAGCGCTGCGCGACGAGTGACCCTTGCGTGAGGCCGATATATTGAAGCCATGACGCCATGGATCAAGCGCCTGTTGATCGCCAACATCGGGATGTTCTTCGTCCAGCAGACGATGCCCGGTGTAACCGAGTCGCTGATGTTCGTGCCATACGCCGCACTGCTTCGGCCGTGGACGATCATCACGTACATGTTCTTGCACGGGGGGATCACGCACATCCTCTTCAACATGCTCGGCCTGTATTTCTTCGGACCGCGCGTGGAACAGCGACTCGGAGCGAACCGTTTTCTCTGGCTTTATTTCCTCAGCGGCATTTCGGGCGCCCTGCTCTCGTTCTGGCTCGCGCCGCACGCAGCGCTGATCGGCGCGTCGGCTGCGGTGTACGGAGTCGTGCTGGCGTTCGCGCGCTTCTGGCCGACCGACAAGATCTATATCTACGGCGTTCTCCCGCTCGAGGCGCGCTGGCTCGTGATCATCACCGTGGTCATGGCGATCTACAGCGGGCTGAACGGATCCACCGCAGGCGTCGCTGATTTCGCCCACTTGGGCGGCTATGTCGGCGCGTATCTGTATTTGCGCTGGCTCGAAGAAACAAAGGGAAGCAAGCGCTTCCGCGAGCTCGCGGTCCAGGCACCGCCGCTGCAACAGCTCGCCGGTTGGAAGCGCGTGAACCTCCAGTCCGTGCACGAGCTCAACCGCGACGAAGTGAATCGCATTCTCGACAAGATCAGCGCGCAAGGACTCAGCAGCCTCACCGTGCAGGAGAAGCAGTTTCTCTCCAATTTTGTGCCACCGGACGATCGCGTACCGCCCGCATCCTAGTCGTCCACAATATCAGGAGCTTTTCGATGGCGCGCTCTTCTGTCGCTCGTGCTCTGTTGTTCGTCGCGCTGTTTCCGCTCGCAGCGGCCGCGCAGACACAGACCGCTGTTTTCTCCGGCGGATGCTTCTGGGGCGTCGACGCGGTTTTCAAGCACGTCAAAGGCGTGACTCGTGTGGTCTCCGGCTATTCCGGCGGTGAAGCCTCGACCGCACATTACGAGATCGTGAGCGAGGGGACGACCGGTCATGCCGAGTCGGTTCAGGTGACGTTCGATCCCTCGATCGTCACGTACTCCACGCTGTTGAAGGTGTTCTTCTCGGTCGCCCACGATCCCACCGAGCTCAATCGTCAGGGTCCGGACGAAGGGACGCAGTACCGGTCGGTGATTTTTTTCGCCAGCGCTGAGCAGCAGAAGGCTGCGAAGGCCTCGATCGACGATCTCACGAAGGCGAAAGCATACAGGGGACCGATCGTCACGCAGGTGGTGCCGCTGAAGGAGTTCTACGCGGCGGAAGGTTATCACCAGGATTATCTGGCGCATCATCTCACGCAGCCGTACATCGTTTACAACGATCTGCCCAAGGTCGCGAACCTCAAGTCGAAATATCCCGAGCTCTACCGCCCGTAACCCAACCCCCTGACCCATGCGCATAGTTCGAACGCTGCCGCTCCTGGCACTTGTCGCTATCGCTTTCGCCGCTCCACTCGCGGCGCAGCAAGCCGACTCTCTCACGATCGCCGGCATGCGCTGGCGGGGGATCGGACCGGCGAATCACCAGGGTCGCGTGACGGACGTGGCGGGAATTCCGTGGCCGTCGCGCACCTTTTACGTCGCGAGCGCAGGCGGCGGCGTATGGAAGTCGTCGAACGCCGGCACGACGTTCCGGCCAGTGTTCGAGAACGAGCATGTGTCATCCGGCGGAATGCTCGCGATCGCGCCGAGCGACACGAACATCGTGTACTACGGCACCGGCGAGCCAAACTCGCGCAACTCGATTTCTCCAGGCGCCGGCGTGTACAAAACGGTGAACGGCGGAAAGAGCTGGGAATTCATCGGCCTCAAGGAAACGGAGCAGATCGGCCGCGTCGTCGTGCATCCGCGTGATCCGAACACGGTGTACATCGCCGCACTCGGCCACGCCTGGGGAGCAAACAAGGAGCGCGGACTCTACAAGACGACCGATGGCGGCAAGACCTGGGCGCTGAAGAAATTCATCAGCGACAAAGCGGGGTTCGTGGATGTCGCGCTCGATCCGCGCGATCCGAACGTCGTGTGGGCGGCGAGTTACGAGCGCGTGCGCGGCCCGTATTTCCTCCAGTCCGGCGGTGCCGGCTCCGCGCTCTGGAAGAGCAACGACGCGGGCGAAACGTGGACCGAGGTGAAGGGTGGCGGATTTCCGGAGACGGTGAAAGGACGCATCAGCGTCGCGATCGCGGCATCGGATCCGAATGTGATGTACGCGCAGGTCGAGGCCGACACGCTGCCGAATACGAAAAAGGACGCGAAAGTGAAGCCTGCAAAATCGCCGAGCGGATTGTATCGCTCCGCGGATGCGGGCAAATCGTGGGAGAAGGCGAACGACGAGAACACGCGCCCGTTCTATTACTCGCAGGTGCGCGTCGACCCCACGAACCCGAACCATGTGTTCTGGTCGAGCACGCCGATCAAGTTCTCGCTCGACGGCGGCAAGACCACCGGCAACACGACGAACAATGTGCATGTCGATCATCACGCGATGTGGATCGACCCGAAGGATCCATCGCATATCATTGTTGGAGATGATGGCGGCGTGGCGCAGACGTGGGATGCCGGCGGCAATTGGGACTCGATGAACCAGCTCCCGATCGGCCAGTATTACAACGTTTCGTTTGACATGGCGGTGCCGTACAATGTGTGCGGTGGCGCGCAGGACAACGGCGCGTGGTGCGGCCCGAGCCGCCGCCGCGCCGGCACGATCACGAATTCGATGTGGTACACGTTCAACGGCGGCGACGGATTCGTCACCGCGCAGGATCCGACGAACCCCGACATCATTTACGGCGAGTCGCAGGGCGGTAACATCGGGCGCTATTACGTGTCGACCGGCGAACGCTTCGGGCTCGCGAAGCCGCAGTGGCGGCCGAAGTACATCCAGTGGGAAGACTCCATCGTCGTCGCGTGGCCGGATACGACCAAGCCGCTTTCGAAAGACGACAAGAAGCGCGTCGACGCGTTTCGCGCCGTGCAGAAACGCGACTCGATCGATCTCGATATGCGCTGGAACTGGAACACGCCGTTCTTCATCTCGAAGCACAACCCGCAGGTGCTGTACTTCGGCGCGAACCGCGTGCTGAAGTCGACGAAGTCTGGCGACGACATGTTTCCGATCTCGCCCGATCTCTCGTATGCCGATACCGCCAAGATTCGCATTTCTACGCAAACCACGGGCGGCATCACGACCGACGCGACGGGCGCCGAGACGTTCGCCAACGTGGTGTCGCTCAACGAGTCGCCGATTCGCGCCGGCATCTTGTTCGCCGGAACGGACGACGGCCGCGTCTGGGTAACGTGGAACGACGGCGGCAGCTGGAATGAGGTGACGAAGAACGTGCCTGTGGTGCCTGCCGGCACGTACGTCTCGCGCATCGAGCCCTCGCATTTCGATTCGCTCACGTTCTATGTCACGTACGACAACCACCGCCGGAATGATTTCACGCCATACGTCTTCGCGACGAGCGACGGAGGCAAGACGTTCCGGTCCATCTCGTCGAACCTCCCGACGGGCGGACCAGATTTCGCGTACGTGATTCGCGAGGATCTCAAGAACAAGAACCTGCTTTTCGTCGGCACGGATGTCGGAGCATATGTCTCGACGAACAGCGGACAGAGCTGGCAGAAGTTCATGACCGGACTTCCCACGACGCCGGTGATGGACCTTCAGATTCATCCGCGCGACGGCGAGCTGATTGCCGCCACGCACGGGAGAAGCTTCTGGATCGTGGACATCGCGCCGCTGCAACAATGGAGCGCGCAGATCGCTGACAAGGCCGTGCATCTCTTCGCCCCGAAGACCGGCTTCCAGTGGGGTGAACGCGCGTTCGACGGGCAGTCGGTCGGGCAGAAACTCTATGAGGCGCAAAGCCCGCAGTTCGGAGCGGAGATCGTCTATCGTGTGACGCAGCCGGTCACCGGCTCCGTGAAAGTGATCGTGCAGGATGCGCGCGGCGACACGCTCGCGACGCTCAACGGCCCCGGCCGCGCCGGCATCCAGCGCGTGGTTTGGAACTATCGCGGCAAGGCGCCTGCGGCCATCGCGCTCTCACCGGCGGGCCTTCGCGATTCCGTGCGCAATGCGCAGAAGCTGAGCGCGCTGCTCGACACAGTTGAGAAAGAGGGCACGCTTCCGAAGTCCACCCTCGATCGCATTCGCACGGTGATGGCGAGTGGCGAAGGAATTCAGGCGCTGTTCCCGCAGGGATTCACGGGAGGTGGTGGTGGCGGCGGACGCGGATTCCAGGACCGGCCCGGCGAGAACATGACGCCGGCTCCAGGCGCGCGCGGTGCGGGTGCTGGCGGTGGACGTGGCGCTGCTCCCGCGGGCGCTGTTCCTGCCGGCGCTGTTCCTCCGGCAGCTGTTCCGGCGGCCGCGGCTCCGGCTGGCGCGCCGGGCGCCGAACCTCCGCTTGATCCACAAACGATCTTCGCCGCGCTCGGCGGGGGCGGTCGTGGCTCCGCGCTCGCGCTGATCTTCGGCGGCGGCGGACGAGGCGGTCCTCCGCCGGTCGTTGGAACGGGCGACTACCTCGTGTCGATCACGATCAATGGGCAGACGCAGAAGCAGGTCCTGCATGTCGAGCGCGCCAACGGAACGGGCGGCGGCGGCGGCGCGTTCGACGAGATGATGCGAAAGATCAAAAAATAATTCAGCGGTTCGTGACCATGCGCGCCTCGGCGAGTTCTGCAATCGCCGAGGCGCGCATGGTTTCATCGAACTCGTTCTCGCTCCGGGAAATCACCAGCGTCGCGACGCCGTTGCCTATCAGATTGGTGATCGCGCGGGCCTCGCTCATGAAACGGTCGACGCCCAGCAGCAGCGCAATCCCCTCGATCGGCACGACTTTCATCGCCGCGAGCGTGCTCGCGAGCACGATAAATCCCGATCCGGTAACGCCGGCCGCCCCCTTTGACGTGATCATGAGCACCGCGATGATCCCGAGTTGCTGCGCAAGCGTCAGCGGCACGTTGTAGACCTGCGCGAGGAAGATCGTCGCCATCGAGAGGTAGATGCTCGTGCCGTCGAGGTTGAACGAATATCCCGTCGGAATCACGAGCCCGACGACCGGCCGCGCGCACCCGTAGCGCTCGAGCTTTGCCATGATGCCCGGCAGCGCGGCCTCGGACGAGCTCGTCCCCAGGACAATTAGTAACTCTTCGCGAATATATTTGAGATACTGCCAGAGGCTGAACCCGTACCAGCGCATGATCAGGTTCAACACCACGAACACGAAGAGAAACATCGTCAGATAGACGTCGAGCATCAGCCGGCCGAGCGGGAGCAGCGTCTGCAGCCCGAAGTTCCCCACGGTGAACGCCATCGCGCCAAACGCGCCGAGCGGCGCGACCTTCATGATGAGCGCGACGATCCGAAAGAACACGTCGAGCGTCGTCTCCAGGACGCCTGTCAGCGGCGCAGCGCTCCGTCCGAGCGTCACGACGGCGAAGCCGAAGAGCACCGCGAAAAATACGATCTGCAGAATGTCGCCCTGCGCGAACGCATCCACTGCGCTCGACGGCACAATGTGCGTGACGAAGTCGCTGAACTTCAGCCCCTGTCCCTGCGCCGCGTATGCGGAGACGTCGCCCTTGGGCATCGCGCTCACATCGAGCCCCGCGCCTGGTTTGGTGATGTTCACGACTGTGACGCCGATCGCGAGCGCGAACGTCGTGACGATTTCGAAATAGAGGAATGCCTTCCCGCCCACCCGGCCGATCTTTTTCACGTCGGCGATGCGCGCGATGCCGAGCACGATCGTCAGGAAGATGATCGGGCCGATCACCATCTTCACGAGCTTCACGAACGTGTCGCCGAGCGGCCGCATCTGTTTGGCGAGCGCCGGATCGAGCACGCCGAGCGCGACACCGCACAGGACGGCGAACAGCACCTGCGCGGTGAGATTACGGAAGAGACGTTTCACGACGGAAGAAGAAAGGCGCTGGTCAGGGGAGGCGCAATGCCGACACGCCGCTCGCGTTCCCCACGCGATCGACGGCGGTGACGGCGATCAAATCCGGGCGCGCCTTCGTGGAGAATGAAACCGGAATGCCGTAGGCACGCGCGGCTGCGTCGATCATATGCGTTTCCCACGCACCATCGGTGCGCAATTGCACCATCCACCAGCGCGGCGCTGTTCCCGTCCCGGCGACGATCGTCACCGAATCGCCGTCCGCGCCGTGCTTGAATCCGGTCGTCGGAGTGGTGGGCGTTCCCGGCATCATCCACGGTGACTCAGGGACGAGCGCCTGCTGCGCGTAAACCGTGCGCCGGAGCAGCGTGCCCACACTGTCGCGATCCGTGAGGAACGATTCCATCGAGAAGTGCACTTCACCGTCGACAGCGGGCTGATCGCGCGTCGCGAGCACCTGCGCGACAATCTCGCCGCGCCGCCACTCGGTGGCCGCGCCGGTTCGCACGCCTGACGTGTAGAGTCCCGGCCAGAGATGTCGCTGGCGCGCGTTCTGCGCCGCCCACCAGCGCATAAGCAGGCCATAGCTGCGCTCTTCGTCCACGCGCCGGTAGAGCTGCGGAGAGAGATAGTCCACCCACCCATTCACAAACCACTTCCGCGAATCGGCATACAGTGTGGCGAACGCATCGAGTCCGGTGGTGATCTGCTCCGGATATCCTGGACGCCAGAGCTGGAACGGCGAGATGCCGAACTTCACCCAGGGCTTTTCCTTCGCGATCTCTTTGTGCAGCGTCTCGATGAGTTCGTCGACGTTCGACCGTCTCCAGTCATCGCGCGCGAGTTTTCCGCCGCCCTTCTTATAGGCCTTCCAGCTGCGCTCGTCGGGAAAATCGGTGGACCCGTTCGGGCGGCGCTCGGGATACGGATAGAAGTAATCGTCGAGATGCACACCGTCGATGTCGTAGCGTTTCACGACGTCGAGCACCACGCGCAACGTCTGCGCTCGCACCGCCGGTTCGCCCGGATCCATCCAGAGTTGCGTCCCGTATTTCTTCACGAGCTCCGGGTGACGCTTCGCAATGTGATTCGAAGCGAGCGGGCCTTTTGCCGACGGCTCCTTCGCGCGATACGGATTGAACCACGCGTGGAGCTCCAGTCCTCGCGCGTGCGCCTGCGCGACCGCGAACTGCAGCGGATCCCACAGCGGCGCCGGCGCGAGTCCCTGCTTTCCTGTGAGGTACTCCGACCACGGCTCGATCTTCGATTCGTAGAGCGCGTCGGCGGCGGGGCGCACCTGCAGCAGCACGGCGTTCAGTCCGATCGCGGCCGCGCGATCCAGCAGTGCGATCAACTCGGCTTTCGCGAGCGACGGCGGCAGTCCCGGCCGCGACGGCCAATCGAGATTGCGCACACTCGCGACCCACACGCCGCGAAACTCGCGCGCGACGCGTGGCGGCACGCACGCCGTGTCCGATTGCGGACAGGGCGCTGCGGCGGCGGCGGCGGCGGCCGCGGGAGAAACGGAACGTGCGCCCGGCTGCGCCATGAGCGCCGCCGGCATCGCGCCGAGGCTCGCGGCCACGGCGATAATTCGCGAAAACGACACCGCGCGCGACGCGCTCACATCAACCGCTTGAGATCTGACGCGATATCCGCCGGCTTGGTCTCCGGAGCGAACACGAACCGCCAGCGGTTCTCGCCATCCACGAAATACACGCCTGCGGGATGCGACACTCCGTACTCGCCCATCTTCATCCCAGGCATTTCCTCATGGTCGACGGCGAACCCCCAGTCTTTCGAGATTTTTGCGACCTGCTCGGGCGTCGCGACCAGCCCGACGAACGTCGAGTCGAACTGCCTCGCATATCGCTGCGCGATTTCCGGTGTGTCGCGCGAAGGATCCACGCTCACGAAAATGAAATGCACTTTCGCTGCACTCGAGCCGAGAAGCGCCCGTGCGCGCGCCCAGTCCGTGAGGGTGGTTGGGCACGCGTCCGGGCAGTGTGTGTAACCGAAGTACACGAACGTCAGCCGCAGATGCTGCGCCGCGAGATCGAATTCCTTCCCGTCCACGAACGAGAGGTGCAGCGGCGGCGCGGTCTGAGGCGGGTCGATCAGCGTGCCGTGCTCGGGCGGCTTCCCGTCGCACCCCGCGATCAATGTGGCAGCCAGCAGCACCGAGCAGGTGCGAACGACGGTCGCAGGCATCATCATTGGTGGAATGTAACGCGGCAGTCCCCACCTTCGGAGCGCGAAAGCGGACAGATGACGGCGAATCACTTTTCCCGATGACCGATCGAGTTCGCCGCTCCATTCTGTTTGCGGCTTTCGCGCTTGCCGCATGCTCCGGCGCAAACAGGCCCGCAGTTGCATCCGGAAACTCTGCGCCCGAGCCTGCGCGCTGGCAGAGACAGACGGTGCCCTCAACCGCAAGCTGCCGAAGCATGTCCGCGGCGAGCGCGCTCGTCGCCTGGGCAGGCTGCACCGCAGGCCACGTCTTTCGCACGGTCGATGGCGGAGCCACCTGGGACGCCGATACCGTTCCCGGCGCAGCGCGGCTTGATTTTCGCGGCATCAAAGCGTTCGATGCGAACACCGCGGTGATCGCGAGCGCAGGGCCGGCCGAGCAGGGACAGGCGCACCTCTATCGGACCGTCGACGGCGGAAAACACTGGTCGCTCACGTGGAGCGACACCACGAAAGGAATTTTTCTCGACGGCATTGCGTTCTGGGATGCGCGGCACGGTTTCACGTTCAGCGATCCGGTCGGCGGAAAATTCGTGATCCTCACGACGGACGACGGCGGATCGAACTGGACGCGAACTGCTCCTGCGAACATTCCGCCCGTGCTTCCAAACGAAGCCGCGTTCGCCGCGAGCAACACGCAGCTCACCGTGCAGGGTTCATCGAACGCGTGGATCGCCACCGGGGGCGGCAAGGAAGCACGCGTGTTCCGTTCCACCGATCGCGGCCGCTCCTGGACGGCGTCGTCCAGCGGACTGCCGGGCGGCACGAGTTCCGGTTTGTTCGGCATCGCGTTCTCCGACGCGATGCACGGACTCGCCGTGGGCGGCGACTACGCGATCGCACGAGGCCCATCGGATCGCGCGATCCGCACGAGCGACGGCGGCGTGACGTGGTCCGGCGCGAACACGGCAAGCCCCGACGGTGTGTCTACCGGCCTCGTGTTCATGCCCGGCAGCAATCCGCCGGTGTTCGCGGCGGTTGGCGCGCACGGCGCTGCGATCACGCGCGACCTCGGCGCGACGTGGTCGTTCGGCGATACACTCACTTATTGGGGCGTGAGTTTCGCGGGAAACACGGGATGGGCGGTCGGCCCCCGCGGCCGCATTGCGAAATACGGCGCGCCGAAGTGAGCCACGATTGACGTACGATCTTCGCTCGCTCGATCTGCCGCGGCTCGGCACCGCCGCACTCCGCGTCGTCACTGAGCTGCTCGAGAATCCCATCACGGGCCCGGCGCTGGTCGGAAAGCTCCGGAAAGACGCGGGCCTCAACCGCATCAGCACGGAGCGCGTCGACGAGCCGCCGACGTTTTTTCCGTTTCTCGATCCAGACGATCGCGCGTCGCCGCCGCTCGCGCGCAGCACGTCCCAGTCTCCGCCAGGATTTCACTTTCCCGGTGTCGACGATTTCGCGCAGGCGTATCGCGAGGGCCGTACGTCCCCCGAGAAAGTGGCCGAACGTTTTCTATCGCAGCTAGACCAAAGTGAGCGCGATGCGCCCAGTCTGAAGGCCTTCATCGCCGTCGATCGCGACGACGTGATGGCGCAGGCAAAGGCGTCGGGAATACGCTGGCGCGCGGGCGCGCCGCTGGGCCCGTTCGACGGCGTTCCGTCAGCGGTGAAAGACGAACTCGATCAGCGCGGCTACGCCACAACCGCCGGCACGAGTTTCATCGGCACCTCGCGCGCCGCGCACGATGCGACCGTCGTGGCGCGCATGCGCGCAGCCGGAGCACTGCTCGTCGGGAAGACGAACATGCACGAGCTCGGAATAAACGTCACCGGCCTCAACCCGCATCACGGCACCACGCGCAATCCGTACGACGATCGATTTCACACGGGCGGATCGTCGAGCGGACCGGCGACGGTGGTTGCTTCAGGTCTCGCGCCCATCGCGATAGGCGCCGACGGCGGCGGGTCGATTCGCATGCCCGCCGCGCTCTGCGGGATCGTCGGACTCAAAGCGACCTTCGGCCGCATCAGCGAGCACGGCGCGTTTCCGCTCTGCTGGAGTCTCGCGCACATCGGGCCGATGACGGCGAACGTGCGTGACTGCGCGCGCATGTACGAACTCCTGGCGGGACCCGATCCGCTCGACCCGCTCAGTATCGGCCACTCCGCCGTGGAAATCGACGACGCTCCACCGGCTGATCTTCGCGGCGTGACGCTCGGCGTATACTGGCCATGGTTCCGACACGCGACGCCGGAGGTGGTGGAGCGGTGTGAGTCGCTCGTGCGTTCGCTTGTCGATCGCGGCGCTGTGATCAGGGAAGTGGATATTCCTGAGCTCGATCTCATGCGCATCGGGCACATTGTGAGCATCACCAGCGAGATGGTCGCGGCGATGACCCCATACGACAGCGAGCACCGCCGCCAGTTCGGCCTCGATGCGCGCGCGAATCTCGCGAGCGCGCGCGGCTCGACCGCTGCCGAGTACGTGAAGGCGCAGCGGATCCGGACGCGCGCGATGGCGATCTTTCGGCGCGCTTTTGAAGGCGTCGATGCGATCATCACGCCCGCCACTGCGATCGCCGCGCCGCGAATCAATCCCGCCGCACAGCCCCACGGGGAATCGGATCTGTCGACGACCACCGAGATCATGCGGTTCGCTTTTCCATCGAACTTCACCGGTCATCCCGCGATCAGTTTTCCGGCGGGCTACGATTCCGGCGGACTTCCGATCGGCATGCAGGCGATCGGCAGACCGTGGGGCGAGCGCATGCTCCTGCGGATCGCGGCCGCAGCGGAACAGATCGTCGATCGCAAGAAGCCGCGCCGGTGGTATCCGCTGCTCGACGAGTGACGTGACCGCGCTCGCATTGACTCTCGCCCTGATCATCGGGCTGACACTCGGTTTGTTCGGCGGCGGCGGCTCAATTCTCACCGTGCCAGTCCTGGTGTACGTGCTCGGCATCGATCCGAAGCTGGCGATCGCGATGAGTTTTCCGATCGTTGGCGCCACGAGCCTCGTTGGAGCGATCGGACAGTGGCGCGCGGGAAACGTCCGGCTCACCGGCGCGCTGCTATTTGGTCTCGTCGCGATGGCGGGGTCGTTCGCGGGCGCGCGCGCATCGGTGCTTGTGAGCGGGCGCATGCAACTCTTGATTCTCGGCGTCGTCATGGCCGCGGCCGCGATGCTGATGCTCCGCTCCGCCTCGCGTGACACTTCAATCCTGGCACCACTGCGCGCGCCGTCTCGTGCACTGTACGTGGTCGCGTTCGCAGTCGGCGGTCTCACGGGACTCATCGGGATTGGCGGCGGTTTTCTCATCGTTCCCGCGCTCGTGCTGTTCGGCCAGGTGCCCATGCGCGAGGCCGTGGGAACGTCGCTGCTGGTCATCGCGATGAACTGTGTGTCCGGCTATGCCGGACAGCGAAACATCGACGCGATCCCATGGCGTGATGTGACTACTTTTACTGCGTTCACAATTGTCGGAATCGTCGCGGGCGCGCGATTCGCCCGCTCCGTGCCGCAACGCGCGCTGAAACAGGGATTCGCCGTGCTCCTGCTCGTAATAGCGGTGCTGGTGTTCTGGCAGAACTACTCGCGACTGTAGTCGCCCGGGAGAGACCGACGGATGTTCTTCAGGCGTTTCTACGATGAAGGCCTCGCGCAGGCGAGCTATTTGATCGGCTGCGAGGCCAGCGGCGAGGCGGTCGTGATCGACGCGAACCGCGATGTCTCGCAGTACCTCGCGGCTGCAGCGGCCGAGCGCCTCCGGATCACGAGCGTCACCGAAACGCACATCCACGCCGATTTCGTGTCGGGCAGCCGCGAACTCGCGCAGCGCGCCTGCGCGACGCTGCTCCTCTCGGCGGAAGGCGGCCGCGACTGGCAGTACGCGTTCGCCGCAGACGACGGCGCGAGACTGCTGCACGACGGCGATGCGTTCCACGCAGGGCGTGTGCGATTCGACGTGCTGCACACACCGGGACACACGCCCGAGCACCTGGTGTTTCTCGTCACGGATCTCGCGACCTCGGATAGGCCGGTCGGGCTCGTCTCTGGTGATTGCGTGTTCGTCGGCGACGTCGGTCGCCCCGACCTGCTCGAGCGCGCGGCGAAGATCGCGAACACGATGGAAGATTCCGCGCACGCGCTCTTCGGCTCCCTGAAGCGCGTTCGCGAGCTGCCGGACCACGTGCAGCTCTGGCCAGGACACGGCGCCGGCTCAGCCTGCGGAAAGGCGCTTGGCTCGCTGCCCCAATCGACGATCGGCTACGAACGCATCGCGAACTGGGGACTCACCACGCTCGATGAAAGCGCGTTCGTGGCGGAGGTGCTCGCCGGCCAACCCGAGCCGCCGGCGTATTTCGCGGAAATGAAACGCATCAATCGCGACGGCCCTCCGATTCTCAAAGAGTGGCCGCAACCCGATCGACTCGACCCCGCGCGGCTGGGCGGCGCGCTCGCCGAACATCAGGTCGTCGTCGACACGCGCTCGGGCGACGCGTTCGCCGATGCACACGTTCCCGGCACCCTGAATATTCCGTTGGGAAAATCGTTTTCGACTTGGGCCGGCTGGCTTCTACCGTACGACCGCGACGTGTGCCTGATCGCCGAATCGCAAGCCGATGCCGCGCGCGCGTCTCGCGAGATGGCGAAGATCGGTCTCGATCACGTCGCCGGATGGTTCCCTGCCGATTCGCTGAGCGCATGGTCGGACGGCGGCACGATGGAGCGCGTGACGCAAACGACGTCGTCCTTGATTGCAGATCGCGTGAAGAGCGGTGAGGTCACCGTGGTCGACGTGCGCAACGCGTCGGAGTGGGCACACGGGCACCTTCCGGGCGCGCTGCACATTCCGGTTGGGTATCTCGGAGAGCGAGTCGGCGAAATTCCGCGAGAGCGGCCGGTGCTCGTCCAATGCCAGGGGGGCACGCGCTCGGCAATCGCGGCGAGTGTGCTGCTCGCGCACGGCGTGCGTGACGTGATCAATCTCCGCGGCGGTTACGATGAATGGAATCGCGAGGCACTGCCGGTGGTTCACGACTAAACCGCCGCCCCGGATCGACAGCTGCAGCGCTTACGGCGCTTTTCTGCCGCCCGTCCAGAACGCGATGAGCCCGCACGAAGCATCCGGCGTCGGAAGCGACGACGGAATCGATGCGCCCCGCGGATAGAGCTCGATCGCCGCAACTTCGCTCACGCCGACGAGATTGTCGAGCAGAACGAATTCTTCATCGCGCGGCGGCGGCGGAACGACAACCTGGCGCGTACCGCGGCGCGGCGGGCCCGTGGAATTGTCCGGCGGAGGTGGCGCACTCGCTCCGCTGCTGCATCCATTATCCGGGCACGCGCGGCGTCCGTCGATAAGCACCGTCATCTGACAGGTGCCTCCCGAGCTCATTGCGACTGTCTTGCCCGTGGCTGTGCGCTGCAGCGAGACGCCGTTCAGGCCGTTGAGCAGCGCGCTCGCCGCAACGGCGTTGTGCTTGTCGACTTCTTCTGGCGTGAGATAAATGCCGCTGCCGACGCCGCGCTGCCGCGCGAGCATTCGCTCGTAGAACCCGCGCAGGTTCGCGGATATGCCACGCGAGCTGTCGGTGATCGTCACTTTGAACAGGCGGCGCGAAATCCGATGCAGCGTGATGAGCGCGCTCGTGGCTGTGTCGCCGAGGTTGAGCTTGCCCGACCACGCTTCGTAGCCGAGCCGGCGCGCATCTGCGGTGAATTCCGGCCGCGCCGACGAGCCGACCTCCACTTGCCCCTTCTCGTTCGTGATTCGCGGCCGCTCACCGGCAACGGTGACGTTTGCGTACGCGACCGGCTGACCGTCATCGCCCATCACGCGAATGATGCGCTGCTGGGCGCCCGCTCCGGAAAACGGAGCCGCCAGCCCCGCGCTGAGAATCGCGGTGAACGTGATTGCGCTGGTCAGCCGTCGCAGCATCGCTCCCTCTCCCCTGTCCGCATCTCCACCGTCGCGAGGTGACACGAGTACTTACTTGCAGAGTAACTGGATCCGTCACTTTCAGGGAAGCGAGGGAGGGCTCGAGGCGTGGGCGATGCAGTGGATGATGCGCGCGACGTGACGAGTGATGAGGACGGACAATAAGGGTTCATTAAGACAGAAGGCCGGTAACTCTCTCGAGTTTCCGGCCTTCTGCAATTCCGTCGTCCCGGTGCGCCCGGACGCGTCTCCAGGGCGACGGCACTACGCTACAACACCAAGGGGCATTCGTGCAATAGTTTTTTTTCGCACACCATGCACCATAAACCACGAACCATGAACTGCAGTTAAGAGGCGCCGGTCGGAATCGAACCGACGAATGGGAGATTTGCAGTCTCCTGCCTTACCACTTGGCTACGGCGCCGCACGGTACGTCGAGAGGAAACTAGTCCGCGCGTGAGTCGTACTCAAGTCGAAATGCGCTTTTCCGCATTCCTCCTCCGCACTTCGCATCGTCCCGGTATATTCTGCGGCGCATGTCTACTCTCAATCGCTGGATTGCCGTCGTCGCATCAGCAGTCATCGTGCTGCTTTTCCCTGTGCCAGCGGGAGTCACGGTCGAGTCGTGGCGGCTTCTAGCGATTTTCACCGGCACGATCGTCGGCTCCATCGTGCGCCCCGTGCCGGCGGGCGCGATCGTCTTCCTCGGCGTTTCCACGATCGCGCTCACGAACACACTCCCCACGGCGAAAGCGCTGAGCGGATACTCCGATCCAATAGTTTGGCTCGTGCTTTGCGCGTTTTTCCTCTCGCGCGGCGTGCTCAAGACCGGACTCGGCCGGCGGATCGCGTTCCTCTTCATTCGCGCGCTCGGGCGGAGTTCGCTCGGACTCGCGTACGCGCTCGTATCCACCGACTCGCTGCTCGCTGCGTTCCTCCCGTCGAACAGTGCGCGGGCCGGCGGCGTGGTGTTCCCTGTCGCGCGCAGTCTCGCCGAAGCGTACGACTCGCAGCCGGGACCCACGGCGAGGCGACTCGGCGCCTATCTGCTATTCACGATATATCAGTGCGACGTCATCGCATGCGCCACATTTCTCACAGGGCAGGCATCGAACGTGCTCGTCGCGAAATTCGCGAAAGATGCCGTCGCCGTCGATCTCACATATTCGAAATGGCTGATCGGCGCGTCGATTCCGGCGCTGATCTCGTTCGCGTTCATTCCGTGGTTCCTCTTCAAGATCTATCCGCCGGGCATCACGCACACCCCCGATGCTTCGCGGCTCGCGCAGGAAGAGCTCGAACGGATCGGACCCATGCGGCGCGAGGAGCGCATCATGCTCGGAGTGTTCGCGCTGGTCGCAGGGCTCTGGATGACCACCGGTCTTCACCACATCAACTACGCCGTGGTCGCGCTGCTGGGCATCAGCGTGCTGTTCCTCAGCGGCGTGCTCACGTGGGACGAGATCACCGGCGAGCGTCCGGCGTGGGATGTATTCATATGGTACGGCGGACTGCTGGGGATGGCGGAGGCGCTGAGCCAGAGTGGCGTCACCTCGCGATTCGCGCACGGCTCCGCGGCGATGACTTCGGGGTGGGCGTGGGGCGCTGCGCTGGCGGTTCTGCTGCTGATTTATTTCTACGCCCACTACGGATTCGCGAGCATCACCGCGCACGTAACAGCCATGTTCACGCCGTTCCTTCTCGTGGTCGTCGCGGCGGGCGCGCCCCCGCTGATGGCCGTGCTTTTTCTCGCATATTTCTCGAACTTGAGCGCGTCGCTCACCACCTACGGCACGACTACCGCGCCAATTTATTTCGGCGCCGACTACATCACCCAAAAAGACTGGTGGAGACTCGGGCTGCTCGTGTCGGTCGCGACCATCACGATCTGGACAGTAACCGGTCTGGGATGGTGGAAACTGCTGGGGTGGTGGTAGGGTAGAATCAGGCTGTTCAGCGATGAACGCAGAGGTCGTCTCATGCGTCTTAGAGAGCATGAAACGACTACTCATCGCCGTCGCCCTCTTCGCAGTGGCGCTCGGCGTGCCGGCAATGGCCCGCGCTCAGGTTGGATCGACCACAGACATCATCACCGGTAAAGTCACCGGACCCAACGGCGAGCCCATCGCGGGCGCGCGCGTCGAGGTATTGTCGCTCGAAACGCAGGTCACCCGCTTCCGCACGACGAACGAGAAGGGGCAGTACACCCTGCTCTATCCGGATGGCGGAGGAAATTATCGCGTGACCTTCAAGGCAATTGGCATGGCGCCGTTCGTCCTGAACGTGAATCGTCAGGCTGATGAAGACCGTCTTGAGGCCGACGCGAAGATGAGCCCCACGAGTCAGCGTCTAGGGCAGATCGTCGTTCGCGCGGCGCCAAACCCCAATGGCAACGAGCGTCCGACGGCCGGCAGCACCGAGAAAGTGCTCTCGGGCGAACAGCTCTATCGCCTGCCGGTTGACGCGTCGGATCCGGCGCTCGTCGCTTCGCTCGCGCCGGGCGTCATTCTGCTCGGCGGTTCGGATTCCAGTGCGAATTCGTTCGTGATCGCCGGCCAGCGCGCGGACCAAAACCAGATCACGCTCGACGGCCTCTCATTCGGCTCGGGAGGCGTGCCGTCGGAAGCCGTGCGCAACACGCGCGTGATCACGAACACGTACGATGTGGCCCGCGGGCAGTTCACCGGCGGCCAGGTGGCGAGCACCACGCGCAGCGGCACGAACGTCATTCAAGGATCGGCCGGTTATGTGATGAACCAGCCGGACTTCCAGTTCCCCGACACTTCATCGCAGACAACCGCGCGCTTTACATCCAACCAGCTGAGCTTCGGCGTCGGCGGCCCGTTCGTGCAGGATCAGTCGTTCTGGTTCGTCTCCGCAAATGGCAGCGCGCGCATCCAGGACATCAACACCCTGCTGAATGCGAACAACCTGTTGCTTCAGCGTTCGAACGCCGCGCCGGATTCCGTGGCGCATTTTCTCAGCAACCTGAGCCATTACGGAATTCCCACGTCGTCGCTCGTCGTTCCGAACGATGCGCTCACCGATCGTTCGACCGCGCTCACGCGCATGGACTTCGCGCTCGGCGATCGCCACACGCTCACGGTCCGTGGCGACTGGAACTGGACCGCGCTCGACGCGACGCGCCTGAGCACGCTCTCGGTTCCGCTGCATGGCGGCGACACCAAGTCGCTCGGCGGCGGGCTCATGACATCGCTGAGCTCGCAGTTCGACAACGGCATCATCAACGAGGTGCGGCTCTACATGGCCGACGCGACGAACAACGCGCAGCCGTTCCTCACCATGCCGCAAGGATCGGTGCGCGTGACCTCCGCGCTCCCCGACAGCCTCACCGGCATCAGCAACTTCGTGTTCGGCGGCAACGCCGGCATGCCGACATCGAGCGAGACGAAGCAGATCGAGCTCACCGACGAAGCGAGCTACTTCAAAGCGGGCAGCGCGCATCGCTTCAAGGTTGGTTTCTTCGGAAACATCACTTCGTTCAACAACAACAACACGACCAACCAGCTCGGATCGTGGAGCTACAATTCGCTTGCCGATTTCGACAACAACCTCCCGAGCCAGTTCACGCGAACGCTGACGCCAACGGTTCACACGGGCGACACGGAGAATGCGGCGGTATACGTGGGCGATGCATGGCGTGTGTCGCGCGCGTTCCAGATGGTGTATGGCGTGCGCGCCGAGGCAACGCGTTTCGACGGTCGACCCCAGTACAATCCCGACATCCAGACGCTGTTTGGTCGCAATACGAGTGATTTCCCGTCGGAGACGCACCTCAGTCCGCGTCTCGGCTTCACATGGACCTCCGGACTTCCGCCGGCACCTCCGCCGCGCGCGCCGGGCGACACGACGAACCGCAACAACGGTCGTCAGGGCGGCGGTCAGGATCAGGGTGGCGGTGGTGGATTCGGCGGCGGCGGCGGACGCGGTGGCCGCGGCGGTGGCGGCGGTGGTCCCGGTGGCGGCGGGCCGAACATGTTCCAGGGTCTTTCGACGACCGTCATTCGCGGCGGCATCGGCGAATTCCGCGGCAAGGCGCCTACGAGCGTGTTCACCAACGCGCTCGACGCGACTGGTCTCGCGGGTTCGGAGACTCAGCTCGTCTGCATCGGCAGCGCGACGCCGATACCGAACTGGTCGGCGATGATCAACAGTCCGTCGGCGATTCCCAATCAGTGCCTCGGCGGTGCGAACTCCGCCCCGTCGCTCCTCTCGGCAAACAAGCCGAACGTCACGACCTTCGCTCCCGATTTCGAAGCGCCCCGCGCGTGGCGCGGTTCGCTCGGCGTGCAGCGCCGCATTCTCCAGCGCTACACCGTCAACATCGACGCGACGTATGCGCGCGGCACCAATTACTACGGCGTGACCGATCTCAACCTGAACACGTCGGCACCCCAGTTCACACTCGGGAATGAAGGCAACCGCCCGGTGTACGTGTCGCCGCTCGCGATCGTGCCCACGACCGGAGCGCTGCAGTCGCTCAACTCGCGAGTGCAAGGCGCGTACGGCAGCGTGTACAGCGTGAACTCCAACCTCGGCTCCGAAGCCAAACAGGTGACGGCATCGATCAACGGGTTCACGCCGCAGGGCATCAACATGTCGCTGTCGTATACGTACCAGCGCTCGCGCGATCAGAGCACGGCGGCGGGCGGCTCGGCCGGCGGTTTGTTCCGGTCGCCGACGACGGCGGGCAATCCGAACGTCACGCAGTGGGGCACCAGCGACAACGAGCGGCGCCACAACATTCAGCTCATCGCGACGTGGCCGGTGCATCCATCGGTCGAGCTGACGGCAGTCGTGAGTTATCAGTCCGGCTCACCGTATACGCCGCTCGTGGGCGGTGATATCAACGGCGACGGCGCATCCAACGACCGGGCGTTCATCTACAATCCGGCGACGACCGCGGATACGGCGATCGCCAACGGCATCAATCACCTGATCGCGTCGGCGCCCTCGCGCATCAAGAGCTGCCTCGAGTCACAGCTTGGGACCGTGGCCGGCCGCAATTCATGCACCACGATGTGGACGCCGAACGTCAGCATGCAGGTCAACTATCGTCCCGACCGCCTCGGGCTGAAGCGCAACCTGATGATCTCGTTTGCGCTCACGAACCCGATCGCCGGCATGGACCTCCTGCTGCACGGCGAGAACCATCTGCAGGGATGGGGACAGCCGATCCGCGCGAACAGCCAGCTGCTGTACGTGACAGGCTTCGATCCGGTGACGAACAACTTCAAGTATTCCGTGAACGAAAAGTTCGGCGACCAGCGTTCGAACCAGTTGATCATCACGCGGCCGTTCCAAGTGCAGCTCACGGCGCGGTACACGATCGGGCCAGACTACGCGCGCGCGGCACAGCTGGCGGCGCAGCAGGCGGCGCGTGGCGGTCGCGGCGGCAATGGCGCGCCCGCCGACACCATGCTGCAGTACAGCCGCATGGTCCAACGCTATGTGCCGAACATCTTCCGCACGATCCTCCAGCGCGCGGACACGCTCAAGCTCGTCCTCACTGAATCGCAGAAGGCGCTGCTCACCGTGATGGCCGACTCGCTCGTGAAGCAGATCGACACGCTGGGCAACAAGGTCGCCGCGAAAATGCGCGGCATGGGCAACAACGCGGATCAGGCTGCGGTGCAAGTGCAACTCCGCGGCGTCTTCGCCGACGCGCAGAATCTCGGCGCGAAGTCGATCGCGGAAGCCGAGATCATCCTGACGAAGGAGCAGTGGGCCAAGCTGCCGGAGCAGGTGAAGCATCCACAGTCGGTCTTCGGACCTATTCAGGGCGGCGGCGGCGGCCGCGGGGGCGGACGGCCTCCGCAATAGGGATAGTCGAGTTATCTGACTTCACCGGACAGCGCACTGCAGTCCCGAAACTTCAGTTCCCCACTGTAGACTCCAAGTTTGCAGTGGGGAACTGAAGTTTTAAGAGGTGTGCTTGACTGACCTCGGAAGTCAGAGCGCCCTTGAGCGGTCAAATTTGCAAATTATGCGTTGAAATTGCGTAGTTGCTCGCATAGATTTGCAATATCTGCACAAAATGAGAAGCATTCTGCAGACCGCCGCCCAGCCACGACCTCCGCCCCGGACTGAAAAACCACATGTCCTCCTCCGTCTCTCCGCGCTCCGCCGCCATGCGCGCGATCGCCACGCGCGTCGTTGCCTCACCCGACATCCCGGCATCGAGCGACACTCCGGTTCCCGCATCGCAGTACTTCGGCATGAACACGCTTGGCGCGCGACAGATGCGCGACAAGCTGCCGAAGGAGATCTACGCCAAGCTCGTCGCGTCGATCCGCCTCGGCAAAAAACTCGACCTCGACATCGCGCCGGCAGTGGCATCCGTCATCAAGGAGTGGGCGCTCTCGCGCGGAGTGACCCACTTCTGCCACTGGTTCCAGCCTCAGACCGGGCTCACCGCAGAAAAGCACGACAGCTTCCTCGCTATCGACGAGAACAAGCTTCCGGTCGAACAGTTCACAGGCGACCAGCTCATTCAGAGCGAGCCCGACGCATCGAGCTTTCCCTCCGGCGGTCTTCGCGCCACATGGGAAGCGCGCGGCTACACGGCGTGGAACCCAGCGTCGCCGGTGTTCATTCTGGAATCGCCGGGCACCAAGACGCTCTGCATTCCGTCGGCGTTCATCGGCTACCACGGCGAGGCGCTCGACGAGCTCACGCCGTTGCTGCGCTCGAGCGACATCCTCTCGCAGAAGACCATCGAGCTGCTTGAATTGATCGGCGACAAGGGAGCGCTGCGGGTGTTCACCACACTCGGACCCGAGCAGGAATATTTCCTGATCGACCGCACGATGTTCGCGCTGCGTCCGGATCTCGTCATGGGCGGCCGCACGCTCATCGGCGCGCCGCCGCCGCGCGGCCAGCAGCTCGAAGACCACTACTTCGGCGGAATTCCCGAGCGAGTGCTCGCCTGCATCGCGGAAGTTGAGTTCGAACTGTACAAGCTCGGCGTGCCGATCATGACGCGGCACAACGAAGTCGCGCCGTGTCAGTTCGAGATGGCGCCGGTGTTCGAAGAGACCGACATCGCGGTCGATCACAACCAGCTTGTGATGTCGATTCTCAAGAAGGTCGCGCTGCGCCACGGACTGCAGGCGCTCCTCGCCGAGAAACCGTTCGCCGGAATCAACGGTTCGGGCAAGCACTGCAACTGGTCGATGGCAATCACCTCCGACAACGAGCTGGACGGCGTGAACCTGCTGAAGCCGGGCAAGACGCCGCATCAGAACATCCGGTTTCTCCTGATTCTCGCGGCCGTGCTGAAAGCCGTGCACAAGCACGCGGGTCTCATTCGCGCGGGCATCGCGACGTCGGGCAACGAGCACCGCCTCGGCGCGAACGAAGCGCCGCCGGCGATCATCTCCGTCTTCATGGGCGACATGCTGACGCGCGTCATCGACGACATCGCGGCCGGCAAGACGGGCAAGCAGGGCGCGGCGCAGGCGATGATCCAGCTCGGAGTCGCCAAGCTGCCCGACGTCGCGAAAGACAACACCGACCGCAACCGCACGTCCCCGTTCGCGTTCACCGGCGCGAAATTTGAATTCCGCGCGGTGGGCTCGAGCCAGTCTATCGCGTTCCCGGTGATGCTGCTCAATGCGACGGTCGCTGAGGCGATCGGCGAGCTCACGGACGCGATCCGCAAGGAATTGAAGAGCACCGATTCTCGCGACGACGCCGTGCTCAAGGTGATTCGCGACGCGTTCAAGCAGACGACCGCGGTTCGCTTCGAGGGCAACAACTATTCC
>JANYIJ010000139.1 GCA_025362095.1 Gemmatimonadota bacterium | reverse complement strand
GGCGATGCGGAGATTTTCAATGCGAACCTGCGCTCGCGCACCGTGAGTCGCGTGATCGTGCGGGTCGCCGAGTTTCGTGCGACCGCGTTTCACGAGCTCGAGCGGCTCTCGCGTGGCGTGAACTGGGCGCTGCTCATAGCGCCGGGGAGCGCCGTCCGGCTGCGCGTGACATGCAAGAAATCGAAACTGTATCACTCCGACGGAGTCGCGCAGCGGGTTGGAGACGCGATCAAGCGGAGCGTCAAGGGAGTGACGATCAGCGGCGCGAAACGCGACGTGGACGAAGATGCTGAAGCAGAAACGCCAGAGCTGGACGCGCAATTGTTTCTCGTGCGGTTCGAGCGCGACGTGTGCACGATCAGCATCGACAGTTCGGGCGAGCTGCTCCACCGGCGCGGGTATCGTCTCGCAACCGCGAAAGCGCCGCTGCGCGAGACGCTCGCGGCCGCGATGCTGCTCGCCGTTGGATACGACGGATCTCGTCCGTTCATGGATCCGATGTGCGGAGCGGGCACGCTTGCGATCGAGGCGGCGCTGATCGCGCGGTGTATTGCGCCGGGGCTCGAGCGACAATTTTCGTGCGAGCGGTGGCCGGGCGCGCCGGTGAAAAAATTCGCCGAACTCCGCGCAGCGGCGCGCGCGGAAATTCTGCCACGCGCGGCGTCGGCGATTGTCGCGAGCGACCGTGATGCCGGCGGAGCCGCCGCGGCGCTCGCGAACGCGGAGCGCGCGGGCGTCGCGGGTGACGTCGAGATCCGTCGCGGCGCGCTTTCAGGCATCACACCGCCGGCCGCTCCAGGTCTGCTGCTCACGAATCCGCCGTACGGGGTGCGCTCGAGTTCCGGCAGCGAAGTGCGAAATCTCTATGCGCAGCTCGGCAACGTCGCCCGCGCGAAGTGCGCGGGATGGACGCTCGCGTTCCTTTCGGCCGATCGCGCGATGGACACGCAAGTCAAAGTTCCCCTCACCGAGGCGCTCAAATTCAAGAACGGCGGCATTTCCGTGCGGCTGATGCGCGGCGAGGTAGGCTAGGTGATGGAGGCTTGCGTCGGCTGCGGCGCGGTGGTCGAAAAAATCGATGGTCCATCCCATCGCTATATGACATCCGCGCCGGCCTGCTGGGCGCGCTACGGCGAACTCCTCGGCGCGCTCGCGATTGAGCCCGGCGCGACCGCGACGCGTGCGCTATGCGTCGACGCGTACGCCGCGCAGCATCCGGGCATGCCCGGTCCGCAGGCAATCCAGTCGGTGGGCGTTCACCTGCTCAACATGCACGGCTATCTCGTGCAAAATCGGCCGGTGGGAATTCCGCAAAACCTTGGTCTCGACAGACACAAAGGCGCATTCCACTGGCTCCAGCCGCCCTCATTCGCACCGAGCCGAACGGTGTTCGATGTTCCGTTCGACGCACCGGCCGCAGAGATTGCCGCCGCTGCACGCGTGTGGGCAGAGTCAGTGTGGGCCGCGTGGCAACCGCATCACGCGCAGATCGTGGCGTGGTATTCGCGATACGCAGGAAAACGAGCGTGACCGATCTGGAGAAGAAGGAAAAGCATAAGGGGCAAGATGGGAGGGCGGTCTCGAGGGGCGAGGGCCAGGGGTGAGCGGGAAGATTTAGCGGCGTAGGGGTGAGCACGAGGGGCGGGCGCAGAGGACTGCCTCTGCACTACAAAAAAAAAGAGAAGTTGCGAGCAGTCCTAGCCGCTCGCCCCTCGTGCTCGCCTCTTGCTCCTAAATCTTCCCGCTCACCCCTGGCCCTCGCCCCTTGAGACTCCCCTCCCATCTCGCCCCTATAAATGTTTTCTAGAACTCAATCCCCGCCGAAATATTGACGTGATCGTTCGCCAGCACTCCCGTGGCGTACGTCGTCTCAAGCCTCCGGTACTCAAACCCGAACACGAACGGCCCGCCCGGTCGCACGTGAATGTGCGCCTCGCGCACCACATTCTTGAGCCGCGATCCTGCCGCGAGATCGGCATCACGCGGATCATCAAATCCATATCCCGCGCCGAGCATCACGCGTGACGAGGGTTTGATATTCACCTGTGCCCACCCGCCCGTCGTGTGCACCGGCGCGCCGGCGAGTCCAAATCCCTGGCCGATGCCGCCGCCGCCGAGTCCTTTCAGCGCCTGACCCTGAAACCACTCGCCGCGAATCTCGAACCATTTCGTGAGCGGGAGCTTCACGTCGACCGCGGTTGCCGAGCTCGTGAGGAGCGAGTCGCCTTTCACGGCGATCCATCCCTGATGCACTCCGAAACCGATATCGCCTTCCATTTCGTCCGAACCCCAGCGCACGTGCACGCGCCCCTGCAAATACGGCCGGCTCGATTTCTCCGCGACGTCGTTGTCCGTGTCGAAGGCGTTCGAGGGATCACCGCTCGTTGGCGCGAGCACCGCGCCCTGAAGTCCGATGCTCACTATTCCGCCCGTCTCCAGGCCCGCGCGAATCTGCGGAAGCCACAGCCACAGATTTCCGGCGCCAGCGAACCCCGGTGTTCCGACCGATGCGAGACTCACTGGATTGAGCGCGGCGATCAACGGCGCGTCCTGCCCGATCATGAACTCGCCCTGCGTCCATTTCAGCATCGCGCGCGCCGTCCGCAGCCGCAGCAGCGGAAACGTTCGCCCGCCCGAACTCGGCTGCTGCCCGCCGAAGAAATCCACGTCGAGATCGCCGCGGAAACTTCCACCCCAAACCTTCGGCGCCGTGACCGCGAGTCCAACCGTGGTCTGCCGGATAGCCATTCCGGCGCCGCCCTGTGGCAATCCACTTGCCGTATCCGGACGTACAAAGAGCGGGACGTCGACGTTGTTCACGCGGCGCGAGTTCGAGAACCCGGTCACCAGCACGCGGCCGTTGAACTCCAGCGAAAGCCGCGAACGCGTGGTGACCTTGCCGTCGGATTCGGCTGCGATCATTTGTTGCAGGAGTTTTAGCTGTTCTTCGGTCCGCTCCACCCGCGCCGCCATGGAGTCGAGTTTGATCTTGGTCGAGTCCTGCGCTGCAGAAGTTCCAGATAGTGTGATAAACGTCACGAATGCCGCAGCGGCAAGAATCCTTGACCGGTGCCGCGTGGCGGCTCTATCGTTGCAGTTGACGTACGCATCGGTTACGCGCGCTTTTTTCATCTGAGGACCTGCCTGGTGAGATTGCATATGGGACGGGTGTACGGTTTGCTCGCAGCTGCCCTGATCGTCACGCCCCCGCTCGCCGCTCAAGGCGCGGTGAGCGGTCGCGTAGCCATGCAGGAAAAACCCGGTGAGACAACGAAAGACTTCGATGCGACAGTCGTGTACTTGATGCCCAAGGGCGCGCCCGGCCGGTTCGCAGAGACGAAAACGCAGATGGCGATGAATGGCCGCCAGTTCGCGCCCCGCGTGCGGGTGATCACCACAGGATCGACGGTAGAATACGTCAATCAGGACCCTTTCAGCCACAATATTTTTTCGACGGCGCCCGGCGCCGCGTTCGATCTCGGCACATATGGCAGCGGCGTGGCGAAGAGCACGCTCTTCAAAAAGGCCGGCGCGTATCCGGTGTACTGCAACATCCACGCGCAGATGACGGCGTTCGTGGTGGTCGTCAGCACCTCGCACTACACGCAGGCCGGCGCCGACGCGCGCTGGAAAATTGCGAACGTGCCGGCCGGGAAGTGGGAGCTCCACGTGTGGCACGAGCGCGCGCCAGAGGTCACGCAGGACGTCGAAGTCCCGGCCGCCGGACTCCCGAACGTTGACATCACGCTCGACGCGCGCGGGTTCAAGCAGGTCGCGCACAAGGACAAGATGGGCAAGGACTACACCGCGACCGGAATCCGGTACTAGGTGACGTCACGCGGCCTGTCTCTCACAACAAAGATTTTTCTCGGCACGGCGGCGGTGGTCGCCGCCGTGCTCGGCGCGACGCTCGCGGTCACGGCGCAGCAGGCCAGCAAGACGGCTGACGCCGCGGTCACGAAAACGCTCGGCGATGCGCGCGCCCAGATCAACTCGCAGCTCGACGAGCGCCGCAGCGCGCTCACCGGACAGGCCGAAGTGTTCGTGAAGAATCCCGACTTCCGCTCGATCGTCGAGCAGAAAAAACTCGGCGATGTGCTCGACCAATCGCAGGAAGCCGTCACGCAGATCAACGCGAAGTGGGTGCAGATCACGTCCGACAAAGGCATCAGGCTCGCGAAGAGCAACGAGCCCGGCGCCGACACCGTGGATCTCTCCGGCTCGCCGCTGATCGGCGGCGCGCTCGAGGGAACGTCGAAAGGTGCGTACGGCGTCGAACCCAATTCGCTGCTCCAGACCGCGGCCGTTCCGATTGTCGGCACGAGCCGCGTGGTCGGTGTGCTGATGGCCGTTCGCTCGCTCGACAGCACGTTCGCGGCATCGCTTCGGTCGAACGGCGGCTCGTCGGTTGAGATCGCCTTTTTCTCGACAGACGAGAAAGATCAAGCGCACCTCGTGGCGTCTACAGTCGGGAAGAGCGCCGATCTCGACGCCTTCATAGCCGAACTCAAGGCAGTTCCGCCGATCGAACCTGGCCGCGCCGACTCGCTGAGCCGCGAAGTCACCATGCGAATGGACCGGAAAATCAACGGCACGAACTTCGTCGCGCTCGGCGAGCCGCTGCGATCGGCATCTGGCGCGCAGGTCGGCGGCTTCGTGGTACTCCGCAATCGCGATGTCGAGTTTGCGGCGTTCAATCGCCTGCGCAACACCATTCTCGGCGGCGGTGCTCTCGGGCTGCTCATCGCCGGCCTGCTGTCGTTCGGGATCGCCCGACAGATCACGCGTCCCGTGATGCAGCTCGTCGACGCCACCAGACGCGCGGCCGACGGCGACTACTCCGCCGACATCAACGTGAATGCCGGCGGAGAAATCGGCACGCTCGCCAACGCATTTCGCTCCATGCTCGCAGATTTGCGCGACAAGCAGGCACTGGTGGAATTCCTCGGCGGCGCGACCGCCGGCGAAGCGAAAACAGTTCGCATGGCCGCCGTCACCGGCACCGTCGCGAGCGCAGTGCAGGCGGGTGGCATCACGCCCGGTCAGCGCTTCGCAGTGCGCTACGAGGTGAAGGAAGTGCTCGGCGTCGGCGGAATGGGCATGGTATTCAAGGCCGTCGACAGCGAGCTCGGCGAAGTCATCGCAATTAAGACACTCAAAGCCGAACTCCTTACCCAAGACGCGAACGCACTCGAGCGTTTCAAGAGCGAAATCCGTCTCGCGCGGCGCATCTCGCACCGCAACGTCGTGCGCACGCACGACCTCGGCGAGTTCTCCGGCGTGTACTTCATCACCATGGAGTACGTGGAAGGCACCACGCTGAAAGAGCTCGTGCAGAAACGCGGCCGCCTTCCGATCGCGGCCACGCTCACCGTGGCGAAGCAGCTGTGCCGCGCGCTCGAAGTCGCGCACGAGCAGGGCGTCATTCACCGCGACATCAAACCGCAGAACATGGTGGTCGAGCCCGACGGCGTGCTGAAAGTGATGGACTTCGGCATCGCGCGGCTTGCCAAGCGGCAGAGCGGAATGACCGAGCAGGGGATGGTCGTCGGTACGCCGGAGTACATGGCGCCCGAGCAGCTCATGGGCGAGGAGATCGATGCCCGCGCCGACATCTACGCCGCCGGCGCAGTGATCTACGAATGCCTCACCGGCACGCCGCCGCTCACGGCCGAGAATCAATTCACCCTCGTGGCGAAGCTGCTGGAGGAGACGCCGCAGGCGCCGAGCACTGTGAATTCCGAGGTGCCCCAGGCGCTTTCGGACCTGGTCATGCGGACGCTTTCCAAAAAGCCGGCCGACCGCCCGCAAACGGCCCTCGAGCTGCACGACTTGCTCGCGGCGATAGGCTAGATTTGATGCATGGCCGATCCCGTCGCGTCCGTTTTCAACGACGCCTACATAGCTGAGCAGTACGAAAACTTTCGCCGCGATCCCGGTTCCGTTGAGGAATCGTGGCGTCAGTTCTTCCGCCTTGCCGCCTCGTTCGGCGGCGCTCCCTCCGCGGCCGCCGCTTCAGCCGGCGAGCCTGATCAGGATTTTGCGCGGCGTGTCGTAGGCGTTTCCCGCTACCTGAACTCGATCCGCCGCTACGGATATCTCGCCGTGCAGCTCGATCCGCTCGGCTCGCCGCCGCCGGGCGCAGCGGAGCTGACGCCGGAGCACTACGGGATTACCCCGAACGATCTTGCGCTCGTCACTGGCGCGTCGCTCGGGTTCCCGCATCTGGCGACCGGAAACGACGTCGCTGAGCGGCTGAAATATCGCTACACGCGAAATCTCGCCGTGGAGTTCGTGCACTGCGGCACCGAAGAAGAGCGCCAGTGGTTCCGCGCGCTCTTTACGGCTGAACAGTTGACTCGATCACTTTCAACAGACGAGAAGCGCGCCCTGCTCGTGCGTCTCACCGAGGTCGACGGCCTCGAACGATTCCTGGGCCGCGCCTTCACCGGATACAAGCGATTCTCGATCGAAGGCACCGACGCGCTCGTGCCGATGCTCGACGCGGCGATCGAAGAGTCGGCGGCGGCGGGCGCGAGCCATGTTGCGATTTCCATGTCGCATCGCGGGCGCATCAACGTGCTCGCGCGGGTCATGGGTAAACCGGTCGATCATATCCTCGGCGAGTTCCAGGGACGTCACGATCACCTCGGCGATGTCTCGACCGGCGATGTGAAATACCATCTTGGCTTCGAAGGTGAGCGCGTCACCGCGGGCGGCACAACGGTGAGCCTCTCTCTCGTGCCGAATCCGAGTCACCTCGAGATCGTGAATCCGGTGCTGCAGGGTTACGTGCGCGCGCATCAACGGAATCCCGCCGCGCCTGCTGAGCGCGATGAGCTCTCTGTGGTGCCGATCTGCATTCACGGCGACGCGGCGTTCCCCGGCGAGGGAGTCGTGGCCGAGACGTTCAATCTCGCGCGGCTCCGCGCGTATCGCGTCGGCGGCACGCTGCACGTAATCGTGAACAATCAGGTTGGCTTCACCACCGATCCCACCGACGGCCGATCGACGCGCTTCGCGAGCGATCTCGCCAAGGGATTCGAGATGCCCGTGCTGCATGTGAACGGCGACGACGCCGAAGCGTGCGTGATCGCGATGCGCATTGCCGTTGCGTACCGCACGAAGTTCGGCCGCGACTTCCTCGTGGATCTCGTCGGATACCGCCGGCACGGACACAACGAAGGCGACGAGCCGGCGTACACGCAGCCGTTGCTCTACGAGAAGATCAAAGTGCATCCCACGCCGCGTCAGGTGTGGGGTGAGCGCCTGATTTCCGAGGGAATCGTCACGCAGGCCGAGGTTGACGCGACCGATGCTGCCGTCGCTGCAAACCTGCAGACGATGCTCGACAAATCCAAAGCAGACACGAGCGGCGATCACACTGATTTTGCCGCTGCGGCTCCTGCAGCGTCGCCGGTGCGCGAACTCACCGCCGCTCGTTTGACGGAACTGAACGAGGGATTGCTGCACTGGCCCGCGTCGTTCACGCCGCACCCGCGTCTCGCGAAGCAGCTCGAGCGCCGTCGCGACGCCATGGGCGATGCGGGTGGCATCGACTGGGGCCACGCAGAATCACTCGCGTTCGCGTCGATCCTCGCCGAGAACATGTCGATCCGCTTCTCGGGACAGGACGTGGAGCGCGGGACATTCTCGCATCGTCACGCGGTACTGCACGATGTCATGAACGGGAGCGAGTATGTCCCGCTGCAGCACGTCGCGGGCTCGCGCGCCGCGTTTGAGATCTACAACTCCGCGCTCAGTGAGATGGCGGTGATGGGTTTCGAGTACGGCTATAGCTGCGCCGCGCCCGACACACTCACGCTGTGGGAGGGACAGTTCGGCGATTTCGCGAACGTCGCGCAGCCGATCATCGATCAGTTCCTCTCTGCGGACCGCGCGAAGTGGGGGCAGGATTCAGGCCTCGTATTGCTGTTGCCGCATGGGTATGAAGGGCAGGGACCCGAACACTCGAGCGCGCGGCTCGAGCGCTTTTTGCAGATGTGCGCGGAGGGCAACATGCGGGTCGCGTATCCGTCGACACCTGCACAGTACTTCCACATCCTTCGCCGTCAGGCGGCAGATCAATCGCGCCGCCCGCTCGTGCTCATGCAGCCCAAGTCGGTGCTTCGCCTCGCGCAGGCCTCGAGCCGACTGAGCGATCTTTCGGAGCAGGCGTTCCAGGCCGTGATCGACGATCCCACGGGCGCGCAGAAACGCGAGGATGTGTCGCGAATCGTGCTGTGCACCGGCAAGATCTATTACGAGCTCGCAGCCAAGCCGCTGCCGCCGGATGTCGCGGTCGTGCGAGTGGAAGAACTTTATCCGTGGCCGCACGCCGACATCTCGCGCGTGCTCGATCTGTATCCCAATGTGAAGGATGTCGCATGGGTGCAGGAAGAGCCGAAGAACATGGGGGCGTGGAGTTACGTTGCGCCGCGCCTGCGCGGTTCGGTGGGCAACGCGCTCGTGATCCGCTACATCGGACGGCCTGAGCGCGCGAGTCCTGCGGAAGGCTACGCGCAGGCGCACACCGATGAGCAGGCGCGCATCGTCGCCGACGCGCTGGCATCGCCGCAGCGGCCGAGCGGCGCCCGTCGCGCCAGCGGAGTGATGAAGGCCGTATGAACCGTTCGCTCGCGGCCCCCGGATTTGCAGCGCTGATCGCGCTCGCGCCGGTCACCGCGCACGCGCAGGAGCGCGGCGCGGCGGCGATGGACCAGCTCGTCCGCGGCGCGACTGTCACGGGCCGCGTGCTGATGATCGCCGCGCATCCAGACGACGAAGACACGCAGCTGATCGCGTATCTCGCGCGCGGAAAGCGCGTGGAGACGGCCTATCTCTCGCTCACGCGCGGCGACGGCGGCCAGAACCTGATCGGCAACGAGCTCGGCGAGACGCTCGGCGCGATTCGCACCGAAGAGCTGCTCGCGGCGAGACGGATCGACGGCGGCCACCAGTATTTTGCGCGCGCGTTCGACTTCGGTTTTTCGAAATCAGCTGTAGAGACGTTCAAGCACTGGGATCACGATTCGCTTCTTGCGGATGTCGTGACGGTGATTCGTTCATTCCGTCCGCACGTGGTGGTCTCAGTCTGGTCGGGCACGCCGGCCGACGGGCACGGGCATCACACCGTCGCCGGCATTCTCGCGCGCGAAGCGTACGACGCCGCGGGCGACACCGTGCGATTCCCTGTGAAGAAGTACGGACGCGCATGGGCGCCGCAAAAGTTCTATCGCGGCGCGCGCGGCAATCGTGTGGCGGGCGCTGTTGGCATGAACGTCGGCGAGTACGATCCCGTACTCGGCCGCAGCTACGCAGAGATCGCAGGCGAGAGCCGCGCGCAGCATCGCTCGCAGGGCTTCGGCGGATTCCAGATCCGGCGCGGCGCGCAGATGGACTACGTCGTGCGGCAAGGTTCTCGCGTGAACGAAGCCACGCCGGCCGCAGACGAAAAATCGATTTTCGACGGGATCGACACGACGTTCGCGCGGCTCGCGAGATCCGCCGCACCGGCAGCGACGGCGGCGCTCAACACCGTACAGTCGATGCTCGATTCCGCGCGAGCTGGCTCGGACCTGCGAAATCCCAGAGGCGTGGTGCGCTGGCTCGCGCGCGCCGCACGCTTTGCGCAGGACGCGCGCGCGGCGACACCGCGCTGCGTTTGGGAGGTCGACGGGTCGGTCGCGATGCTGCGGGCGGGCGCGGATGACAACGTGCGGCGCGGCGGCGACTGCGATCCCGCGGCGCTCGATCTCGACGCATCGCTCGACATCCTCACGAAACGCACGGCCGAGGCCGCGTTCGACGCTGCGGGCGTCGCGGTAGAGGCTACCGCGCCGCAAGAACTCCTCGCGTTCGGCGACTCGATGCCAGTGACACTGACGGTGTACAATCGCGGACACGACAACGTCACGCTCGCGTATTCGCGCATGAACGACGCGCTGCCGTTTCTGTCGGCGCCGATAATTATTTCGCCCGACAGCAGCGCGCGGCTCACGCGGTATCTCATCGGGACCGTCGATTCGCGTCCGTGGTGGCTGAGCCCGCATAACGGCGATCTGTTCCCCGCGCACGATTCGCCGTCCGATGGGCTCGCGCGTGTGTCCTATCAGATCGGCACCGGAAGCCTGACGACGGTGCCGGGTGTCGCCGTGGCCGAAGACGCGCGCCAGCTGACGAACATCCGCATCACGGCGAGCATCGCGGGTCAGACGATCACGATGGACGTCGGCCCGGTGATGTTTCATTCTTCCGACCCGTTGCTTGGCGAACAGAATCGTCCCGTCGGCGGCGTGCCCGCCGTCACGCTCGCGTTTGATCGCGGGCTCGAGTGGATGGTCGCGAACAAACCGCTCGATCACATGATGCGCGTGTCCGTCAAATCATTTGCGTCGACGCCGCGAACATTCTCGTTCAAGGTCGTGTCGCCAACCGGAGTTCGGGTCGATTCTATTCCGGCCTCGATGACCCTGCAGGCGCACGAGGAGAAGGAACTGTTCGTGCGAGTGCGCGGCCAGCTGAAGCCGGGGCGGTACGAGTTCGGCATCATCGCCGAGACCGAGAACGGCCGCTACATGGACGGGTTCAAGGCGGTTGAGTACGGACACATCCGGCCCATCCGCATGTATCGCTTCTCGGCGATTTATCTGCAGGCGGTGGAGATTACGATTCCCGCGACGCTCAGCGTCGCGTACGTGCCGGGCGTCGGCGACAACACGGCGCCGTTCCTGCGTCAGCTCGGAATTCCGGTCACGATCATCAGTGCGGAAGAACTGCCCGTCGTCGATCTCGGGCGTTTCAGCACCGTGGTCGTCGGGACGCGCGCGTATGAAGCACACCGCGAACTCGCAGCGTACAACGCGCGGCTTCTCGACTTCGCGAAGAAAGGCGGCACGCTCGTCGTGCAGTACGGGCAGGACCTCGCGACGACCGGCGTGATGCCCTATCCGGTGACAACCCCGCGCACATCGCGCGTGACAGAAGAAGACGCGCCGGTTACCGTGCTCGATTCCAAGAGTCGCATTCTCAATTCGCCAAACAAGATCGGCGACGCTGACTGGAAAGACTGGGTGCAGGAGCGCGGGCTGTACATGCCGACGGTGGTCGATCCGCACTATTCCACTCCGCTCGAAATGCACGATCCCGGCGAGCCCGATCTCAAAGGCGCCGTTCTCGTGACACCGCTCGGCAAGGGCACTTATGTGTTCACGTCGCTCTCGCTGTTCCGTCAGATTCCGGCCGGCGTGCCCGGTGGACCGCGACTGTTCGTGAACCTGCTGTCTGCGGGAATCGAACCGGAGCGCGCTGCGCCCAAGAAGATTCAGCCGTGAGCACACCGTGAGCACGCCGTTCAGGCGCGTCTTCGTGCGTGTGATCGCAGCGGAGCTGCTCGTGCTCGCGCTGCTGGCGCTCCTCCAGGCGCGATACCCGCGCTGAACGTTTTTCCGTTCAACACTTAATCCCGCACGCGACGATGCACTGGCTGAACTGGGTCGTCGTCATCGGATACCTCGGCTACGTCATCGTAGACGGACTGCGCCGCTCGAAAGGAACGAACGAGATCGAAGGCTACTTCCTCGCCGGCCGCGCGCTCCCGTGGTGGGCTGTTGGACTCACGGTGATGGCGACGCAGCTTTCGGCCGTCACGCTGATCGGCACCACGGGCCAGGGCGCGACCGACGGCATGCGGTTCGTGCAGTTCTACTTCGGACTGCCCATCGCGATGGTGATTCTTGGCGTGACGATCGTGCCGTTCCTGCACCGCGCGAAAGTTTATACGGCGTACGAGTTTCTTGAACGCCGGTTCGATCCCAAGACGCGCTCGCTCACCAGCGTGCTGTTTTTGTTTTCGCGCGGGCTCTCGTGCGGCACGATCATCGCGGCACCGGCCGTCGTGTTCTCCGCCATGTTCGGATGGAGCATGATCACGTCCGTCGCGATCATCGGCGTGCCGACCGTGCTGTATACAATGATTGGCGGCGTGCAGGCCGTGACCTGGGCCGACGTAAAGCAGATGGCCGTGGTCGTGTTTGCGCTGTGCGCTGTGGTGATCGTGCTGCTCGTGCGCATCCCCGTTCGTCCGGATGCCGCGCTGCGTCTCGCCGGCGCCACCGGGCGTCTGCAGGTGTTCGATTTTTCATTCAACCTGCACGAGACCTACACATTTTGGACCGGCATCATTGGCGGCACGTTTCTCATGCTCTCGTATTTCGGCACCGACCAGAGTCAGGTGCAGCGCTATCTCAGCGCGAAGAGCGTGGAAGAGGCGCGGAGTGCGCACCTGATCAGCGCGTACTGGAAGATCCCG